>NZ_CP059404.1:671030-1006545 GCF_014217255.1 Corynebacterium incognita
GCCGCACGGGCGGGCATACGTTAAATGAAATCTCCCCAGGGACCATCCCCGCGGGTGTGATATGAAGTTGTTAATTCTGGGCCATTCACAGGCCTTCCCCATTGTGTCACAGCTAGTGCCTGTCCGGCGCGTGGCGGCACCCGAATGCGCTACCATGAGGGCGATGGCAGACCCCGGCAAAGAGCTCGAACCCAGGAAGCGATTCCCGCTCGTGGTGGCGGACAAACGTGCGCACCACGAGGCGGGCATCAAGCGCATCCTCGGGGTCACTGTGCCGGGAACGGCCGCGTACGCCGCGCTGTCGCTGGAATTGTTCCCCATCGCCTGGGTGGCGTTGCCCGCGACGATACTGGCGCTGCTGGTGCTGCGGCCATGGAACAGCCTCAAGTACTGGGTGAGGAAAGAGGACTACCGTGAAGGCGACTATTCGCAGCTGTACTACGTTTCCATGTTCGCCCCTACGATCGGCAGCGCGCTAAGCCCCGCCTTAGTAGGGCTTTTCGACGACGCCAACGGGACATTTTTCCACCTTCCCGAGGCGGTGACTAGATCGTTAGGGTTTGTAGCCTTGTGGCTGCTCATGATTGTGGGTGTGAGCTTGACGTGGCGGTCACTGGAGACCTTTTCTTATCGCATCGGCAAGCGGCGCACCCGTCAGCTCTTGGATGCTGATCACCGCATCGATGACATCACCGCCGACGCCCTTGATCTGGCTGCTGCGAATAAGGAGCTACTGGCGACGCTAGTAGCCCTGGGCGCGGTAGACGGCCAGTGGCTGCATATCAAGCAACTGGCGCGCCACCTCGACACGAGCCTTGACAAACTCGAGGCACCTATTGAGGAACTGGATGAGCGATCACTGCTTGACGTGCGCCGCAGCGCACTAGAAAAACCCCTCAAGAAGTGGAAACTGTCGGTCTCCCCGTTTGGCCTGCGGGTGCTCAACCACGTGGATCGGCGCTAGAAGAGCTCCGCGAGCCGCCGAGACAGCCACAATCTTCCCACTCCGGGGGTATCGATCGCGTTTTTCACCCTAACCTGGAAGAAAAGTGCCCGCCGCACGCGAAAACCAAAAGTTCCTAGCCCCGCCCCCATCAAACTTCGGGTGCGGACTAGGAACTGGTGGGCTGCGCTTAGCTCAGCGCCGCTTTAGAGGTTCGGGAACCAGATAGCAATCTCGCGCTCGGCGGACTCTGGGGAGTCGGAGCCGTGAACGACGTTCTCGCCAACGGTCAGTGCGAAGTCACCGCGGATGGTGCCCGGGGTGGCCTTGGAGACTGGGTCAGTGCCGCCGGCCAGCTGACGCCATGCCTCGATGGCGCGCTCGCCCTCGACAATGCCTGCAACCAGCGGTGCGGAGGTGATGAAGTCCACCAGCTCGCCGAAGAAAGGCTTGTCCTTGTGCTCCTCGTAGTGCTTCTCAGCGGTCTCGCGGTCTGCGGTGCGCAGATCCATCTCAACGAGCTTGAGGCCCTTGCGCTCGATGCGGGCGATAATCTCGCCCACGTGGCCGTTCTTGACGCCGTCTGGCTTGATAAGGATGAGAGTACGTTCAGTCATGTACGCAATCGTACCTAACGCTGATCAAGTGCGCGCACTATAGATTCCGCTTGTTCTCGGGAAACGTTGCGCTTCCACAGTTTCACCTGGTTAACCGCCGTGCCGTACTTCCCTTCCGCCAACAGGTCCGAGATGACCGCGCGCTGCCGTTCATCGAGTTCCGGCGACTCGCTCGCCCCCTGCCGATACTGCAGGTAGAGGCCCGCCGCGAGGCAGGCTCCGGCGAGAAGCAAGACGATGAGCCCCATCCAGCGGGGCTGGCCGGTGAGGACGAGGACGATGGCGAGGATGCAGAAGAGGGCGGAGAGAACAAAAATTCCTTGACGCATGGGCTCGATAATAGCCACCCCACCGCACGCTTCCTAGCCTCTTGCTAGTCAACGCAGTCTACTTTCCCCGGAAGACAGCACTATTTATGCACGCACTGCAAAAAGGCTGTGTTGAGTTTATTATCAGTTTCGGCCTGCCTTGCCTAGGACAAGGCCCCCCACAACTCCATCCATCTCTCTAAGGAGCAAGAGCATATGCAGAAGCGCTTTGTCACCGCGCTCACGGCCAGCATCACGGCTGTATCCCTCACCTTCACCTCCGTTCCCGCCCTCGCGCAGGAATCGGATCCGGTGTCCTACGTGGACATCCCCGGAGTGACCGATGAGACCGGCATCCAGAACATCGTCTTCGGCGTGGGCGCGGACGAGACCGAGGCCAACCTGTCCTGGTTGACCGAGAAGGATGTCACCGGTCAGTCCGTGCAGTTCGGCGTTGCGGGCGAAGTGACAGCGGACAACATCGCCACCGCGGGCACCACCGTTGCGACCGATTCCACCAACGCGGACATTTCCGTGAGCTACGACTACGACGGCACCGAAACCGGCAAGTTCTCTTCGCACAAGGCAGTCATCACCGGGCTGGAGGAAAACACCTCCTATGTCTACCGCGTAGGTTCGGACGCCACGGGCTGGTCTGAGTTGCAGGAGTTCTCCACCAAGTCCTTCGGTGACGAGTGGAACTTCCTCGCTGTCGGAGACCCGCAGCTGGGCTCCGGCGGCAACATTGGCTACGAGGGCACCCCAGACGAGCGTACCGAGGCGGATGCCACCGCGTGGGCGAACAACCTGGACCAGGTGTTCGCCGAACTCCCGGACACTTCCTACATCCTGTCCGGTGGCGACCAGACCAACAAGTCCAACAAGCAGGAGCACAACGGATTCACCTCCGCGGAGCAGCTGCAGCAGTACCGCTTAGCGCCGAACAACGGTAACCACGACGACGTCGACTTGGCCTCCTACAACGCCTTCTACAACCGCCCGAACCTGAGCGCTGATGGCCACAATTACTTCTATGAGTACAACAACTCTCTCGTGGTCTCCCTCGATTCCAACCACTGGTGGGACTACGAAAACGACAAGCAGTTCGTGCGCGACGCCATTGAGAAGGCTGGTTCTGACAAGGACTGGATCATCGTCACCTTCCATCACGCCCTGTTCTCCCAGGCGTACCACCAGGAGGACACCAACGTCATGGCGATGCGCGACGAAATGACCCGCTTCTACTCGGAGATGGGCGTGGACCTGGTCATCTCGGGCCACGATCACATCCACACCCGTTCCCACCTCATGGACGGCAACCGCCCGGTTGTCTCCGAGGCAGAGAACAAGGTCGGCGAGGTCCTGCACCCGGAGGAGGGCCAGGTGCAGTACCTGACCCTCAACTCGGCGTCCGGCTCGAAGTTCTACAACTTCTACGACCCAGCCGTGGGCGACCGCCCGGAGGACTACACCTACGAGCAGTCCAAGGCTGACGGCTCCATGCGCTACTGGACCGCGCTGTGGGATCAGAACTTCTCGCCGGACTACACCAACATTGAGGTCTCCGGCGACGAGCTGAAGGTGACCACCAAGGACTTCAACGGCGACCTGGTGGATGAGTTCACCCTGGCCAAGGGCGCCTCCGACGGTGGTTCCTCGGACGGTTCTTCCGATGGCTCCTCGGGCGGATCCTCCACCGGCTCCGCGGGCTGGCTGACCCCGGTGCTCATGCTGGTTGCCTTCCTGGGCGGCGCGGCGCTTAGCCAGTTCGCTAACTTCAAGATCCCCGGCGTGGACTTGAAGAAGCTGGCCCAGCAGCACGGCATCAAGTTCTAAGCCGGCACGCCCCGCCAGGGGCGGCGCTCACTACTCGGTGCCGAGGTGCTGGGTAGTGAGCAGGCCACGCTCCATGCGCGCCACCAGCGACGAGCGCAGGTGGAACATGAACGCCCAAGAATTCACCCTGTCCAAGGGCGAGAAGAACGGTGGCAGCAACAACGGTAGCGCTGCCAGAAGCTCCAACGGGTCGTCGGCAGGCGGTGCCATCGCAGCCGTGGTGGCGATCATCGCCGCGCTGGCTGGCGGCATGGCGGTGCTCGGCAAGGGCATGCCGGTAGGCGATCTGAAGAAGCTGGCCAAGAAGTACGGCATCAAGCTCCCGTTCTAAGCCCCGCACCCCGTCTAAAAACCAAAAAGTTCCTCGTCCCACCCCATCAAACTTCGGGTGCGGACTAGGAACTTTTTGGTGGCGCCGGTTTAGAGGTTCGGAAACCAGATAGCGATCTCGCGCTCGGCGGACTCTTAGGAGTCGGAGCCGTGAACGACGTTCTCGCCAACGGTCAGTGCGAAGTCACCGCGGATAGTGCCCGGGGTGGCCTTGGAGACTGGGTCAGTGCCGCCGGCCAGCTGACGCCATGCCTCGATGGCGCGCTCGCCCTCGACAATGCCTGCAACCAGCGGTGCGGAGGTGATGAAGTCCACCAGCTCGCCGAAGACAGGCTTGTCCTTGTGCTCCTCGTAGTGTTTCTCAGCGGTCTCGCGGTCTGCGGTGCGCAGATCCATCTCAACGAGCTTGAGGCCCTTGCGTTCGATGCGGGCAATGATCTCGCCCACGTGGCCGTTCTTGACGCCGTCTGGCTTAATAAGGATGAGAGTACGTTCAGTCATGTACGCAATCGTGCCTAACGCTGATCAAGTGCGCGCACTATGCGTTGCGCTTCCTCCGTACTTGCGTGCCGGTGCCAGAGTTTCACCTGGTTAACCGCCGTACCAAACTTACCTTCGGCGAGGAGATCCTGGATGGTGCGGCGCTGGTCATCGTCAAGCTCAATAGGGCCGGTTTCCTTGCTCTGATAGGTCAGGTATAGGCCGTAGAACAGGCAGACGCCGGCCAAGAGGATGACGATCAGCCCCATCCAGCGGGGCTGGCCGGTGAGGACGAGGACGATGGCGAGGATGCAGAAGAGGGCGGAGACTCCGAATGAAACGGAGCGCATGCCTGCCATAGTAGCGGCCCTGCAGCGTGCCACAGATTTTCATTTTGTTTTCAATAAGGTGGACGCTGGCCTACACTGAGGGTATGCACGATCACTCTCACCAGCCCGGTACACACAGCCACGCGCCGTCCGCGACGCGGGCGCTGTTCCTGGTCCTGGGAGTCACGGCGGTCATCTTCATCGCGCAGGTCATCGGCGGCCTGGTGTCCGGATCACTCGCGCTGGTCTCCGACGCGATGCATATGCTCTCGGATTCCACGGGCTTGCTGCTGGCGCTCATCGCGGTGTTAGTGGGGCGGCGGCGCGCCGACCACAAGGCCACGTTTGGCTATCGACGCGTGGAGGTCATCGCCGCCACCGTCAACGGCGTGGTGGTCACCGGCATCGCGGTGTGGATCGCGGTCCGTGCGCTCACCAGACTGGGTGGCGACGCCCCGCACATCGATACCGGCATCATGCTCGTGGTCGCCACAGTGGGCTTGGTGGCCAACGCGGTCTCCGCGCTCATCCTAACCCGCCACCAGCACGACAGCCTCAACCTCCGCGGGGCGTACCTGCACGTGCTGTCGGATTTGCTGGGCTCGGTCGCGGTCATTGTCGCCGGCCTCATCATCCGTTTCACCGGCTGGGTTCCGGCCGACACCATCGCGTCGCTCATCATCGCGGGGCTCGTGCTGCCGCGGGCGCTCGCGCTGGTGCGCGATTCCCTGCGCGTCCTGCTGAATAATTCCCCGGCGGGCATCGATGCCCGCGAGGTCGAGGACGCCCTCAACGGTTTAGAACACGTGGATTCGGTGCACGACCTGCACCTGTGGAGCATCGACGGTAGCACTCCCCTGGCCACCTGCCACCTGGTCTCCGCCTGCCCGGCGTCGCACAATGGGGTGCTTCTCGACGCCGCGCAGGCCCGACTGCGCGACTTCGGCATCGAGCACTCCACCATCCAAATCGAGGAGACCACGCACCAGGCGCACGAGGACTACTGCCGGGACTAGTCGGTTCCCAGGTGCTGCGTGGTGAGCAGACCGCGCTCCATGCGGGCCACCAGCGAAGAACGCAGGTGAAACATGAACGCCCACACCAGCGCGAAGATCAGCACCACCGCGCCCACGGACCAGTGGATGGCGAAGCCGAACAGACCGATGACTTGCAAAGCCACGTTAACCGCCATCGCCCAGGGCTTGGTCTGGAAACCACACATCACAAAGTGCGCCAGGCCCAAGACCGTGATGAAGACCCAGTTAAACGTGGTCCAGTACGCGCCTTCTTCCACCTTCAGGACCACCAGCAGCGCCAAGAGGATGGAGATGCCCTCCATGATCAGCACGCCGTTGAGCATGCCGCGCAGCCCCTTCATCGGGTCCTTGACCGGGTCCTTGCCGGGGCCGAGCGGGCCGTACTCGTTGTTCCTTGGTGCACCGGGGTGGGAGCCCGGGGCACCCTTGCGAAGGTTGTCGGTCATGCGGGGTCCTTTCCAAACATCGTGCGGGCCTCGCCCGCGGTAACCACAGAACCGGTGATGACGATACCGGAGCCGGACTGAATCTCCGCATCCTCGGCCAGCTCCACCGCCAAGGCGTACGCGCCCGGCAGGGTGTCGGTCACGTGGACGCGCTCCTCGCCGAAGATGTCGCGCGCGGCGTCGGCCAGCTCGTAGGCGTCCAAGGCGCGCGGCGAGGTGTTCTGGGTGATCACCACCTCGTGAAGATAGGGTTCCAGCGCGGTGAGGATGCCCGCGGCGTCCTTGTCCCCCAGCACAGCGACGACGCCGATGAGCCGCGCAAAGTTGAAATCGCGCTCCAGCGCCGCGCCCAGTGCCTTCGCGCCGTGCGGGTTGTGGGCGGCGTCGATGAACGTGGTGGGGCTGGTGCGCACGCGCTCCAACCGGCCCGGGGAGACCGCCTCCGCGAAACCGGTACGCACCGTCTCCACGTCCAGCGGGCGCCCGGTGCTCGCGCCGAAGAAAGCCTCCACGGCAGCCAAGGCCACGGCGGCATTCTTCGCCTGGTGTTCACCGGACAGCGGCAGGAAGATGTCGGCGTACTCGCCGCCGAGCCCCTGGATGGTCAGCTGCTGGCCGCCGACCGCGATGCGCGATTCCAGCGCGGCGAACTCGCTGCCCGCGCGCGCCACCGCGTTATCCGTGGCCACCGCCTTGTTGAGCAACACCTGCATGGCCGCAGGCTCCTGCTCGGAGATGACCACGATGTTCTCGTTCGGGGTCAGCACCTCGTCGCGGTCGGCGCGCGGTTTGATGATGCCGGCCTTCTCGCCCGCGATCTCCTCCAACGTGTCGCCGAGCAGCTCCACGTGGTCGAGGCCGATTGGGGTGATGACCGCGACCTCCGGGTCAATGACGTTGGTGGCGTCCCATGTGCCGCCGAGGCCGACCTCGATGACGGCGACGTCCACGGGGGCGTCGGCAAACGCGGCGTAACCCATGGCCACGAGCACCTCGAACTTGCTCATCGCGGGGCCGCCTTCGGCCTGCGAGTGGGCGTCCACCATCTCCACGTAGGGCTTGATTTCCTCCCAGATGCGCACGTAATCGCGCGGGTGGATGGGCTGGCCGTCGATGCCGATGCGCTCGGTCACGCGCTGCAGGTGCGGGGAGGTGAACAACCCGGTGCGGCGGTGGAAAGAACGCAGCAGGGACTCGATCATCCGCGACGTCGAGGACTTGCCGTTGGTCCCGGCCACGTGGATGGTCTGGAACGAGTGCTGGGGGTTGCCCAACAAGTCCATCAGCATCCGGATACGGTCCAGGGAGGGCTCGATCTGCGTCTCGGGCCAGCGGGCATCGAGTTGCTTGTCGACGTCCGCGAGCGCGCGCAGCTCCTCCGCACTGACCTCCTGCGGCGCGGGCGCGGAGTACTCCTCCGGCCCGCCGCCGAGGTTGAGCGTGAGTCCGGATTCGGTGATCTCTACCGGGCTGTCGGCGGTACCTTCGGCGAGCGCGTCGACGATCTCGAGCTCCTCGCCATTATTGTCCGGCTGGTTGTCAGCCACTACTGAGCCGCCCCCAGACCGTCGAGTCGCGCAGTGATGCGGGTGACCTCTTCCTCGGCGATGCGGCGACGCTCGCGGATCTTCTCCACCACCTCGTCCGGCGCCTTGGCCAGGAAGGCCTCGTTGCCCAACTTCTTGCCGGTCTGCTCGAGTTCCTTGTTGGCCTTGGCCAGGTCCTTCTCCAGGCGCTTACGCTCGGCGTCGACGTCCACGGCCCCGGAGGTATCCAGCGCGACCTCGATGGTGGCCTGCGACAGGCGCACCTCGATGGTCGCGGACGCAGTGAAGTCATCGTCCGGCGCGGTGGTGTTGGCCAGGTTGCGGATCATCTCTTCCTGCCCGGCCAGATCCGCGGCAGCGAAGTCCAGGCGGCCCGGCACCTTCTGTGAGGGCTTCACGCCCTGATCTGCGCGGAAGCGGCGCAGCTCGGTGATGAGCTTGTCGGCATCCGCGATGCGGCGCGCGGCCGCCTCGTCCTTCGCCACGCCACCGTTGGTGTCCTCGGCCGTCGGCCACGGCGCGACCACGATGGACTCGCCGCCGGTCAGGGCCTTCCACAGCACCTCGGTGATAAACGGCATGGTCGGGTGCAGCAGGCGCAGCACGACGTCGAGCACGCGGCCCAGCACGATCTGGGTGTTGGTGCCGCGCAGCGTGACCTCGTCGCGCGGGATCTGCGTCTTGGCGATCTCCACGTACCAGTCGCACAGCTCGTCCCACGCGAAGTGGTAGAGCAGCTCGTTGGCCTTGGCGAACTGGAAGTCGTCCAGGTAGGCGTCCACCTTCACGCGGACTTCCTCCGCGCGGTCCAGGATCCAGCGGTCGGCGTCCGTGAGTTCCTCGCGGGCGGGAAGCTCCGCCAGGCCTGCGCCGTTCATGAGCGCGAACTTGGTGGCGTTGAACAGCTTGGTGGCAAAGTTGCGCGAGGCCGCGGCGGCGTCGTCGCCCACTGGAAGATCCACGCCCGGGTTCGCGCCGCGCGCCAGGGTAAAGCGCAAGGCATCCGCACCGTAGTCGCGCACCCAGTCCATGGGATCGATGCCGTTGCCCAGGGACTTGGACATCTTGCGTCCCTGTTCGTCGCGCACCAGGCCGTGGAGGTACAGGTCGGTGAACGGCACCTGCGGGCGGCCGTTACTGCCCGCGCCGAGCAGCTCCGGGGTCTGCTTGGCGGCGAAGGTGCCGAACATCATCATGCGCGCCACCCAGAAGAACAGGATGTCGTAGGCGGTGACCAGCACGTTAGTGGGATAAAACTTCTCCAGGTCCGGGGTCTTGTCCGGCCAGCCCATCGTGGAAAACGGCCACAGCGCGGACGAGAACCAGGTATCCAGCACGTCCTCGTCTTGGACGTAGCCCGCCGGGGGCTCCTCGTCCGGGCCCACGCACACGATGTCGCCGTCCGGCCCGTACCAGATCGGGATGCGGTGGCCCCACCACAGCTGGCGCGAGATGCACCAGTCGTGCATGTCGTCCACCCACTCGAAGTAGCGCGGCTCCAGGGCCTGCGGGTGGACGGTGGTGTCGCCCTCGCGGATGGCGTCGCCGGACATCTTCGCCAGCTCGTCCACCTTGACGAACCACTGCAGCGACAGGCGCGGCTCAATGGCTTCGCCCGAGCGCTCCGAGTGGCCCACCGAGTGCACGTAGGGTCGGACTTCCTTGACGATGCGCCCCTGCTCCGCCAGCGCCTCGCGGATGGCCACGCGGGCTTCCTCGCGGGTCATGCCGTCGAAGCGGGTGCCGGTGTCCGCGATGTGCCCGGTGGTGTCCATGACCGTCGGCATGTCCAGGTCATGGCGCAGGCCCATGGCGTAGTCGTTGGGGTCGTGCGCCGGGGTGATCTTCACGGCGCCGGTGCCGAATTCCGGATCCACGTAATCGTCGGCGATGATTTTCAGCGTGAGGTCGTCGCGGAACGGGTGCGGCAGCTCGGTGCCCACGAGGTGCTGGTAGCGCTCGTCCTCGGGATGGACGGCAATCGCGACATCGCCAAGCATGGTCTCCACACGCGTGGTGGCCACCACCAAGTGCGGCTCGTCGTCGTTCATGGAGCCGTAGCGGAAGGACACGAGCTCGCCCTCGACGTCCTTGTAGACGACCTCGATGTCGGAGACGGCCGTCTCCAGCACCGGGGACCAGTTGACCAGACGGTTGGCCTGGTAGATGAGCCCGGCATCAAAAAGTTGCTTGAAGATGGTCTGCACCGCACGCGACAGACCCTCGTCCAAAGTGAAGCGCTCGCGGGACCAGTCCACGGAGTCACCAATGGCGCGCATCTGCGACTGGATGGTGCCGCCGTATTCTTCCTTCCATTCCCACACTTTGGAGATGAATTCCTCGCGCTCGTAGTCCCAACGGGACTTGCCCTCGGTCTCCTTGAGCTTGGCCTCCACCTTGGTCTGGGTGGCGATGCCCGCGTGGTCCGCGCCCGGCAGCCACAAGGTAGCAAAGCCCTGCATGCGCTTGCGGCGGATAATGGAGTCAATGAGCGTGTGGTCTAACGCGTGGCCCATGTGCAGCTGGCCGGTCACGTTCGGCGGCGGCAGGACAATGGAGTACGCGGGCTTCTCGCTCTCCGCGTCAGGGGTGAAATAACCTGCCTTCACCCAGCCTTCGTACAGCGCCTCCTCGTGGTCCTGCGGATTCCAGGACTTGGGGAGTTCGTTGGAACGGTCGATGCCTACTTTTTGCTCAGTCACCCGTCCTAGTTTAGCGGCTTAGGCAAACCACCCGCCCACGACCAGCCACCTTGCCTGATTCACCCCCATTTGGGCGCGCTAACAGGCATTTTCACCCACACAATGCAGACATTCAAACACGGCAATCACTTTTGGGGCACGATTGCTAGGTAGACCCGTCTCTAATACCAGTAATAACCGGCGACTCAATCACAAAGGGGGCTTTCGCTATGACGCCACAGACCCACCGCTCCTCCCGCCAGGGCCAGGCCGCCTTGGAGCGGGTGGTCGGTGTTGCCATCGCCGAATTCGCCGAGCGGGGCTTCTCGGCGACGAAGATGGACAAGCTCTCCACGCTGTCCGGCATGTCCAAGCGTATGATCCACTATCACTTCACGGACAAAGCGGGGCTCTACCACCGCGCGGTGGATACGGCACTGCAGCGTGTGCTCCCGGACATCGCGTCCTTGGAGTCCCACTCCCCCGTCGCCGTGGATGACATGCGGGCGCTTATCGACGTCGCTTTCGAGCACATGGCCGCACACCCCACCGAGGTCCAGCTGCTCGCGCGCCTGGAACACGACAAGCCGGGCCGCGAGGCCCTGCAGGACTCCGCGGAACAGATCTCCGAGCTGTCCAAGTATCTGAACAAATTGCTCATCCGCGGCCAGGACGCGGGTGCCTTCCGCCCCGGCATCTCCGCCGCGGACATCTTCTACCTCATGACCACGCTATCCATGGCGCACATCTCGCACCGCGGCATGATGGACCGGGTGTGGGACGTCGCCCTGGACAGCAACGACAATCGCGCCGGCGCCCATCGCCTGGCCACCGACGCGGTCATCGCGTTCCTCACTTCAAACCTGCCCGCCACGGGGCACTCGTCCTACCTCTCGGAGGCAGACCACGAGGACGCGACCGCGGACATCTACGCCACCGACGCCTACAGCGACGACGCTTACGCCTAAGCCGACTGCTCCTCGGCGACCGCGAACTCGATGACCGGCTCGGCGCCGTCAGTGATGACCTCCGGGGTGATGGTCACGGTGGCGCGGGTCTCGGCGTCCGGGATGTCGTACATGACCGGCACCAGCACCTCTTCCATGATGGCGCGCAGACCGCGGGCGCCCGTCTTGCGCTCCAGGGCCTTGTCCGCGATGGCCTCCAACGCGCCGTCGGCAAACTGCAAATCCGCGTCATCCATCTCAAACAGCGCCTGATACTGGCGCACCAGTGAGTTGCGTGGTTCCGTGAGCACGCGCACGAGGGACTCCTGGTCCAGGTTCTCCACAGTGGCCACCACCGGGAGGCGGCCGATGAACTCCGGGATGAGCCCGAACTTCACCAGGTCCTCCGGGCGCACCTCGGCGAAGAGATCCTTCTCGGCTTCCTGCTCCTTCTTGGACTCCAGCTGCGCGCCGAAGCCCAGGCCCTTCTTGCCCACGCGCTCAGAGATGACCTTCTCCAAGCCCGCGAAGGCGCCGGCCACGATGAACAGCACGTTGGAGGTGTCCAGCTGGATGAACTCCTGGTTCGGGTGCTTGCGCCCGCCCTGGGGCGGGATAGACGCCACGGTGCCCTCCAGGATCTTCAACAGCGCCTGCTGCACGCCCTCGCCGGAGACGTCGCGGGTAATCGACGGGTTCTCCGATTTGCGGGTGATCTTGTCCACCTCGTCCACGTAGATGATGCCGCGCTGCGCGCGCTCCACATCGAAGTCGGCGGCCTGCAGCAACTTGAGCAGGATGTTTTCCACGTCCTCGCCCACGTAGCCGGCCTCGGTAAGGCTCGTGGCGTCGGCAATAGCGAAAGGCACGTCCAGCATGCGGGCCAGCGTCTGCGCCAGGTAGGTCTTACCTGAACCAGTGGGGCCCAGCATGAGGATGTTGGACTTAGCGATCTCCACGGCGTCGTCCGGGTCCTTCGCCTTGCGACGATCGCTCACCGACGCCTGGCTTTCCGCCTTGATGCGCTTGTAGTGGTTGTATACCGCCACGGACAGGATGCGCTTGGCGTCGTCTTGGCCGATGACGTACTTGTCGAGGAACGCGGAGATTTCCTTGGGGCGCGGCAGGCGGGTTTCCTGCTTGGCCTCCTCCTCGTTCTTGGTGTTGAGGAGCTCCTCTTCGATGATTTCGTTGCACAGCTCAATGCATTCATCGCAGATATAAACACCGCCGCCGGCGATGAGCTTCTTCACCTGCTTCTGGCTCTTCCCGCAGAAGGAACACTTGAGCAGGTCGGCGCTTTCTTGCATGTGTGCCATAGAAGTGTCGAGTCTCGCTTTTCTTCACAGATAGATATTGGGAGTTACAGCCTAGCTTAGTAAACGCAACGCACCCCGCCGGCCAATTGTTCCTTGGCGTGGCGGGGTGCGATGCGGAGTTGTTTAGACCAAGCGATCTCCGGTGTCAGCGTCGAAAAGATGCAGCTTCGCTGGGTCTGGCGCCACGGTGAGCTGCTGCTCGACGTCCACACCACCGCGATCCGTGAGGCGGATTCCGGTGAGACCGGTGAGGTGGGTGCTCGATGTCATATCAGCGTTGCCCACCGGCTCGCAGTAAGCGAAAGACTCGTAGCCGAGTTCCTCCACGTGGCTCACCACGACGTCGAGGCCCTTGCCATCCGTGGCGCGGTGCAGATCCTCAGGCCGCACGCCCACGGTGACCTTCTCCGCCCCCGCCAGGTCGACGCCCGCGACAGGAACGGTGACGTTGCCGAAGACGACGGCGCCGTCACGGACCGGCACGGTGTAGATATTCATGGCCGGAGAACCAATAAAGCCCGCGACGAACAGGTTGGCCGGGCGCGAGTAGATCTCGCGCGGAGTAGCAACCTGCTGCAGCACGCCACCATTGAGGACGGCGACCCGGTCACCCATGGTCATCGCCTCGGTCTGGTCGTGGGTGACGTAGACCGTGGTGGTTCCCAGACGGCGCTGCAGGTTGGAAATCTGCGCACGCGTGGACACGCGGAGCTTGGCGTCCAGGTTGGACAAGGGCTCGTCCATACAGAACACGGCCGGGTTACGCACGATCGCGCGCCCCATGGCCACGCGCTGGCGCTGGCCGCCGGAGAGGTTTGCGGGTTTCCGGTCCAGGAGATCTTCCAGCTGCAGAATCTCAGCCGCCTCCTGGACCTTGGCCGCAATGACATCCTTCTTCTCGCCGCGGTTGCGCAGCGCGAAGCCCATGTTCTCCGCCACCGTCATATTCGGGTACAGGGCGTAGTTCTGGAAGACCATGGCAACGTCGCGATCCGAAGGGTTCACTCCGGTGACGTCCTTGCCGCCGATGCGGATCGCGCCGTCGTCGGTGGGCTCCAGCCCCGCCAGCATGCGCAAGCTGGTGGATTTGCCGCAGCCGGACGGGCCGACGAGGACCAGGAACTCACCGTCCGCGATGTCCAGGGTGAGCTTATCGACGGCCGGCTTTTCGCCCTTGGTGTAGATGCGAGATACCGCGTCGAATTGAACAGTTGCCATGGTTATGCCTTACTTCCCTACTGTGTGTCGTGCCGAAAGTCGTGGACTAGCCCTTAACGACCGGCTTAACCTGGTTGTTGTACACGCCCTCGAGCTTCTTCTGCAGATCCTCGAGGGTCTTCTTCACGTCCGCGCGGGAGGTCACGATGGTCTCCAAGGCGCCGCCGATCTCCTGGTCGCCGTTAGGCAGGAAGATGCGGGCGTTGTCCTGCGGACGGGTATCCGGCAGCTGCTCGATAGCGGTGGCGAAGTTCGGGTTCTCCTCCATGAACTTCTTCTGCTCCGCGTCCTCGGTAGCATCCGAACGCACCGGCATGTAACCAACGTTGCGGGACCAGTAGCCGGTGTTCTTGGTGTTGGTGATGAAGTCGATGAACTTCACTGCCGCCAGCTGGCGTTCCTTCGGGATACCCGCCGGGATGCCCAGGCCTGCGCCGCCGGTCGGGCAGGCGCCCTCACCCGTCGGGTTCGGCAGGAACGCGGTGCCCACCTCGAACTTGGCGTTCTCGGTCACGCCACCCAGCGAACCGGTGGACTCCACGATGGACGCTACGGAACCGGAGGAGAAGTCCATGGCCAGGTCCTTGGTCATGTAGGACAGGCCCTTCTCCTTCGCGGTGAATTCCTTGAGCCATTCGACGGCCTTAACGGTCTTGTCATCGGTGAACTTGAAGTCCCAGCCGTCGGAGAACGCGCCGCCCATGGACCAGGTGACGGACTGGAAGTACCAGGACAGGTAGCCCTCGCCATTAGCCCACGCAAAAGGCTTCATCGTGGAGTCGGACTTCTTAAGCTTCTCTGCCCAGTCCTCCATCTCCTCCCAGTCCTTCGGGCCACGGTCCGGCAGGCCAGCCTTCTTCCAGGCATCCTTGTTGTAGTAGAACAGCGGGGTGGAACGCGCGAACGGCATGCCGTAGTGGCCGCCGTCGTAGGCGTAGTCCTCGTACAGCGGCTTGATGTAGCTGGACAGGTCCACGCCGGCCTCCTTGGCCAGCTCGTCCACGTTGGCCAGCTGGCCGTTGATGGCGAAGTTGTACCACGTCACGTCGGCGATAACCACGACGTCGGGAAGATCGGATCCAGTCAACGCGGCGTTGAACTTCTGGGCAACCTCGCCGTAGTCCTTACCGGCATCGATGAGGTTGATCTTGATCTCCGGGTTCTCCTTCTCAAAGCGGGAGATGAGTTCCTTCTCCACGTCTTTGGACGAGCCTGGGTGGTTGGACCACCAGTTAAGCTCGGTGACCTTGCCGCCCTCCCCTTCGGATTTCTTCGCGGTGGTGCCGGTACCGGCGCAAGCGGACAGGGTGGTGGTAGCAACGGACAGGCCAAGCATGGCCAGGAAAGCGCGACGCTTCATGATAACTCCTTAAATGAGTACAAGTAGAGAGATGAAGTTGTAGTTGACTGGCGGGTTAGCCCTTGACGGCACCCGACGTGAGTCCCTGAATCATCCATTTCTGGAGAGCCAGGAAGATGATGAGCATGGGCAGGATGGTGAGGATGGTGGCCGCCATGACGGGTCCCCAGTTGGTGACGCCGTCGTTGTTCTGCAGCATGGTGAGACCCACCTGCAGCGGAGCCACCTTGTCGGTGTCCGAGATGAGGAACGGCCACAGGTAGGAGTTCCACTCGTTGACCACGGTGATGACCGAGAACGCCGCCAAGGTGGGAAGCGAAATCGGAAGCAGTACCTTGGTGAGCAACCGGACCGGCCCCGCGCCGTCCATCCGGGCGGCTTCGATGAGCTCGTACGGGAGCGAAAGGAAGTGGTTGCGCATGAGGAATGTGCCAAACGCAACGCCCGCCAAAGGCACGATGATACCCACGAACGTGTTGCGCCACCCCAGGGAATTAACCAGGGCGTAGTTGGAAATCACGGTGATCTCGCTGGGCACCATGAGCGCAGAGATGATGAGCAAAAACACGAGGTTTTTGCCCGGGAAGCGCAAGATGGCCAACGCGTAGGCCGAGATAACCCCCAACACGATCTCCACTGCGGACAGGATGGAGGTGATGATGATGGAGTTTCGGAGATACTTCCAGAACGGGACACGCGACGTCGCATCCTCGTAGTTGGCGGTCTCCCACGTGGGCGGGAGCCAGTGGACAGGAACGGTATAGATATCGCCCTTGGCCTTAAACGACGTCATCAGGATCCAAAACAACGGGAGCCCAATGAACAGCAAAACAAGGAAAATGCCAACGTAGCCGAGTCCCAGGCGCACAGCCTTCGAGGCAGGTTTTTCGTATCGGTTCATTGTCCTACCTCTGCTTATCCATGACGCGGACCTGCACAATCGTGACGATGAGCAGGAAGAGGAACAAGATGGTGGCGGCGGTGGCGCCGTAGCCGGCCCGGTAATTCACGAAGGTTTCCTGGTAAATCTGGAAGACCAGCGTGGTCGTGCCGTTGCCCTGCGGGCCGCCAGCAGTCATGACGTTGATGATGTCGAAGACCTGCACCGAGTTGAGCGTGACGGTAATGGAGAGGAAGAAGGTGGTCGGCCGCAGCTGCGGCATGACCACTTTGCTAAAGCGGGTCCACCACCCGGCCCCATCGATGGCCGCGGCTTCGTCGAGATCCTTGGACAGGCCTTGCAGTGCGCCCAAGTAGATGACGAAGGTATAACCCAGGTTCTTCCAGACGAAGGTAAACGTCACCATGAACAGCGCCCAGCCCGGCACGTTGTAGAAGTCCGGGGAGGAGTTGCCGAACCAGCTCAGCATCTCCGGAACGAGGCCGAAGCGGGGATCGAAAATGAACTGGAAGGCCACACCAATTGCCGCGCCGGAAATAGCGAACGGCGCAAAGACTACCGAGCGCGCGAAGTTCTTGCCCACCAGCTTCTGGTTCAGCAACAGCGCCAAGGCCAGGCCTAAAACCATCGAGCCCACCACGGCAAAGAAGCTGAATACCACGGTGTTGAAGATGATGGTCTTCGTATCGTCACGGGTAAACCACTCGATGTAGTTGTCCAAGCCCACGAAAGTTGACGTCGGGCTCGAGATGTTCCACCGGAAAAACGACAACCGGATGTTATCCAGAAGTGGCCGGTAGGTAAACACTCCCAGCAGGATGAGGTTAGGCGCCAGCAGGGCCGCTGCCAGCAGCCACTCTTGGCGACGCTTCGCCTGGGCCCTTTTCCGCAGACGGCCGGGACTTTCCGCCGTTGCACTTACTTGCTCTTGAACAACCACTCAAGAGAACATATAGGTTCAATCTTAACCGCGTTATTACGGAAATGAAACAATGAGTTACATTTTGGTGACATAAAACTAACGAGGGAAGCCCCAGTTCAGGGCTTCCCTCGTTATGTTTAAAAGCTAAGCTTTAGCCGTTGAGCTTACGGTAATCAAAGACCTGGTCGATGATGCCGTACTCTTTCGCCTGTTCGGCAGTGAGAATCTTGTCGCGGTCGGTGTCGATGCGGATCTGCTCGGCGGAACGACCGGTGTGCTCGGCGAGCGTGTTCTCCATCAAGGTACGCATGCGCTCAATCTCAGCGGCCTGGATCTCCAAATCAGAAACCTGGCCCTGGGTGCCCTGGGTGGCCGGCTGGTGGATGAGCACGCGGGCGTTCGGCAACGCCGCACGCTTGCCCGGAGCACCGGCAGCCAGCAGCACCGCCGCGGCGGAGGCCGCCTGGCCCAGGCATACGGTCTGCACGTCCGGGCGGACGTAGCGCATCGTGTCATAGATAGCCATCAGCGCGGTGAAGGAACCGCCCGGGGAGTTGATGTACATCGTGATGTCGCGGTCCGGATCCTGCGCCTCGAGGACCAGCAACTGCGCCATCACGTCATTCGCGGAGGTGTCATCCACCTGGGTGCCCAGGAAGATGATGCGCTCCTCGAAGAGCTTGGAATAAGGGTTGGTTTCCTTGGTGCCCTGTGCGGACTGCTCAATAAAGGACGGCAACACGTAGCGGGACTGCGGCATCTGTGCGGCCATCTGAGCGTTGTTCGAAGCGTTAAACATAATTCGTGTTCTCCTTGGAAGTCTTAGTTGCTCAGCGGGCCTTCAGCCAGGGTAATGACGTGGTCAACTAGGCCGTATTCCTTGGCCTGCTCCGCGGTGAACCAGCGGTCACGGTCGGAGTCCTTGGTAATCTGCTCGAAGGTCTGGCCGGTGTGCTCGGCGATGAGCTGCGCCATCTCGCGCTTAGTCTGCGCGAACTGCTCAGCCTGGATAGCGATGTCCGCGGCGGTACCGCCCACGCCAGCGGAAGGCTGGTGCATCATGATGCGCGCGTGCGGCAGGGCGTAGCGCTTGCCCTTGGTGCCGCCGGAGAGCAGGAACTGGCCCATCGACGCCGCCAGGCCCATGCCGTAGGTAGCGATGTCGCACGGCGAGTACTTCATGGTGTCGTAGATAGCCATACCCGCGGTGACGGAGCCACCCGGCGAGTTAATGTACAGCGAGATGTCGCGGGTGGGATCCTCAGCGGACAGGAGGAGGATCTGCGCGCACAGCTTGTTCGCGATCTCATCGTCCACCTGGGTGCCCAGGAAAATAATGCGCTCGCGCAGCAGGCGCTCGTACACCGAGTCGCCCAAGTTCATGCCGGCGGTTGCCTGCGACATCTCAATCTTGTTACTCATAAAAATCGTTGTTCTCCCATATGAATCGGTCGAAGTGGTAATGCCACCAGACTACCCGCGAATTTTCGGCGGTTGTAATTTGTTCGCTGACAGCTGATCAGGGCGTCGTTAAGCATAAAAAAGCCCAGCACAGTGCAAAGACTGTGCCGGGCGTGACGACGTCGCTACGCAGCGACGCCGCGCTTATTCTGCGGACTCCTCAGACGCGGAGTCCTCTTCGACCTCGCCGAAGAACTCGGTCGGATCGACCTTGTTGCCCTCGTCGTCGGTGACGGACACGCGGCAAATAGCAGCAGCCAAGGCCTTGCCACGGCGAACGTCAGAGAACAGGTTCGCGATCTGGCCGGAGGACTGCAGCTGCTGGATGAACTCGTTCGGGTCCATGCCGTAGGACTGCGCGGTGAACAGGATGTGATCGGTCAGCTCCTGCTGGGACACCTCCGGGGACTCCTGCTCCGCCACGGCGTCCAGGAACAGCTGGGTGCGCACGGACTCCTCTGCCTGCTCACGGGACTGCTTATCGAACTCCTCGCGGGACGTACCCTGCGCCTCGAGCAGCTGAGCCAGAGCCTTCTCGTCGTGAGCCAGCTGGCCCAGCACCTGGTGCAGCTGGTTGTGAACCTGCTCCTCAACAACAGAGGTCGGCAGCTCAAACTCGGTCTCCGCCAGGGCGGCCTTCAGGACCTCGTCACGGATAGCGCCGGCCTGCTCAGCCTTGCCGTTCTCCGCGACCTGGGACTTGGTGGCCTCGCGCAGCTCATCCATGGTGTCGTACTCGGACGCCATCTGTGCGAACTCGTCGTCCATGTCCGGCAGCTTGCGCTCCTTGGACTGCTTGACGTGCACCTTGACGGTGGCTTCCTTGTCCTTGTGCTGGCCGGACTGGATGGTGGTGGTGAACTCGGCGTCCTCGTCGGTCTTCATGCCGCGCAGTGCAGTGTCCAGGCCCTTGATGAGGTCGTCGTCACCGATCTGGTAGGTCAGGCCCTCGGACGAAGCCTCGTCCAGCTTCTCGCCGTCGACCTCGACGTCGATGTCGATGATGGCGAAGTCGCCGGTCTTCATCTTGCGCTTGGTGTCCTTGAGCTCACCGAAGCGCTCGGCGAGGTTCTCCAGCTCCTTCTCCACTGCCTCGTCGTCGGTCTTGACGGCCGGGACGGTCACGGACATGGCGGAGAAGTCCGGCACCTTGATCTCAGGGCGCACGTCCAGCTCGGCGGTGAACTCGACGACGTCGTTGTCCTCGATCTTGGTGATGTCGATGTTCGGCTGGCCGAGCGGGTTGATCTCGTTTTCCTCGAGAGCCTGCTCATAGCGGGTCGGCAGCATGTCGTTGACAACCTGCTCGAGGATGGGGCCGCGGCCGAAGCGGGCGTCGATTAGCTGGCGGGGCGCCTTGCCCTTGCGGAAACCGGGGATGGAGACCTGCTGAGCTACAGCAGCATAAGCCTGCTCGATTTCCTTCTCCAGCTCAGAAAAAGGAACGTTGACGGTGAGCTTGACGCGGGTCTCGCTCAGCTTGTCCACGGTGGTCTTCACGAGTTACTCTCCTGGCTTTTCAAAGTGACAGTTAAATTTCTTCGGCCTAGTCTATCCATTCCGCGTAACGCGAAGATGAATAGGGTCGATGAATCTGGGCCGCGCGCAGGTTTCACGCATGCGACATTTACGTTGTGAGCGCAAGTCAGTGAAAAATCGAGCCATTTTGCCTGACTTGCGCTCACAACATAAATTCCCCGCCCCAACTTCAACGCGTTTGTCCCGAAAACGCGCCGCGTGCGAACCTAACGCGTGGACAGTGGGGCGCCCTGCCGCGCGGCACGCCTCGGGGGCCAGACAAGACAAAACCGGCAACTCTCCGAAGAAAGCTGCCGGTCAGAATGTCGGGGCGACAGGATTTGAACCTGCGACCCCCTGCTCCCAAAGCAGGTGCGCTACCAAACTGCGCCACGCCCCGTAAGCTCTGCGCTGCGACTTTAAAACCACAGGCGCGTTTGCGTACGAATGGATACCTTACAACGGGCACAAAGCTTTCACCAAATCAGCCCTGCCCGCTCGCCCACTGGGCGTAGCTGCGCGCGTAGCGGCCGCCGCGAGCGATGAGGCTGTCGTGGTCGCCGTCCTCGACAATCTGCCCGGCCTCCATCACGATGATGCGGTCCGCCTCCCGCGCCTGGTCCAGACGGTGCGCGACCACCAGCGCCGTCCGGCCCTTCGTCACCGCCCGCGCCGCGCTCTCGAGCACCACGGCGTGCTCGCTGCCGGCCTCCGAGGTGGCCTCATCCATAATCAGCACCGGCGGCTGCCGCAGCACCATCCGCGCCAGCGAAATCTGCTGCGCGACCTCCGGCCCCACGTCCTCGTTACCCGCACCCACAAGCGTGTCCAGCCCGTCCGGTAGCCAGCGGTCCCACGCATCCGTCCCCGGCGCCAGGCCGACCTCCTGCAGCGCCGCGAGCAGCACCGCATCGCTCGCGCCCGGCGCGGCCAGCAGCAGGTCGTCGCGCAGGCTGCCGGAGAACAAGTGCACATCCTGCGTCACCAGCGCCACGTGCTGGGTCACCCAGGAGTTGGGCACCGTCGCGGTGTCCACCCCGCCCACGACAATGCTTCCCGACGTCGGGTATTGCAGCCCCGCCACCAGCGCCGCCAACGTGGACTTGCCCGCGCCCGAGGTGCCCACCAGCGCGGTGGTCGTGCCGCCTGCCAGCGTCAGGTCGATGCCGTCGAGCACCGCCGCCCCGCCCGGGTAGGCAAAGGTCACGTCCGTGATGACCACGTCCGGGGCCGGAGACACCGTCACGGAAGGATCGGCGGTGCCGGAGGGGGCGTCGCCAAGCTGGGCCAAGGCCACCGCCCGGCCGAGTGCGGTGACCGCGTGCTGGAGGTCGCCGGCGAAGAGCAGGAGGTTGAACACATGGACCTCCAGGCGCATGATGAGCAGCATGGCTGCCGCTGCCTGGCCGACGGTGAGCCAGCCTGCGTCCACCATGAATTTACTCATCGCCAGGCCGCCGAGCAGGAGCATGCCGAACGCCGTGGAGCCCTGGCTCAGCACCCGGTTAAACAGCGGGATCTTGTCCGCCCAGGCCTGCACGGTGTCCCAGGAATAGCTGGTCATGCGCTGCCGCGCCCAGCCTCCGAGTGTGAACAGGCGCAGCGTGTCCAGCGCGCGGATGGTGTCCAGCAGGATGTTGTTGCGCTGTGCTTCCACGGAGGAGACCACGTTGGTCACCGCGGGAATGTCGCGGGCCATAGTTTTAATCCAGGGGTACATCACCGCGCCGATGGCCAGGAACAGCACGAGGTACGCCGGGTGGATGAACGCCATGGTCGTGGCGGTAATGGGCACGATGAAGGCGGTGATCATGAGCCGGTCGCCCATCATCGCCAGGGTCATGACAGGGGTGTCGATGTCCTTGGACAACCGGGTCATCACGTTACCGGTGCCCAGTTCCATGATGGTGGGCACCGGGGTGCGGATCACCGAATCGAGGGCGCGTTTGCGCAGGGACACCGCCGTGGTCCGCGAGCCGTGGTTGACCATAAAGGTAATGAGCACGCGCCCGACGAGCTCCACCGCCAGGCCCACCGCGACCAGGATGAGGGCCAGCCGCAGCGCCTTGTCCCCGCCGCCGAGGACGGGGACGTCCGTGCCACCGATGATGTCCACGACGCGCCCCAACACCTGGGAGGTCAGCGTCATGCCGGTAACGGTTCCGGCGGCCACCAGTACAAACAGCACAACTTTGCCCGCGCTCGGGAAGCCCGGCAGGTCCTTGAGGAAGCGGCCGATCGCCTTGGGCCCGGCGGGCAGGAGCACATCTGCGTGACGACGATCCCGTGACTCACTCATAGCTCCACCACCTCGTCGGCGACCTGAGCCCAGGTGGCCGCCGTGGTGATGACCACGGTGGTCTGCCCGCGGCGAAGCGTGGCCACGCGCTCGGCGACGTTCGCGAGGGTCAACGAATCGAGCCCGGTGGTGGGTTCGTCGAGCACCAACACCTCAGGGCGCACCGCGAGTGCCCGGGCCAGTGCCACGCGTTGGCGCTGGCCGCCGGACAGGTTGAGCCCCGCCTCGCCGATGGGCGCGGTGGGCAGCGCGCCGCCTTCGCCAAAGTCGCCGAGGCGCGCGATGATGTCCTCGCACGCCGCGGCCGTCACTGCGGCGTGGACGTCGGCGGCCGGGATCTCCCCCAACGGATTGAGGTTGTCCACGAGCGTGCCCTCCATGACCGCGACCTTGTGCGGCGGGCACAGCGCACCGTCGGCGGCCAGCTGGGCCGTCCATAGCCGCACCTGCGCGCGGCCTTCGAGGGAGACCGGCCGCCACACTGTCAGCCCGCCGGGCACGAGCGGTGGCTCCGCACTGTCGCCGGTCGCGCCGGTAGGGGCGGCTGCCGGGGCGTCCGCCGGTGCTGCTGCGAGCTCAGCGCGCAGCTCACCGATGCGCTGCGCGGACGCTGCGCCGCGAGCCCAGAAATCAATGAGGAAGCCCAGCGAGACGCCCAACGTGGTCAGCGCGGGCGGCACCAGCATGATAATCGACATGAGCGTGCCCGCAGGCATCCGCCCGGCGTTGGTCTCCCACGCCGACCACGCCACGATGGCAAGCACCCACACCGTGCTCGTGGCTTGGCGCAGCAGCGAGAAGACGAGGATGCGGCGGTTTTCTGCGAGCATGGCCTCGAGTGCGTCGTCGGCAAGCGTGCCGAAGCGCTCCTGCACGATCGCCCCCGCACCCAAGCCCTTGACCACGCGGTTGCCCTGCGCGACGTCGGTGGCCAGGGAGAGGGACACGTTTTCCATCTCGCGGCGTCGAGTCGCAGCGCGGGTCAGCGGCGCGGCCGTGGCCCACGACACCAACGCCGTGCACACCGCGGCGATGGGCAGCACCAGCGCCACCTTCGGAGCGAGCGGCGCCAGCGAGATAATCGCGCCGATAAGGTACCCCACCATCACCAGGGGGAAGTTGAGCACCTGCTTGAGCTGGCCGATATAGCTGCTGTCCTCATCCATCGTGTTGAGGAGGCGGCCGGGGCTCACGTTCTTGGTGCTCGAGTCCAACATCCAGCCCAGCAACGAAAGGCGCAGGTTGTGCGTGGTACGGGCCTGTCCCAGATCCGTGAACGCGTCCAGGGTGGACTCGGCCAGCCACTGTACGAACAGCAACACGGTGATGATGACCGCGGGCCACACGAACACCGCCCAGCCAGGCTGGTTGAACACGTGCTCGGTGGCGCGGCCGACCACCACGGACAACAACGCGGATAACGGCGCGGTGATCGCCACGCTGACAACAATGGCCCACACCGCGGTGCGCTCGGCAAACATCAACTGCCACGTGGCCTTGGCCGGCTTCGCCCAATTGACGCCGCGCGCCATCGTCTCATCTGTGCGCGGCGCTTCCGGCGCGTACCACGACCACGTGCGCAGCCGCGAGTACCGCGGGTACTCCCCCGGCGCCTCTTCGATATCACTTGCGGTGCTGCTCATGGCTCAAAAGCCTAACCCAACGGCCGCGCTGACAAGGCCGTTTTCCCCCAATGGCCACCACCCCCGTCCCTCGGCGCGCCGTCACCCCCGGTTCCCATTGGCCCCGCACTGTGACACACTGAGTCCTAGTCGCGGTTAGATTGCACAGTGGTTAAAAGGTTTATTCGTTTTACGCTCGCAGGAAATTTATTACGCGGGCCCCTAAGTTTCACTCCACTAGCTTCACCGCTTTGAGGGTTCAAGATTCTAGGAGTTCCAACGACTCGTTGCGCTAGTACAGTTTGCTAGCCGACGTATCAACATCCTCAAGGAAAAAGGTATTCACATGTCCCAGGGCATCGTTAAATGGTTCAACAGCGACAAGGGCTACGGCTTCATCACCCCTGATGACGGCTCCGCTGACCTCTTCGTACACTTCTCTGAAATCACCGGTGGCGGCTTCCGCAACCTGGAAGAGAACCAGCGCGTCGAGTTCGAGACTGGCCAGGGCCAGAAGGGCCCGCAGGCCCAGCAGGTTTCCGCTGTCTAAGCGCTAACTCCCCTCGCACCAACCGCCCCGCCTTCTGGCGCGGGCGGTTTTTGGGGTTAAGTAGCAAAAAGTGTGTCCAGTAAACCGTGATACATGCTGGTAAGAGTAGATAAATCAGGGTGGAATAACGTCTGCGGCGTTATTCCACCTCCGTTTTCGTTCAATACCGGGATCTGACGAGCTGGTGTGGTAAGCGGATCTTGTTTGCTAGTTCGGTGACTACAAACAGACCACGATGTCCCGGTTGTGCAGGGGCGATGAAGAAAAACGGCACAACAAAAGCAGGCAAAACCCGCTGGCGCTGCACCGCACCCAGCTGCGGACAATCCCTGACACGTTCCAGGACGGATAAGCGCCACACCCAAGATTTCCTCGATTTCCACGCCTACGTCACCGCGCATAAAACGCTTAGCGCCATCGCTCAGGAACGTGGGCTAAGCAGGTGGAGTATGGATCGACGCTTCCGGCCGTTGTGGCTTATCGACATCCCCAACACGGTCGACCCGGAACGCATCTTTGACCAGGTCTTTATCGACGGCACCTACACCGCCGCAGGATGCCTGCTTATCGCCGCTACCCGCACCCATGTCATCACCTGGCACTGGGCGAAAGCCGAATCAACACAGGCCTACCTAGAACTGCTCAGCCAACTAGCGCCGCCGCTATGCGTTGTCATGGACGGCGGACGCGGCGCATATAGCGCGATTAAAAAGCTGTGGCCCAACACCAAAATTCAACGCTGCCTCGTCCACGCACAACGCGTCATACGCCGCTACACCACCAGCCGGCACGCACCCCTGCAGGACAAGCCATCTACCAACTAGCACTACAGTTCACCGCTGTTTCTACAGCGGAACAAGCAGCGCAATGGACAGTCCACCTACACGAATACGGGCAGGTCTACCACGACTTCCTCAACGAAAAGACACCACTGCCCAAAGACCGACGCACCGCCACAAAAACCTGGGAATACACCCACCCACGCGTGCGCCAGGCCTACATGTCGTTGCTGAACCTATCGAAGAAAGGATTCTTGTTTACCTACATCGAACCCGACCCGAAATCCATCAACCCACAATGGGCATCGACGACAAACAGCCTGGAAGGAGCAATCAACTCCCAACTCAAGCTCTTAGCCCGAATACACAGAGGGCGTTCAGGAGAGCGACAACGGCGCATGCTCGAGTGGTGGCTGCACAGCAAAACGCAACTGCCTGACGACCCATTACAAATCGCCAGGCAGTGCAACTTCGGACTAGATCAACTCGCCAAAGTCAACGACCTAGAACCTGAAGACCACAACGCAGCCGACCAAGAAACCGGACGCCCAGCCTTCTACGACAACACTATCCCAGACACCTACGACCCCGACATCAGAATCCGGAAAGGCCCACTACGCTAACCCCCGATGCCGACGACACGCCGGCAGACACACTTTTTGCTACTTAACCCGGTTTTTGCATGTCCTCCTCGAACGGGGAGGAAAAACTAACCGGCGGCACGGGCTCGTCGAAAAGCACATGCCGCCGGAAAATTGGAGGGAATGACGGGAATCGAACCCGCGTCTTCAGCTTGGAAGGCTGAGGTATTAGCCACTATACGACATTCCCCTAGGGTGCCCTTTAATCTAACAAACACCGGTGGAATGCTACAAATCCCGCGTTGGCAGGGAACTAAAACCGTGCTGTAGCCGTTGTGACAAGTGTTAGGTCAATGAAACGAGAAAAGGGTTTGGGACTTTAAGTGGCACTCGGAGAGCTAATCGTAATCGGTGCGGTCATCGGCGGCGGTGCGTGGTGGTACAACGCCAATTCTAAAAAGCAGAAGGCGCGTAAGGAAGAGGAAGCATTCCACGACGCACTCGCGGACGCGCGCCGCTGGACCGAGCGCCTCGGCGGGCAGGTTATGAACGTCGCGGGCAACGACACCGCCTCCACCCAAGCGATGGCGGACGCCTCCGAACGCTTTACCGCCGCGAACTCCGCGATTGCGCGTGCCACCACGTCGAAGCAGGCGCTGCTCGCGCGCGAGTCCGCGCTGGAGGGCATGCACTACGTGCAGGCCGCACGCGACATCATGGGCATGCCGCCCGGGCCGGAGCTGCCGCCGCTGGAAGGCCAGCGCGAGGCCGGCAAGGTCACCGAGGAACGCACCATCGAGCACGAGGGCAAGAAGATTACCGCTTCCCCGTACGCGTCCGCGGCGACGCCAAACTACTACCCCGGCGGCAAGGTGGCCGGCCGCCCGGTCCCGGCCGGCTGGTACTCCACCCCGTGGTGGGCTGATGCGCTCACCACTGGCGTGTGGATGATGGGCTACTCCATGATGTTCAACTCGCTGTTCATGGGCATGAGCGGCGTGAGCTATGACGGCGACGTGGCCGAGGCCGGCGGCGTCGACGCGGTTGAAGGCGGCGACATGGGCGATGCCGGTGACGCCGGTGATGTCGGCGGCGGTGACGAGGGTGGCTTCTTTGGCGGCGGCGAGGACGGTGGCCTGTTCGGCGGCGACGGGTTTGATTTCGACTTCGACTTCTAGATGTGAGTTAGATAGGTGCCTGCGGAGCTGAATTGTTGAGGCGTACATTGGGGCGCATGACTTCAACACCGACTATCAAGCTCAACGACGGCAATGAGATCCCGCAGCTCGGCTACGGCGTGTTCCAGGTGGACCCGGCGGAGACCGAGAAGCTGGTGACCGCCGCGCTGGAGGCGGGTGTCCGGCACATCGACACTGCGGCTATCTACGGCAACGAAGAAGGCGTGGGCGCCGCCATTGCGGCGTCCGGCATTCCGCGCGAGGAGCTGTTTATCACCACGAAGCTGTGGAACGATCGCCATGATGACGCCGAGGCTGCCCTCAAGGAATCCCTGGCCAAGCTGCAGCTGGACTACGTGGACCTGTACCTTATCCACTGGCCGTGCCCGCAGCAGGACAAGTATGTGGACGCCTGGAAGCAGCTGATCACACTGCGCGAGGCGGGGCTGACCAAGTCCATTGGCGTGTCCAACTTCACCCCAGCACACCTGGACAAGCTAGAGATGGCCACCGATGTCACCCCGGTGGTCAATCAGATCGAGCTGCACCCCTACTTCCAGCGTTGGAAGGACGTGGACGCCGCCCGCAGCCACAAGATCCATGTGGAGGCGTGGTCGCCGCTGGGCCAGGGCGAAACCGACATCCTGGACCAGCCGGAAATAACCGAGGCCGCCGCGGCGCACGGCGTCACGCCGGGCCAGGTGGTAATCCGCTGGCATCTGCAGAACGGCACCATCTTGTTCCCCAAGACCGCTACCCCGGCGCGCATCAAGGAGAACTTTGATGTCTTCGGCTTCGAGCTGACCGAGGACGAGATGGCCGCAATTACAGATCTGGACCGCGGCGAGGACGGCCGCGTGGGACCGGACCCGCTGGAGTTCGGCTAAAGAATATCTGGTCAAGGCCGCCCGAAAAAACCAAAAGTTCCTACACTCGTCAGGATCTTCAACGATCCCCTGGGAGTAGGAACTTTTTGGTCGTTTAAGTCCTGCGCTTTAGGACTGCGGGGCCTCAGGCAGCTCGGGCGCGATGCCGGTGCGCTCGTAATCAGACAGAATGTCGATGCGGCGCTGGTGGCGCTCCGCGCGAGACCACTCCTGATCCAGGAAGGCGTCTACAATCGCAAGAACCTCTTCCTTAGAGTGCATGCGGCCACCGATGCCGATGAGCTGAGCGTTATTGTGCTCGCGGGCCAGGCGCGCGGTCTCCTCAGACCAAGCCAGGGCGCAGCGCGCGCCCTTCACCTTGTTGGCGGCAATCTGCTCGCCGTTGCCGGAGCCACCGAGGACGATGCCTAGGGAGCCAGGATCGTTGACGACGCACTGGGCAGCCTCGATGCAAAATGCCGGGTAGTCGTCGTCAGCATCGTAGGTGTGAGCACCGCAGTCAATGACCTCGTGGTCAGAGGACTTGAGGTGCTCTGCAATAGCATTCTTCATCTCGAACCCTGCGTGGTCCGCTCCTAAGTAAACGCGCATGGCCTTGATCATAGCCGTTATTACTGTCTTAGGGTGTTCTGATCACTCATTAAGTAGAAGAAAAAATGCACGCTTTGCCAAAATTTGACTAAGCAAGTCCGCAGAAGTGTGGACGGCCGGGTGCAGGTGTGTCACACTCGGCACATGAAATGTCGTGCGCTTTGCTTTGCTTTCGCCGCCGCGATGGCTCTGACAGGATGCTCGGACAACGACGCAGCCGGCCCAGCCACCGTCACGGTCACTGCCCCTGAGTCCCCTGCCACTTCATCGTCGTCGGCTCCCACGACGACGACGTCTGCCGCAGACCCAACCACGAACACACCGACGCCGCAGGTAGAGCAACCGGAAGCCCCACAGCAGGAAGCCCCGCAACAGCAGGCCCCGCAGCAGGAAGTACCACAGGGCGGCGCCAGCCCTGACTGTCCGGCAGCCGAGTGCGGGTACGGCACCGCGCCCAACGGCAACCGTAATCCCAGCTCGGGCGAGCTACAGACCCAATACGGCTGCCAGCAGGGCTATATCACTGACGAAGAACTCTGCGCGCAGGTAGAGGAAGTCATCCAGAACGCGCAGTAGCTCTTGACCTCAAGCCCCCGGCTCTTAAGCGTTCTTGACCTGCGGCATCTCGGTGCGGGTGCGCTTGAGCTCATAGAAGTACGGGAAGCCCGCGAGGGTGACGGAGGCGTCGAAAAGCTTGCCTGCCTCCTCGCCCGTGGGGATGCGGGTGATGACGGGGCCGAAGAACGCGGCGTCGCCAAGCTTGACTACGGGAGTACCCACCTCGTCGCCCACGGCATCCATGGCGCCCTGGTGGTAAGCACGCAGCCTGTCGTCGACGTCCTCGGTGTTGGCCACGTCAGCGAAAGAGGCGTCCAGGCCGACCTTCTCCAGGGCGGTGGCGATGATGTCGTCGTAGGCGCCGAAGCCTTCCTTGCCGCCGTTGCCCTCACCGTGAATGATGGTGCCCATCGTGGTGTACAGCTCGTCAATCTTGTCCGGCTGCTCGTCCTTGACCTTGGCGAACACGCGGGCCGGGCCCCAGTTGGCCTTCATCTTCTCCATGTAGGCGGGGTCGAGGTCGCGGCCGTCATTGAGCACGGAGAGGGACATGGGCACGAAATCGACGGAAATGTCGCGGACCTTTTCCACTTCCTTCATCCAGCGGGAGGTAGCCCACGCGAACGGGCACGAGACGTCGAACCAAAAAGTGACCTGTGAGGACATTGGATACTCCTTGTAAATAATTGCTGCGTTGTGCCTCCCCCAGACTAGGCCGGCGTTAGGCTGGTTGTCAGTCAACAATTCCCACAACCAAGGAGATAACGCTGTGACCTCCATTAACCTCACTCGCGAGGAAGCTGCCCACCGCAGTGGGCTCATCACGATGGGCAACTACGCCGTCGCGTTGAACTTGACCGGATCGGAGACGCATTTTAAATCCCAGACCGTCGTGACGTTTGAGGCGGTGGGCGCCGGAGAAACCTTCCTGGACCTGCGCGCAGAGACGGTGGAGAAGGTCACCGTCAACGGCGAGGAGCTTTCGTTTGAGTACTCGGCGGAAGCCGGCATCCCGCTGCAGCTGCAGCCGGGCGCTTATGAGGTCGTGGTAGAGGCCACCATCCCCTACTCGCGCACCGGCGAGGGCCTGCACCGCTTCGTGGATCCTGCTGATGACAACGTCTACCTCTACACCCAGTTCGAAACCGCAGACGCCAAGCGCGTGTTCGCCTGCTTTGATCAGCCGGACCTGAAGGCCACCTACGACCTCGAATACACCGTGCCCGCAGACTGGACGGTCATCTCCAACGAGCTGCAGACGCGAGCGGACGGCGCGGAGGAAGACACCGCGGTGTGGACCTCGCGCATCGGCTACCCGCTGTCCACCTACCTGGTCGCGCTGTGCGCGGGCCCCTACTACGAGGTCACCGACACCTGGCGCGGCGAGCTTATCCACCACGCCGAAACCCCTGCCGACCAGCCGCGCGAACTCACTGTGCCGCTGGGCCTGTACTGCCGCCAGTCGCTGGCCGAGCACCTGGACGCCGAGCGCCTGTTCACCGAGACCAAGCAAGGCTTTGACTTCTACCACGCCAACTTCGGGGTGGCCTACCCGTTTGGTAAGTACGACCAGATCTTCGTGCCCGAGTTCAACGCCGGCGCCATGGAGAACTCCGGCTGCGTGACCATCCGCGACGAGTACGTCTTCTCCTCCCAGGCCACCCACTACAAGTACGAGCGCCGCGCAGATACCGTGCTGCACGAGCTCGCGCACATGTGGTTCGGCGACTTGGTGACCATGCGCTGGTGGGACGACCTGTGGCTCAATGAGTCCTTCGCCACCTGGTCCGCCGCCATCTCCCAGGCGGAGGCCACGCAGTACGACACCGCGTGGGTGACGTTCGCGAACGTCGAGAAGGCGTGGGCTTACCAGCAGGATCAACTGCCCACCACGCACCCGATTTCCACGGACGCCTCCGACATCGAGACCGTGGAGCAGAACTTCGACGGCATCACCTACGCCAAGGGCGCCAGCGTGCTCAAGCAGCTGCAGGCATATGTGGGGCGCGAGGAGTTCTTCGCCGGGGTACGCCGCCACTTCGCCGCGCACGCGTTCGGTAACGCCACCTTCGACGACCTGCTGGGTCACCTGACGGAGGCTTCAGGGCGCGACCTGTCCTTCTGGGCCGACGAATGGCTAAAGACCTCCGGCGTCAACACCTTGGCCGCCGAATGTGAGCTTACCGACGGCGCGTACACCTCCTTCGCCGTGCGTCAGTCCGGCAAGACCTTGCGCACGCACCGCATCGCGGTGGGCCTGTACTCGCTGCAGGGTGACAAGGTCGTGCGCACCCAGCGCGTGGAGTTGGATATTGCGGGCGAGCGCACGGAGGTGCCAGAGCTGGTCGGCGCCGACAAGGCGGACCTCGTGCTGGTCAACGACGACGATCTGACCTACTGCCTGCAGGAGCTCGACGCGGACTCGCTGGCTTTCGCGGTGGCGAACATCGACAAGATTGCCGACCCAATGGCGCGCACGCTGTGCTGGTCCACCGCGTGGGAGATGACCCGCGGCGGCACGATGCGGGCGCGCGACTTCGCAGCGCTGGTCGCCCGCGGCGCGGGGGCCGAGACTGAGTTGGGCGTGCTGGAGCGCATCGTGTCGCAGGCGGCGACGGCGGTCTTCAACTACGCGGACCCGGAGTGGGCCAAGGAGCATGGCTGGGCGCTGCTCAACGAGGCCTTTGTGCAGGGCGCACGCCTTGAGGACAAGGAGCGCTCGCTGATCTTTACCCAGGCGCTGGCGGCGCAGCCGCTCTCGGAGGATTCCCGCGCGCTGATGCAGGACATCGTGGACAACAGCACGGACAATGATCTGCGCTGGAAGGCCGTGACTGCTCTGGTAGCCGAGGGGACGCTGTCCGGCGATGCGATCTCTGCGGAGCTGGCGCGCGATTCCTCGGCGTTGAGCCAGCAGTACGCGCTGAAGGCGCAGGCGGCTATCAACTCGCCGTCGGCCAAGATTGCGGCGTGGGACGAGGTGGCCGGGCAATCGCTGGGCAACCGCGCCCTGGACTCCACGCTGGCGGGCCTGCGGTTTGCGGGCTACACGGAGTTCCTGCAGGAAAAGAACGCGGAGTTCTACAAGCGTGCAGAAAGCTTCTGGAAGGCCGACTCCAACGAGGTGGCCACCGCGACGGTGGAGGGCCTCTTCCCCTCCTGGGATATCACCGAAGACGGCCTGGCCCGCGCGGACGAGTTTTTGGCCAAGGAGCTGCCGGGCGGCCTGCGCCGCATCATCGCGGAGCAGCGCGCCCGCACGGTGCGCGCGCTGCATAACCGCGCCGTCGACGCGCGCGGCTAATGCTCCCTTTCGTTACTAATGATCCTGTTTGCTTACTGCTTTTCGATAGACAAAACGGATCATTAGTAACGTAGTGCGGGATTAAGCGCTGCGGGCAGCGCGGCGGATGAGGTCGCGCGCGTTCTCGGCGGAGATGAGGCACATGGGCACGCCGACGCCCGGAGCCACGGTGCCGCCCGCATAGTACAGTCCGCGGACCTTGCGGTGCTGCGCGGGAGCACGGAACATCGCGGACTGCGCCAGCGTGTGAGCCGGGCCGATGGACGAGCCCATAAAAGAGTTGTAGCGCTGCGCGAAGTCGCCGGGGCCGAGCGTGCGGCGCACCACGATGCGCTCAGCCAGGTCCGGGACGAGCTCAGCCACGCGCGAGACAGCGGCGTCCGCAATGGCCTCCACCTGCGGCGACGACTGGTCGGCGTAGGCGCTGCCGCGGCCGATGCTCGGGTCCGCGGGGACGGGGACCAAGATGAACAGGTTCTCATGACCCGCGGGTGCCACGTCAGGATCCGTCGCGGAAGGACGCGAGATGTAGATGGAGCGCGAGGCGCCCGCATCATCGCCGCCATCGCCGAAGACCGCATCGAAGTCCGCGTCCCAATCCGCGGACAGCTGCAGCGTGTGGTGCGCGAGCTCCGGGGTCTCGCCGCGGACGCCGAGCATCACCAGCACGCTGGACATGCCTGGATCATGCGCGTCCACGCGGCCCGGGGACTGTGAGCGGTGCGGTGTGGCCAGCAGATGCTGCTGGGTGAAGTGGTAATCCGCGGCGGAGACCACTGCGTCGTAAGGGTAAAACACCCCGCCTGCCATCACTCCCCTGGCTTGCTTGCCGTGCACCCTAATCTCGTCCACCGCGGTGGCGAACTCGAACCGCGCGCCGTGTTGGCGGGCGAGGGAATACAGGGCGTCGACAAGCGTGGCGAAGCCGCCCTGCGGGTACTGCGGACCGAGGGTGAGGTCGGTGTGACTCATCAGGTGATAGAGCGCCGGGGCCTTGTCCGGGCGGGTGGCCAGGAACACGGCGGGGTATTCCAGGATCTGGCGCAGCACCGGGTGGGTGAACTGGCGGCGAACGTGGTGCGAGAGCGGGGCCAGCAGCTGATTGATAAAGCTGTGCGGGCGGCGCAGGACCTCGCGGTCCAGGAAGGGGCGCGGGCTGCGGAAGTCGGTGTAGAGGAAGCGACGCAGCGCCAGGTCGTAGATGTCAGCGGCGCGGCGCAGATAATCGTCGAGCGTGCTCCAGCTGCCCGGCTCGAGCTCGTCGAAGGTGTCGCGGATCGTGCGCGGGTGGACGTCCACTGGCGGGTGACCGTCCGTAGCCACGCGGTAGCCCGGTTCCAAAGCCACGAGGTCCAGCTGCTGCGCAGTAGTGGTGCCCATCTGTTCAAAGAAATGGTCAAAGGCCTCCGGCATGAGGTACCAGCTCGGGCCGGTGTCGAAGCGGAAACCCTCCACCTCCAGGCTGCCCGCGCGACCGCCGGGCCCGCTCCCCTTCTCGTACACGGTGACCTCGTGGCCGTCGCGCGCGAGCAAACCCGCGGCGGCCAGGCCGGCGACGCCGGCGCCGATGACTGCAATCTTCATGCAGCCCAGTCTAGGCCTGGAAGCGCTTGGGCACCTCTGCCTGGCCGAGCGAGAGCATGAGGCGGTTGGCCCAGTTGAAGAAGGCGGCGGAGTAGATCATGTCGATGATGGCGAGGTCGTCGAAGCCCTGCGCGCGCAGCGCGGCCAGATGCTCGCTGCCAAACGCGATGGGCGTGCGGGTCAGCGCCACGGCCGCGTCGCGGATGGCGGACCAGGCGGGCGTTCCCATGTCCGCGTCCACGCCCTCGTCAAGCAGGCGATCGATGACGGTGGCGTCGCCTCCCTCCTCCTTGGAACGCTGCTGGTGCACGGACGCGCAGTACTCGCAGCCGTTGAATCGGGAGACCACCGTAGCGGCCAGCTCGCGCTCGGCGCGGCCCATGCCGCCGTCGGTGTTGTAGAAGATATCCAGGTCCGTCAGCGTGCGGGCCTTAAGCGCCGCGGGGTCGCGGGCGAGCAGGCGGAAGTACGGGGCGTCGATGCGCTCGGGCTTGATGAGGGCATCGCGCTGTTCCGCGGTGAAATCCTCCTTGGCCAGGGGCGGGATATTCGGCTTCCAGCCCAGGGCGTGGTTGACAAAGCGGGTGGGTTCCACGATGTCGTGGACCGGGGTGTTCGCGGTGGGCTCCCAGTCCACGGTCTCCTGCGTCTGATCCGAAGTCGCGGTCGTCGCAGAGGTAGGCGCAGCCACCGGCGCGGCGGCGTTGCCGGAGGACTCCGCGTCCAGGCTCAGCACCTGCAGTCCACGCACCACGCGGACCTGGAAGGCCAAGAAAGAAATGAGCTGGGCCAGCGAGACGATCTCGTCAGCACCCCAGCCGGCCTGGTCTAGGTGCCCCAGCGCGGCGGCGTCGGCGTCCTTGGGGTGGAAGCCGATGAGGTGCGCATAATCAAAGGCCGCGGCCAGGCGGGTGCCTAACGCGTCGGCGTCGAAGAGGACGTAACCGCCGCCGGAGTACGGGCCAGCCAGGCGGGCACGCTCCACGGCGGCTGCGACGGCGTCGACGAGCCGGGGTTCGGCGTCGTCGGCCAGCACGTCCACGTAGAAGGAATAAGCGCGCTCGGCCTGGAAGAAGCCGGTGACGAACGCCGCCACGGCGTAACGCTCGGTGTAGCTGAACCCGCCAGGGTTGTCCGGCTCAAGGAGCGCGGCGAACGACAACTGCGCGTTCTTCTTGGCCTGGCCGCGCTGGTCGCGCAGGGCGGCGATCGGGTCGGACGGGTCGAGGCCGGCCAATTCGTTAATGATGTCAGTCTTGTTATCGGTCATGGTTACAAGCCTAGATTCAAATCGCCGGAGCGGTAGCGGCTGCCAGGGATGGCATCCAGGAGGGTGCGGGTGAACTCCGAGGTCGGGTGGTCAAAAACCTCCGCCGTCGGACCGTATTCCACCTGCTTGCCGCCGCGCATCACGGACACGGTGTCGGAGATTTGGCGCACCACCGCCAAGTCGTGGGAGATGAAAATATAGGTCAGGTGCAGCTCGCGCTGGAGGCGGTCCAGCAGGCGGAGGATCTGCGCCTGCACGGTCACGTCCAGCGCGGAGACGGCCTCGTCAAAGATGACCAGCTCCGGCTCCAGGATGAGCGCGCGGGCAATCGCTACGCGCTGACGCTGGCCGCCGGACAGCTCCGCCGGCTTGCGGGTGGCGAGCTGCGGATCCAGCGCCACCAGCTCCAGGTAGTGCGCCACCTTGTCCGCAATCACCTTCTTGTTCTTCTCGCCGAAGTTGCGCAGCGGCTCCCCGATGCTCGCGCCCACGGTCAGGCGCGGATCCAGGGAGGAGTACGGGTTCTGGTACACCAGCTGGATGCGTTTACGCAGCAGGCGGCGCTGTTTCGGGTTCAGGCGGGTGAATTCCACCCCCGCCACAGTGATGCTTGCCGACGTCGGGTCCGCCAGCGCCGCGATCGCGCGCCCGGTCGTGGTCTTGCCCGAACCGGACTCGCCGACGATCGCGTGGGTGGCGCCGCGGGGCACGCTAAAGCTCACGCCGTCCACCGCGGTGAAATCCCCAAAACGCTGGGTGAGTCCCTCCACGCGGACCAGCTCCTCGCCCGTCACGGCTGGGCGCGGGGCGGCCTTGGCGACGGCGAGCGACGGGGCGTCGGCAAGCAGGCGCTGCGAGTAGGGGTGGCGCGGGTCGGTGAGGACGCGGGTGGCCTGACCGAACTCGCGGACCTGACCTTGTTCCATGACCACGATGTGATCGGCGCGTTCACCGGCCACCGCGAGGTCGTGGGTGATAAACAAGATGCCGAGGCCGAGCTCGTCGCGCATGTCATCGAGCAGGTCCAGGATGACCTTCTGCACGGTGACATCGAGGGCGGAGGTCGGCTCGTCGGCCACGATGAGCTTCGGCTTGAGCGCCACGGCGGCGGCGATAAGCACGCGCTGCTTCATACCGCCGGACAGTTCGTGGGGGTACTGGTGGTAGCGGCGCGCGGGGTCGTCGATGCCCACGCGCTCGAGCAGTGCGAGCACCTGCGCCTTGCGCTCGGCGGGCGTGCCGACGCCATGGATGGCCAGCCCCTCGGCCACGGAATCGCCGATGCTTTTCACCGGGTTCAGCGAGTTATTCGGGTCCTGCGGGATAAGGCCAATATCGGTGCCGCGCAGGGAGCGCCACTGGCGTTCGTCGAAGCCGGTGATGTCCTGGCCACGGTAGCGGATATCGCCCGCGCGGACGGCGGCGTTGTCCGGGAGCAAGCCGATGGCCGCCATGGCGGTGGTGGACTTGCCGGAGCCGGACTCTCCGACGATCGCGGTCATCTGCCCCGGATAGACCTCGAAGGAGACGTTCTGGACGGCCGCGACCTCGCCACGGCGGGTGGTGTAGCCGACCGCGAGGTCAGTGATGCTCAGCAACGGAGCATTGCTTGCGGTGCTGTTAGCCATGGTTTATGCCTCCTGGTTCCGGTTGAGCTGCTGGCTTAAGTGATTAGCGGAGACCACCACGGCGATGATCACAATGCCGGGCAGCACGGTCAGCCACCAGGAGGTGGCCATGAAGTCGCGTGCCTCGGAGATGAGCAGGCCCCACTCTGGGGTAGGCGGCGGCGCGCCGTAGCCCAGGAACCCGAGCACGGACAGCTGCAGGATGGCCATGCCGAACTGCACCGCGGCCAGCGCCAGCACTGGGGTGAGCGAGTTGGGCAGGATGTGGCGCAGCAGCACCTGGGCGCGGGTGGCGCCGGAGCCGTAGGCGGCTTCAACGAAGTCACTGCCCGCCACGGACATGACCTGCGAGCGCGCCAAGCGTGCGAAAGTGGCAATCGTGGTGACACCGACGGCCACCGCGGCGTTGATGGTGCCAAAGCCCAACACGATGATGAGCGAGAGTGACAGCAGCAGGCCCGGGATGGACAGCAAGACGTCCACCACGCGCATGATCACGGTGTCCGCCCAGCCGCGCAGGGAGCCGGCGAGCAGGCCGAGCAGCGTGCCGAAGACTAGGCCGACCGCCACGGCGACGAGCGCGCCGGCGAGCGTGTAGCGGGTGCCGTAGACCACGCGGGTGAACAGGTCACGGCCCACGGAGTCCGTGCCGAACCAGTGCGCGCCGCTCGGCGGGAGCAGCGCCACGTCCTCGCCCACGATGGGGTTCTGGTTGCTGAACCAGCCGGGGAATACGGCCCACAACAGCGCCACTGCGAGGATGACCAGCGCCAGGATGGACCCGGGCGTGCGCAGCGCGGTCAAGGTTGCGTTTTTCATGCTTTCACCTGGGCTTTACGACGAAGGCGTGGGTCCAGCAGCGGATAAGCCAGATCCACGAGGAGGTTGATAATCACGTACACGGTGGCGGCGATGACCACCACGGCCAGCAGGACGGGGGCGTCACGCTGGGTGACCGCGTCCACGGTGAGCGCGCCGAGGCCGATGCGACCGAAGACGGTCTCGGTGACCACGGCGCCGCTGACGAGTTCGCCGAACATGAGCCCGGCCATGGTCAGCGCGGGCAGCATGGCGTTGCGCAGGACGTTGCGGAAGAAAATCCACTCCTCCGTCGCGCCGCGGGCGCGCACAGCGTGGACGTAGGGCTGGGCCTTGGCATCGTCGATGGCGCGGATGAGCACCTGGATGAGCGGCGCGGCCAGCGGGATGGTCAGGGTGATTGCCGGGAGCACTAGCCCTTCCCACGGGCCGGGGTTGACGGTGTCGAACCAGCCGAGCTGGAACGAAAACACCTGGATCAACACGATGGCCACGAGGAAGCTGGGCAGCGACACCATGAACGACGGCAGGGAGCGGAAGAAGTCCGCGATGAAGCCGAAGCCGCGGCGGGTGGCCAGGTAGGCGACGGCCAGGGAAACCACGAGCGCGAGCACGAAGGTCACCGACCCCAGCGCCAGGGTGGAGGGGAAGGCGTTGGCAATGAGCGCGCCGACGGCCGTGCCGGTCTGCACCGAGTAGCCGAAGTTGCCGGTGACGAACCCGCCGAGGGCGGCGAAGTACTGGCTCAGCAGCGGATCGTCAACGTTAGACTCCTCGCGGATCTGGGTGACCTGCTCGTCCGACAAGCCCAGCGAAGGACTGGCGTAGCGCGCCATGATGCCGTCGGACGGCAGGGCGGAGAGTAGGAAGAAGGCCAGGGTGTAGGTGATAAACAGCACGAGCAGGGCTTGGCCGATGCGGCGTGCGAGGTAACCGGTGTACTCGTTCATTTACTTCTCCCCCTCCCGGGACTGCTTCGTCGCCGAGTGATCGATGTACGCGCCGTAGAACGACGGGCGGCCAATGGCCTCCGGGGTGAACCCCTTGAGCCAGGGCTGGACGGCGTAGACCTGCGGCTCCTCGAACAGCGGCAGGACGTAAGCCTGCTCGGTCACGTAGTCCTGGACGTCGCCCACGAGGTCGGCGCGCTTGTCCTCGTCGGGTTCGGACACGACGCTGGCAAGCATGTCCTCCAGCTTCTGGTCGTAGAGCCCGCCGTTGGGGTTCTTGTTGAGGAACGTGTCGCGGTTGTCCACGGAGAACAGGGACTTGATCGCATCCAGGTCCGCGCGGCCGACCATGGAGTGGCGGACCTGGATCTTGTCGATGTCCTTGGAATCCGCATCCTGGGTGGCGTTGTCGCCGGAGTTGAGATGGAGCTTGATGCCGATGGCCGCGAGGTCCTGCTGGACCATGGTGATGACCTCACGCGAGCGCGGCTGCGGCCCCGCGAGATTGACGGTCAGTTCGAGGACCTTGCCGTCCTTTTCCCGGAGGCCGTCGGCGTTGAGCGTCCAGCCCGCGGCGTCGAGAAGCTCCTTCGAGCGCTCCGGGTCAAAGGTGTAGGCGTCCTTCTGCTCGCGGTAGCCCAGGGCCGTCTTGGCCACCGAGGAGGTGGCCAGCGGGTAGGTCTCGGAGAACAAGATCTTGAGGATGCGCTCGCGATCCACGGCGTGGATGATCGCCTGGCGGACCAACTTGTCCTGCAGGAGCGGGTGCCCGAAGCGGAAGTCCAGCTGGTTGTTCATCGCGTTGGTGCCGCGCGAGACGATGTTGATGCCGCGGGCCTTGAGGTGGGTCTCTTCCGGCGCGGCGATCTGGCGGGCGATGTCCGCCTGGCCGGAGACCATCGCACCGGAGCGCACGGATTGCTCTGCGGCCAGGGCGTAGCGGATGCTGTCCAGGCGCGCGCGGCCCTGGTGCGGGTGCGCGGGCGGGGCCCAGTCGTAGTCCTCGCGGGCCTTGAGGATGAGCTCCTTGCCCATCTCCTCGGACTCGATGACGAACGGGCCGGATCCGACCACCTTGGTGGCGCTGCCGGGGCCGAAGCCTTCGTCGTCGAGTGCGAGCGTGGCGTCGGAGAGCAGGCCGGCGTTGTACGAAGACGTGGCCTGCAGGAATCCTGGCGACGGCGCGGAGAAGTGGAAGCGGACAGTGTCGTCGTCCACGACTTCGCCGCGCTCGTAGTTGTTGATCTGCTCGGACACGGTGAGCAGGCGGTCTTTGGCGCCCAGGCCGTAGAGGTCGAAGTTATTCACCACGTTCTGCGCGGTGAGCTTGGAGCCGTCGGAGTACGTGACGTCTGTGCGGATGTCGAATTCGTAGACGGTGGCGTCCTTGTTCACCTTGGGCATGTCGGTGGCGATCCACGGCGAAAGTTCCAGGGTCTCCGGGTCTTGGTACAGCAGGCGATCGGTGATCTGGTTGACCACGCCGCCGTTGGGGTAATAGCCGGCTCCTGGCGGGTAGAGCGTTTTAAAGAAGTTCGGCTCGAGGAAAGTGATGGACTCCCCCGCTGAGTCGTCTGCGCGTTGCGTCCCTGTGGCGCAGCTGACCAGCACAGCAGCGCCGGTAGCGGCAACCACGGCGCTGGCAGCGACCCGCAGGAACTTCCCTGTTAGTGACACGTTCGTTCGCTTTCGACGTAGTGATGATGCTCTCCCGTGTGGCCTTAAACTGGCTACGGGGTAGAGTAAGACTAACACCTAGTTAGACAAAATAGTACAACAGCGTTAGACAACTTGGTCTAAAACTTGTAAGGAGCAGCACCATGTCGGCTTCGCCCGCCATCGCGATCATCGGTATGGGGCCCCGCGGCATCTCCATGCTCGAGCGCCTCGCCGCCTATACCCGCGCGCTCGGCGCCGACCGGATCGGCCACCTCATCGTCCACACCATCGACGACGCCCAGCACGGCGCCGGCCGCATCTGGGACACCGCGCAGACTCGAACCCTGTGCATGAACACCCTCGCCGGCGCCGTCACGCTGTTCACCGAACCCGGCTCCACCGTGGGCGCGCCGGTGCTCGAGGGGCCGACGATGCACGAGTGGATCCAGCTCATCCGCGGCGAGCACATCGACGGCCCCAAGGCCGAGCTGTTCGCGGCCCACGTCCCCGATCCGGAGATCGCGCGCTCCTTCGCCACCGAGATCGCCGCCACCCGCCCGGAGTCCAACCCCTCCCGCGCGCTGTACGGCGCCTACCTGCAGTGGGTCTACGAAGTGGCGCTGGATAACCTGCCAGAGAACATCGAGGTCCGACCCCACCACGGCCGCGCCCTGCGTATCGCCGCCGCGCCACAGCCCACTGCGGGGGGCGCCCCGGCAGCGGACGTCATCACTATCACTGGTGACCGTAGCGCCGACAAAGACGACGCGGTGGCCGAGGAGCGCATCGAGGTCGCCGCCACCGTGCTCGCCGGCGGCTGGCTCAAGCCGGCGCCCACCGACCACGAGGCCGCGCTCGCCGACGCCGTCGCACGGTCCCACGACGCGACCCAAGACAGTGCCACCGCCGGTGCCACCAACGGCGCCCGCCCGTTGGTGTGGGTCGCCCCGGACAATCCGCTGGAACAGAACGTCCACGACATCCCCACTGATGGCAGTGACGTGTTGGTCCGCGGCCTGGGAATGGGCTTTTACGACGTCATGGCGCTACTCACTTTCGACCGCGGCGGCCAATTCGAGGAGACCCCCAACACCCGCTCCGGACTGACCTACCACCCATCGGGCAAGGAACCGCACCTCATCGTGGCCTCCGGCCGCGGCTACCCGTACATCCCGAAGTCCGAGTATCACTCGCTGCCGCCGCGCTCCCCGCACGTGCGCCTCAACGCCGCCATCGCGGATCTTCAGGGCGCCCCGGCGGGCTCGAACTCCATCGACTTTGCCACCCAGGTCCTGCCCGCCGTCGCCCGCGACGCGTTCGAGGAGTACTACCGCCAGCAGGCCCGGCTGACACCGGAGGCGATGCGTGCCCCGCTTGCCGACGTCGTGGCGGCCATCGACGCCGTAGACCTCACCGCGGCCGCGGCCAGCAACAACTCCGCCGCAGTATACGACGCGCTCACCACAGCCACCGCGGAGCTAAGCTCCCGACCTTTTGAGCCCAGCAAGATCATGAATCCCCTGGCGGGCGTCACCGCTGACGCCGATCCCAGCGTGGACGAGCTGACCGCCTTTATCGCCGAGGGGCTGAGTGCCGACATCGCTGAGGCCGCCGCGGGCCATGATTCTGCGCTCAAGGCCGGGCTATGGGCGCTGTCCTCGGCGCGCAAGAAGGTTTCCGTACTGGGCTCAGAGGCGCGCTACACCCTGGAATCTCGCCGTGGCGCGTACTCGGAGTTCATGGCCTTTGGTCAGATGATGGGCTCCGGCCCGCCGCTGTTTCGCACCCGCCAGCTGCTGGCGTTGGTGGACGCCGGGCTAGTCACCTTCCTCGGCGCACGGCCGACGGTGTCGGTGGACGGCGAAGAGTTTGTCATGCGCTCCGGCGAGCGCGAGGCCCGCTCCACCGTGTTGGTGGACGCCTGGATGCACTCGCCGGACATTCGCCGCCCGGGCGATACCCTCAGTGCCGCGCTGGTGGCGGAGAATCGCGTCCGCCCGTTCATCGACGGTGGCGTGGCCACCGGCTCGCCGGAAATCGACCCGGCCACCCGGCGCGCCGTGAACCCGGACGGTCAGGTCGACGAATCTGTGCACATCGTGGGCATCCCCACCTACGCGCAGATGCCAGACACCACCATCTCCCCCATGCCGGGCACCGACCCACTGTTCCTCCAGGAGACCGACAAAGCGGTGCGCTCGCTGCTCATCGCCGCGGGCGTGCTGGGCACCGCGGGCGAGGCTCAAGACTAGGAGTCCTTGGCGTCCCGCGCGGCGCGATCGGCGAGCTCGATGCGTGGGCGCACCTGCACCTCAGTGAGCTGCGTGGTGGGGCCGGCGTCCACGACGGCGCGGATGGCGCGCGCCACCTCCACCGGTGCGATAACGTGCTCCGGGTTGTAATCGCCCTGTAGCCCCTTAAACATCGCGGTGTCCGTCGGGCCCGGCGCCACGGTGGACACCCGCAGGTCCAGCTCGCCCTTGCGCAGGCCGTCGGCCAGCGCATACAGCGCGTGCTTCGACGCGCAGTAGACCACGTTGCCCGCGGAGGTGTTCCGGCCCGCGCCGGAGTTAATGAACACCACAGTGGCGCCGCCGCGGCGCAGGGCAGGCAGCAGCTGCTGGGTCAGCCACGCCGGGGCGGTCACGTTGATATCGAAGTGGGCCTGCCAGTCGGCCACCGTGGCGCTGTCCACGGAATGGTTGTGCGCAATCGCCGCGGCGTGGACCAGGGTGTGCACCTCGTCCAGCTCGGCGAGGGCAGCCAACGCGCCGTCGGCCAGCACGCCCGACGCGGCGTTGTCCGCAGTCTCCTTCCCGGCGTCTGCTCCGCGGCTCATTTCCGCGACTAAGTCGGCGCGCAGCGCCACCACGGCGTCGCCATGCTCGGCGACGAGCGCGTCCAGTTCCGCCTGGTTACGCCCGAGGGCGTAGACCTTGTGGTCGGCGACCAAGTCCGCGACGATGTCGCGGCCCATGCCGCCGGATGCTCCAGTGACAATTGCTGTTTTCATAGCCTGCATGGTTCCCCAGCCTACCGGCCGCCGCGGCTGGCCCCGGCGGCCCCGCGGGTCCCGGCGCGTGCGGAGAGCGTGAAAACGAGTACATTGTGGTGACGAGAATCAGGACGCAGATGTGAACAGGAGGACACATGGCGCAACCGTTGCACCTGCTGGCCGCACCGGCCGCGAACACCCCCGAGGGGGCAGGCCAGAAGGCCGAAGAAACCGCGGATGCGGTGGAAAAGTGGTGGCAGGACCCCACCACGCACGAGTGGCTCATCGAGCACCCCATCCGCATCGCGGTCATCCTGCTCATCGCCATCATCGCGCACGCCATCCTGCGGCGGGTGATTTCCCGCGTGGCGCAGCACAGCATCGACAACAAGCCGAGCTCCAAGCCGATGCTGTCCTTCGGCAAGGGCCACCGCGCCGCCGAGGCCGCCAAACGCGCCACGGCGTTGGAGTCGGCAAAGGAGTCCCGGCGCGTTTCCCGCATTCGCACGCTGGCTAACGTCAGCCGTTCGGCAGCCGCCATTTTCGTGTGGGTGACTGCCATCATCGCCATCCTGTCCGAGGTGGGCGTCAACGTCGCGCCACTGATCGCCTCCGCCGGAGTCATCGGCGTGGCTTTGGGCTTCGGCGCGCAGTCTTTGGTCAAGGACTTCCTGTCCGGCATCTTCATGCTCATTGAAGACCAGTACGGCATTGGCGACACCATCGACCTGGGCGACGGCACCTTCGGCGACGTCGAATCCATCACCCTGCGCATCACCACGGTGCGCGACATCGACGGCGCGCTCTGGTACGTCCGCAACGGCGAGATCCTCAAGGTGGCCAACCACTCGGATTCCTTCTCCATCGCGCGCCTGCAGATCCCGGTGGGACTAACCAACGACACCCAAACGGCCCGCGACATTATTGCGCAGGCCGCCCGCCGCGCGGTCCAAGACACCGCCGTCGCGGGCAAGGTCATCGACGATCCCGTGCTCAACGGCGTGACCGAGTTCAACCCGGATTACCTGTCCTACCGCCTGTCCATCAAGACGCTTCCCGGCGCGCAGTGGGACGTGCAGCGCGCCGTGTACGCCGAGGTGCTCAACGCGATGAACGCGCACGGCATCAGCACGCCGTACCCGCACGGCGTCGGCTCCCCGCGGGCCATCGCCGGCCGGCAGGTGGGCCCGACCTCCGAGGAAGAAAGCAAGTAACTCGACTACAGGCAGGTACAAGGAGGCGGGCACGAAGACGCGGGTGCAACCGCCCAGCGGGCGCCCCGCTCCTGCCATAAGGTAAACAGGTGTGAATGCCCACTCCACTTCTTCGGATTCTTCTCCCTCGCGTTCCTCAAGCTCGTCCCCTCACCCGGCGCGCGATATTGCGCGCTCGTTTGGGCCGCTGAGTTTTACCGCGTTCGGCGGACCAGTGGCCCATGTGGCGTATTTCCGCCGGGAATTCGTCGAGCGGCGCGAGTGGCTCAGCGATAAGGCATACGCCTCCGTGGTGGGCCTCTCCCAATTTCTCCCCGGACCCGGCTCGTCGCAGGTGGGCATGGCGCTGGGTTATCACCGCGGCGGCTTCGCCGGCCTGGGCCTGGCGTGGCTGTTGTTCACCGCCCCCTCGGCTATCTTGCTGGCGTGCTTCGGCCTTTTCATGGGTACCGGATCCTTTAACGCCGCCGACGCCGGCTGGGTGAAAGGCCTATTGGCCGCTGCGGTGGCCGTGGTGCTGCATGCCGTGGTGGGCATGGCGAAGAACTTCCTGCACTCGGTGCTGCACTGGGTCATCGCCGTGGCCACGCTGTTGTTGGTGTTGTTCGTCGAGCACCCGCTCGTCCAGATCGGCGCCATCCTCGCCGCGGGCGCGGTGGGATTGCTGGTGCATTCCTTGGCGAAGGAGAACCCCACGGACGGCGCGGACGCCACAGAAAGCACAGATGACGCGGCCACGCGGGACGACATCCGCTCGGTGCGCCCAGTGCCCAAAAACGTGGCGTACGCCTGCTTGGTGACGTTCTTCGTGCTGCTGGTGGGCCTGTGGGTAGGTGCGAACACCGTGGGCGGCTACGTGCTCACGCGCGCCCACGCTTTCTACCACGCCGGCGCCCTCGTCTTCGGGGGCGGCCACGTGGTCCTGCCGCTGCTGGAGGAACAGACCGTGGCCACCGGGTGGATGAGTCAGGAGCAGTTCCTGTCCGGCTACTCCGTCACCCAGGCCGTGCCCGGCCCCATCTTCACCTTCGCGGCGTATGTGGGCGCGGTCGACGGCGGTGTGTGGGGCGCGGTGTTGGCCACCCTCGCCATCTTCTTACCCGCGGGCCTGCTCATGGTGTCCGGCCTCTACTTCTGGACTAAGTGGCAGGACAACCAGCGCCTCAAGACGGCCTTTACCGCCATTAACGCCGCGGTGGTGGGCTTGCTTGCCGCCGCGCTCATCGACCCAGTGGCAGTGCACGGCATCACCTCCGTGCCCGCCGGAATCATCGCGGCGGCCTGCTACCTGGGCACCCGCTTTGTGTCGCTGCCGCCGTGGCTCATCGCCGCCGGCGGCGCGCTCGCGGGCTTCATCTTCCTTTAGCTGCGCGCTATGTGCCCAGCGCTTCCTTCACCGGCTGGCTCACCAGCTCGCCGTTACGCGTCATCACGCCCGGGGCTAGGCCGGGGAAACGCTCGATGGCAGAATCCAGGGAGCCCGCGGCCACCGCGCGGATATACGGCAGGGTCGCTGACCCCAGCGCGCGAGTGGAGGTATTCGCCACCGCGCCGGGCATGTTGGCCACGCAGTAGAACAAGGTGTCGTGCACCTGAAACGTCGGCTCGTCGTGGGTGGTCTTGCGGGAGTTTTCGAAGCAGCCGCCCTGATCGATGGCCACGTCCACCAACACCGCGCCCGGCTTCATCTGCTTGACCATGTCCTCGGTCACCAGCTTCGGGGCCCTCGCACCCGCGACGAGCACGGCGCCGACCACCAGGTCGGCCTCCTTGAGCTCTGCCTCAAGCGTCGCCGGATCGGAGACCAAGGTACGGACAGAGCCCTGGTAGAGGTCGTCGCAACGCTGCAGGACCTTGGGATTTATATCCATGAGGGTCACCTCGGCGCGCAGACCATGAGCCATAGCTACGGCGGACATGCCCACCTGGCCGCCGCCGATGACCACCACGCGAGCAGGCTGGGTGCCGGGAACACCGGACGGCAAGACGCCGCGGCCACCCTGGGTACTGAGCAGGTGGTGGGTGCCCTCAATGACCGCCAGACGGCCGGCCACCTGACTCATGGGTGTCAGCAGCGGAAGTCCGCCGTCATTGTCGGTGACGGTCTCATACGCCACGGACGTGACGCCGGATTCCACGAGGGCGTCGGCAAGCTCAGGGACGGCGGCCAGGTGCAGGTAGGTGAAGATGGTGAGATCCTTGCGGAAGTACTGGTACTCCTCCTGCAGGGGTTCCTTGACCTTGACGATGAGGTCGACGTCCGCCCACGTGGCGTCCGCGTCTGGGGCGATGGCGGCACCCGCGGCCTCGTAGTCCGCATCGGTGAAGCTCGACCCCGCGCCCGCGCCGGCCTGCACCAAGACCTCGTGACCGTCACCCACCAGCGCGGCCACGGCAGTGGGACTCAGCGCCACGCGGTTTTCGTTATTCATGATTTCTTTGGGGACGCCAATGCGCATGTCTACTCCTCGTAGGGTTCACGTCTGCGCGACGCTATGCCACACAGAGTGCAGGGTACTGTCATTTCCCACCCTACTCCCCAGGCAGGAAAATATGTTGCAAACCACATAATATCCACCCTGTGGGCGCCGTCGCTTGGCGACGCCCCGTACACAAGCCACGGGCACAAGCGGTACGGGCACCCCCTTAAAACGCCAGCAGGCTGGCGGATTTGTACACGGTGCCGAACGGGGCGTCGACACGCAGCCACCGGCCCACGGTGGACACGCGCAGGTGGCGCGGGATGTCCAGCGGCGCAGCAAAACCCGGGATGAGGCCTAAGTTCGTGCAGGCAAAAATGAGGCGCATGGGAATCTCCGCGGTCTTGCCGGCCTCCGACTCGACGGTGACCACCGTCTGGTCCAACAAGCTGGCAGGCGGCCCCAGTGGGCCGGAGAACTGCCGGGCCAGGTCTTGGCCTTTGTCCGCGAGCTCGCGCACGACCGGCACCGGCAGGGTGTCCAACAACTGGAATCCCTGCGCGGGAGGCAAGGCGCCCATCCACGAGGGATCGCGGGCAGGACCGAGGTCCAGGGTCATCGCAGGGCCATCGCTGAGATCGACCACGAGCTCTAGCGCGTCCAGAAACGCCTGGGCGTTGACCACCGCGCCGTCACGGGAAACTTCGCCGCCGCAGCGGCGTGAGGCGATCACTCCAAAGGGGGTGGTGACGAAGACCTCGACGGTCTCCGCGTCCAACTGGCGCAGTCGCGCGCTGGCGGTGGCGTCCAGGCCCACAGCACGGGCCAGGAGTGCCTTGATGCCCGCGGCGCCGGTGGCCAGGGAAATGGACTCGTTAAGCATGGCCATTGAGCAGAATTGCGTGCTCTTCCTCCGTGACAGGGCGCGGGCGGCCGGTCTTCATATCCACGGTAACCTGCACGCAGTCCACCACGCAGGACACGTTGCCGTGCTGATCAAAGATGCGCTGGCGGGTGGTGAACGAGGTCTCCCCCATGGCCACGATCTCGGTTTCTACCTTCAGCGCCACAATGTCGGAGCCGGTAATCGGCGCGCGGAAATCCACGGTCAGGTGGCGCACGTAGGAAGCAAACTCGATGCCCTTGGAGAAGAAGGTCTCTTTGGCAAACAGCAGGCGCGCCTCCTGCGCGATCTCGATGTAGTTAGCGTTCATCATGTGGCCGTAGCGGTCAAAATCAGACCACCGTACCTGCACCTGATGTTCGCGGACGATGGACTGGACCTCTTGTGGGGAACCGGACATGGACGGCAAAGCTCCTTGATGTCAAAGCGAGAAAGTTTTGGATGTCTTACTACCTACTACAGGGTAGGCAAATTAAAACGGCAGCGCCGGGAAACAATTCATTTTCCCTGCACTGCCGTCTCCCGCCCCACCCATGAAGGTGGGGGAAGGGTCAATCCTGCTTAACGAGTCAGCTTGCGGTGGGTCACACGGGAAGGACGGGCGGCGTCCTCGCCGAGGCGCTCCACCTTGTTCTTCTCGTAGTCACCGAAGTTGCCCTCGAACCAGAACCACTTGCCCTCTTCCACGTTGCCCTCCCAGGCCAGGATGTGGGTACAGGTGCGGTCCAGGAACCAGCGGTCGTGGGAGATGACCACGGCGCAGCCCGGGAACTTCTCCAGAGCATTTTCCAGCGAACCCAAGGTTTCGACGTCAAGGTCGTTGGTCGGCTCGTCAAGGAGGATCAGGTTGCCGCCCTCTTTCAGGGTCAGCGCCAAGTTCAGGCGGTTGCGCTCACCGCCGGAGAGCACCTTGGAAGGCTTCTGCTGATCCGGGCCCTTGAAGCCGAACGCGGACAGGTACGCACGCGACGGCATCTCGTTTTGACCAACGACGATGTAGTCCAGGCCGTCGGACACGACCTCCCACACGGTGGCGTCCGGGTCGATGTTCTCACGGTTCTGGTCCACGTAGGACAGCTTGACGGTGTCGCCCACCTCAACGGTGCCGGCGTCCGGCTGTTCCAGTCCCACGATGGTCTTGAACAGGGTGGTCTTACCCACGCCGTTCGGGCCGATAACGCCCACGATGCCGTTACGCGGCAGGGTGAACGACAGGTCCTTGATGAGGGTACGGCCGTCGAAGCCCTTCTCCAGGTTCTTGACCTCCACGACCTTGTTGCCCAGGCGCGGCGGGGTCGGAATCTGGATTTCCTCGAAGTCCAGCTTCTTGTACTTCTCGGCCTCGGCAGCCATCTCCTCGTAGCGCTCCAGACGGGCCTTGTTCTTGGCCTGGCGGGCCTTGGCACCGGAACGCACCCAGGCCAGCTCGTCCTTCAGGCGCTTGCGCAGCTTGGCATCCTTCTTGCCCGCAACCTCGAGGCGCTCCTGCTTCTTCTCCAGGTAGGTGGAGTAGTTACCCTCGTACGGGTAGAGCTTGCCGCGGTCCACCTCACAGATCCAACCGGCGACGTGGTCCAAGAAGTAGCGGTCGTGGGTCACGGCCAGGACGGCGCCTGGGTAGGACTCGAGGTGCTTCTCCAGCCACTGCACGGACTCGGCGTCCAGGTGGTTGGTGGGCTCGTCGAGCAGGAGCAGGTCCGGCTCGGACAGCAACAGCTTGGCCAAGGCCACGCGGCGGCGCTCGCCACCGGAAAGGTTGGTCACCGGCTCATCAGACGGTGGGCAGCGCAGCGCTTCCATCGCCTGCTCAATCTTGGAGTCAACCTCCCACGCGTCAGCGGCGTCCAGCTCCTCCTGCAGCTTGCCCATTTCTTCCATGAGCTCGTCGGAGTAGTTCGTGGCCATTTCTTCCGCGATTTCCTCGAAGCGCTGCTTCTTCTGGAAGATGTCGCCGAGACCCTCCTCGACGTTCTCACGGACAGTCTTTTCCTCGTTCAGTGGCGGCTCCTGCTGGAGGATGCCCACCGTGGCGCCCGGATCTAGGAAAGCCTCGCCGTTGGACGGCTGATCCAGGCCTGCCATGATCTTCAGGATGGAAGACTTACCGGCGCCATTGGGACCCACGACACCAATCTTGGCGCCCGGGTAGAAAGCCATGGTGACGTTGTCCAGAATGACCTTGTCACCAATGGCTTTGCGCACGTTTTTCATCGTGTAGATGAACTCGCCCATTGATTCCCCTTTTTCGTTTGATCGAGGTTAAAGATAATCAACTCAAAGGGTACATTAGTCCCCTTCACACCGGGCGAGGTGTGCTCCCTACCTCTGCGCCTGCCTCTGCACCTAGGCGCCGACGGCCACGGGCTCGCGGTCGTCCAGTGGCACCTCCTCGTCATTATTCGGCTCGGCAGCTACGGCAACCTCAGCGACGTCCGCCGCGTCCCCGTGGCCAGGCGTCTGATCAAACGGGGGTTCCGCGGTAGAGATGCCGGCCGCGCGCATCTGATCGCGAATCTCCTTCGGTGGGATATAGGTCGATGGATCGTATTTCTCCCCGCGGTGGAGGGCCTCGTTCATCAGTCGCGCCTGCGTGGTGTCACAGGCCGAGATGTTCTGGGCACGTTGGCCAAAGCGATCTTCGTCGATGCGCAGGCCGTTCTCACCGAGGTCGAGACAGGCGCTGCCGGTGCCCTCGGCGTTGTAGATCACCGCGTTCTTGCGAGCCGCGGTGACGTAGCGGCGCAGGTCCAGCCCGACGAAGGAGGCCTTGAGGTACATGCGGTTGGCTTTCTTGCCTTGTTCGTCGGACCAGCTATCAAAGACCAACGAGCCCACGACCACCACGGGCATGCCACGGTGGAGGGACTTGCGCACGTTAATGGCGAACTGGTCCCACACCTCGGCGGTAATAAACAACAGGTCGGTATCGCGCCACTCGTTGGCGCCGGGGTTCTTGTCATCGCGCACACGCCGCGACGACGCGATGCGCAGCTCGCACTTGTACTGGTCCTCGCCGGTGCGAATGAGCCTCGGCGGGTGAGTCAGGTGGCCGGTAATGGTGATCGATTGCTGGGACATGGTGGTGCTCCTTGGTGTGGTCTGGTTGGAATGTGTCGTTGAAAGCTGCTCTTTGTACAGCGTGTGTCACATTCTCGCCAGCATTCCCCCACCCCACCAGAGGCAGTTTCCCGCCCTGTGGATAATTCACCAACCGAGCCTCGCCGCGGCGGCCACACGCGACCCACGGCGCCCGGTTATCCACAGCCACCACAGCCCAAAAGTGGGATAAGTCACAGACCTCTCCCCTAGGGACGTCGGCACGCTATCTTGATATCTTTTCGCGGCGGCTCGTCATCCACTGCCCGACATCCACTACTGGCCTACTCGTCGTCCTCGCCGTAGAAGTAGCTGCGGCGCTTGCGCTCCGCCTCGGCGTCGCCGCCGCTGAGGTTGGCCAGCATGGCGTTGTAATCGTCCAAGTCCATGTCATGGTCCTCCTTGGCCTTGGCATCGAACACCGCCGCCTCCTCGCGATCCTTGGACAGCCACTCAATAAACAACGCGCCGAACACGATGACCAACGGGAACTGGCCAAAGGCCCATGCGATGCCGCCGCCCACCTTCTGGTCATGGAGCAGGTCCGGGTTCCACGGCAAGTCAATGGACTGGTAGAACGGCTCGCCCATCACGGTGTTGAGCTGCATGAGGTACACGCCGAAGTACAGGTGCACCGGCATGGACAAAAACAGCACGAACAGGCGAAGGTGCGTCGGGCGACGGTTCGGAATCGGGTCCTTGCCAATGAGCTCCCAGAAGTACATGTAGCCCGACACCAGGAACGAGGTGTTCATGAGCAGGTGCCCGGCGTGCTCCGAGATGGCCAGGTTATAGAAGTCAAAGTTCATGTAGATGGCGTAAAAGATCACCAGGAACTGGATGAGGTTATACGCCGGGTGGGTGAGGAAGCGCAGCAAGTCTGAGGCCAGGAACGCCTCCACCCACTCGTGCAGGCCGGGCTCCGCCTCGTTGGGTTCGGTCGCTTCCACAATGAGCGTCAGCGGCGCGCCGAGAACCAGCAACACCGGAATGACCATGGACAAAATCATGTGCCCCAGCATGTGCATCGAGTACAGCGCCGGGAAGTAGATGCCCAGCCCCGAGCTCATCACGAAGGTCAACCCCAGCGAACCAAGCAGCCACCACATCGTGCGGCGCCACGGCCATTGCTTGCCTTGACGACGCAAGCGCAACACCAGCGCCACATACCCCGCCGCCAGGAGCAGGCCGATGGTGCCAAACATGACGTCGAAACGCCAATTGGTAAAGATGGCACCCCAGCCCGGCGCCTGCTCCAGGTTGTAGCCGAACTGAATCTGCATGGCCGTGAGGTTCGGATCGCGCGGCGGGGGCGGCGGGGTGCGCCCCATCGTGATCGCCACGCCCACGGTGGCGGCCATGACCAGGATCTCCACGAAAGCCACGCGCCTAAACAGCTCCGGGCGGCGGTGCAGCTGCGGGATGGTCAGCTCCCGGTGCGCGAAGCCCAGCAGTCCCAGCACCACCGTCAGCGCCGCCTTGGCCACGATGATGAGCCCGTAGCGCGTGGTGAGCAGGTCGCCCACCTCCACGCGAATAAGCGCGTTAATCACGCCGGAGACGCTCATCACGACAATCGCGAACAGCGCCACCTTGGAATAGCGTGCCACCGCCGTGCCCATGCCTGGCCCCAGGCGTCGGCCGTGCGCGAGCAGTGCCACCAGCCCGCCGACCCATAGAACCATAAACACCAGGTGCCACAGGTAGGAGTTCGTTCCGTAGTCGTGGTCACCGCCCGATGCCGAGTGCCCGTCCATACCAAGCGGCACCACCGTCAGCAGCGCCACCAGGAAAATCACCGGCTGCAGCGCCCAGGAGCGCGCGAACGTGGCCAACACCGCCACCAGCAGCGCAACCAGCGCCGTGACAAACCACGCCATGGACGTGGACACCTGCCGCAGCGCCTCTCCGAAGCTCTGCGGGTCCAGCGTCTTCAGAAACGGCGTACCCGACACATCGGAGAGCACCATCGGCACCTCGATGAGTGACACCAGCACCAGCAGCCAGGCGCTCACCCGGCCCATGCGCGCAGCCAGGTGCCCATCCACCGTCAGCGCCGCGTCCAGCAGCCAGGGCCGCGCTTGCCGACGCCCCGTGTCCTCACCGCCCGCGTCCACCGCCCCGACATCCACACGCCGCGGGGTAATCAGGAAGGCCGAGGCCATGAACGAGCCGACCGTCACGGCCATCAGGATCCACGCTACGGCGCGGAAGAACGGCAGGCCGAAGGTCGTGGGCACGCCCGGATCCGGGATGCCCAGCGCCGCCAGCGAGTCAGCGAGGAAGAACATGGAGATGCCGCCGCCGACAACGCCGGCCAGCACGACCGTCAGCAGCACATACGGCCACGTGGCCCGCACCTTGCTCCGCTGCCCGCCGTGAGCAGTGACTGAAACCGTTTCCACCATGGCCCTGAGTCTATCGCCCGCCTGCCAGCTAACCTATCCGCCCGCCCGTGCGGTACTATTTTCCGTGGCGTGAAGCGCCCACGCGCGCTGCCCGCCAAGCCCCCATAGCTCAGTGGATTAGAGCAACCGGCTTCTACCCGGTGTGTCGCGAGTTCGAATCTTGCTGGGGGCACGCATATTCATGCCGTAACCACAGCAATTGACGGGTAGCCTGGTAAGCCAGCCCCCATCGAAAGGACATAGTTACGCGCATGGTTACTCGAATGAACCCCGCTCCCGGCCTCCCAAAGCCTTCAACCAACTCCTACGCTTTGGTGACCGGGGCGTCGCAAGGCATTGGCAAGGCGATGGCCAAGGACCTAGCCTCCCGCGGCTATAACGTGGTGTTGGTGGCACGCCGCGAGGCAGTACTCCAGGAATTCGCGAATCAACTCACCGCGGCCCACCAGGTAGACGCGAAGGTTCTGGCAGCGGACCTGGCTCAGGACGCGGACGTCGACCGTGTCATCGAGTTCATGAACGATCACGAGATCAGCATCATCATCAACTCGGCGGGCATCGCGAGCTTTGGCAAGTTCATCGACCAGGACTGGGACTACGAGACCAACCAGTACAACCTCAACGCCACGGCGGTCTTCCGCCTGACCAAAGCTGCGCTGGATCAGATGATCCCGCGCCGCGCGGGCGCCATCTGCAACGTGGGTTCCGCCGCGGGCAACGTGCCCATCCCGAACAACGCCACCTACGTGTTCACCAAGGCGGGCGTCAACGCCTTCACGGAGGCCCTGCACTACGAGCTGAAGGGCACGGGCGTCACCTGCACCCTGCTGGCGCCGGGCCCGGTGCGCGAGGCCGTCGTGCCGGAGGCCGAACAATCCATCATTGACAAGGTGGTCCCGGACTTCCTCTGGACCACCTATGAGTCCTGCTCCGAGGAAACCCTCGACGCCATGGCCAAGAACAAGCGCCGCGTAGTTCCCGGCCCGCTATCGAAGGCCATGAACGAGATCTCCTCCTACGCCCCCACCGGCTTGTTGGCGCCAGTGATGGGTTATTTCTACTCCAAGATGGCGCACTAGAACCTACTCACGACCCGACTACTAGGCTGAAACTATGACTGACGCAGCAACCCCTGAAAAGCACAACCGCCTCGTCTGGATTGATCTGGAGATGACCGGGCTCGACCCGGCCCGCCACGTCATTGTGGAGGTGGCCGCGGTGATCACTGACGCGGACCTCAATATTGTGGGCGAGGGCGTGGACCTGGTCGTCCACGCCACCGAGGACGAGTTGGCGGAGATGGACGCTTTCGTCACCCAGATGCACAAGAAGTCCGGTCTGGACGAGGAAATCCGCGCGTCGAAGGTCACCCTCCAGGAGGCTGAGGATGCTGTCCTGGCTCTCATTAAAGAGCACTGCGACCCCAACCATCCGGCACCGCTGGCAGGCAACTCGATCGCCACGGACCGCACCTTTATCCGCGCCTACATGCCGCGCCTGGACGAGGCGCTGCACTATCGCATGATTGACGTCTCCACCATCAAGGAGCTCTCGCGCCGCTGGTTCCCGCGCGCGTATTTCAACCAGCCGGACAAGGGCCTGGCCCACCGTGCCCTGGCGGACATCGTGGAGTCCATCCGCGAGCTGGACTTCTACCGCCGCGCCGTGTTCGTGGCCGGCGACCACCCCACATCCGAGGAAGCACTCGACGCAAAGCAGGCCGCCACCGATGCCTACCAGCGGTTTTTGTAATTTACGCGTTGTGGGTTAATCTTAATTCCGCTGCTTTTAAGGCAGCAATGGTGGCTGTAGTTCAGCTGGTAGAGCACCAGGTTGTGATCCTGGGTGTCGCGGGTTCGAGCCCCGTCAGCCACCCCTAAGAAAGACCCCTTAACCTGCGGCAACGTTGGTTAAGGGGCCAACTTTTTGCCATTTTCCCGACCCGGACACACTTTTTGTCGCATATCCCGAGAGCCTTGGGCTATGACAAGATCAGGAATAAGCCCGAAATTTGGAATCTATATACGATCATTGATGTTTTAAAAATGACTCAAGCTTGATAGCGAGGACATTGCAGAAGAGCTTTTTCGTGTTTCTTTATGAGTATCTGGGGTATGGGTCTCAACGGGCGGATGAGTTACAGGGGGAGCATACTTAAGGCCGTTTTTTGCTTTAACTTTTTCTTGAGGGGAAAGTCCCACGTTAGAGTGGATGGTTTCATGTACCCAGTGAGCTCTCGGGGGGAGGTTTGTATGCCACATGGGCCTATCTTTTCCATCGGTGCATTCTGGGTTAAATCCGCCGGCAGTGTGTACTGCGTAGAGAGTGTTGTTTTTATAGACAGGTGCTCCTGAATCTCCACCACAGGAGCGTGAGTCCGTTGACGATTTCCCTTTGAACAGATCTGTATACGTAACGTTTCCAAAGTTCAAAGAGTCTACCTTTTCGGAAATGACTGTTGACGCCGAAGAAGCATAGTCGTGAGGTTGACCATAACCGGTAAGTACGGCTTGATCCCCGATCTTCAACGGCTCTGCGGCCAAGGTAAATGAATCGGCATTGATTCCGTCACCGACTTTAATAAGTGCAACATCTTCAGTAGAAGACTTGGTATAGATAGCAGCGATACCTGCTACTTCACCATCTGATTGGCGGAGAAAACCATCCATAAAAGGTGAATTAGAGACGCAGTGATGCGCGGTCAACCAGAAATTGTCCCCTACATAGCTTGCCGTGCAATCACGCCGAACACGTTGTTGCTGTGAGTCATCCAAACTTGGAGTTACTGACCACAAAGCCGCAATACGATTATCATTCACCGGCACAGTACTGCTTGCTTGCAATGAAGCGAAGTCATTATCTGCAGCAACAGCCACGGCAGAACAAGCTCCTAGCGCAGAAAATACGCAGGCTAGAGAAGAAAGGCCGAGTTTAACTATTTTCATCGGTATCCCACGAGATTAGAAAGGAGAACTTTTTCACTTAACCAGCGTAGCCTGCCGCCAGGCTATAAGCTGACCTAGTAGAACAACTCCTTGTTTTACTCTCATCTAAGGACTGCCATGAAATCTCTCTCACGCAAACTACTTGCTTTCGTCGCAGCAAGCTTATTAATCAGTACCACTCCCGGCACTGCAGTCGCACAATCATCACTTCTGGGATCATCGATACGCGATGAACAACAATCAAAAATTCAAACATCTGAAACACCGTCTGCCGACAACGACTTTTACCCCTCTGATCACCGTGATACGACTTCGCAACAAGTAGTCGATGGTCCATTTGCTCAGTGGGGAATCCCAACCCCTCCAGGGGCAGAAGGATATGAAGTCAACCAAGCCACAAATGAAGAGCTCAACCCACAAGGGCTGAAAGAATGGCATCCGACTTCTAATCCCAACAGTGAAGTTATTCCTGGTCAAATGCGCTCCGACAGAGAAGAAATTCCTGCCGGTATTGACAAGAACGAAGCCGACAAGGCAGAAATACGAGAAGCACAACTTGCCAACCCTGATACTCCAACGCTGAATGCTCGGCCAGGGTGTAAAGTGTACTGGCCTTCTCCCTTTGAAGTATGCGGTTTAATTAAAGAAAAATACGATAAGGTAGGCGGCCCAACCAGCTTCCTTCTTCTGCCAAAGTCTAATGAGCTCACCAATCCAGACGGAAGAGGAAAGCGTTCTGAGTTTGTCAATGGATATATCTACTGGCACCCCAAGACAGGAGCACATACAGTTAGTCTCCCAGCAGCTAAAGTCTGGCAACGCCATGGCTGGGAAAAGGGCTTCCTTGGGTACCCCACTACCAGCGATATGGCTTTAGGAAACCAGTGGTTTAAACAAGACTTCCAAGGTGGACATGTTTACACCCACAATGCATTGCCGGCAACTCAGGCTAGCATCCAAGGCCGAATTTATGACAAATGGCAATCCATGGGAGCCCAAAACAGTGAACTTGGCTACCCCATCAGCGATGAGCTAACCACCCCTGACGGTGTCGGACGCTACAACGTCTTCGAGCGCGGAATGATCTACTGGACACCGCGGCACGGGGCACATGCTGTTCTCGGTTCTATCCTCATAGAGTGGGGTAAAGCTGGTTTCGAAAAAAGTAGCTACGGATACCCTGTAGAAGATGCCGTTGAGTCCGCTAATGATGTGAAAATTAGTCAAAAATTTGAGCATAAAACTTTAACGGGGTACGGCGATGTAGTCCAGAAAATCGTAGATTTTATGCCCGGTAATCAGCATGGACATCTTGACGCACGCCAAGTATATGCGGATGGAATGGACTACATAAAGTTCACTAAACAGAGCGATGTAAAGAAAGCTTTCGCTGATGCGCTTAATGAGTTAATCGAATACAACGATAGATATGAGCTGGAAACTGTATCCTTACAGTCAGGGGGCCTGCCTGAAGGTACGGATGTAGATCCTATTAATCCCAAAAATCGAGGAGATATATTCTACTCTGACGCGACAACTGCTCGTGTAAATCATGGGCACAATGGAATTTTTGTTGGCGATCCCCATGCTAGCGATAACTCGAAAAACGACACTGTTGAAGCCTCGGGGGCAGTGGGCAGCAGTTCTTTGTCCGGACAGGATGACTCAACAGCAGGGGTGAAACGACGTCAAAACTTTGAAAACGGAGATCCCCGAAGAACCCATGCTCCGCGGCTAAGGAACCTCCGTAAGCAGACAGTCAACGCGTCCCAGGAAATAAGAAATTCTGCAGCAAGATGGGCAGCTAGCAAGGCTGGAGCAGGGTATAATTCCCCTGGGGCAGGATATCGGTACAACTTCGCTTTCAACAGAAATGTCGACGGTGACTCTTTCAATTGTTCTTCTCTAGTTTGGGCTGCATACATGTACGCTTCTAAAAATGATATTGACTTGGACAAAAACGGAGGACCAGGAGTCTATCCAGACGATGTCAGAGATAGCCCGTTCGTAGAAGACTACGAATAGTACTGGAACCTTCAGATGAGGAAGATACTCTCGAGAAAACACAGCTTTCCCTGGCTGGTTGTACCCGCTGCGTGCCTAGTTCTTGCGGGGTGCACAGACGTCGAGCGATCTACTGGAGACAAACAAGCCTGGGCCTCTCCCGGAAACTTCGTAGTCTCCTATGGCCCCGTGGTTGAGCCTTATCCTTCAAGTATCCACAACACTTATTACTTGTACTCCTCCTCTGGGCAGCGTCTTGCCTCATCGCAGGGTAAAGGAAGCTGGACCCCCGTAGCCTTGACCACCCGCGAAGGAAGTTACGGCTATTTTCCAGACTCAATAAAGGATCTCGGATCAGGTGAAGAAAAAGCTTCCTTTCTAGAGAGAAGTCCCGTCTCGTTCTATGGCGGTTCTCCTGAAGGAAATTTAACCGTAGGCATCGTAAACGATTCCGATTCGGCTGAATTCCACCACTCCCTTGTTGTATTTCACGGACAATCAACATTCAAGGAACCGATTCCAACCGTTCCGCACTCCCTTGCCGTAGGAGAGGACGCCGCGCTTGTCGTCGGAGATTCTTATGAAGGCGAACGCCACAAGAAGGACCTCGTGTTGGTCCGCAGCGATGGTTCCGTAAAAACTATTGAGTTCCCCCGCGGTTATGACACCTCTATCCCGGATTTCAAATATCCTCACGTCAACTATTTGGGTAACGGCGTATTCGAGGTCCTAGAGGGACGAACAACAGGAGAGGTCACTCGTTTTAAGTCGTTTGAGGTCCGAATCAGTGACGATGATGAGCTGGTAACGCAGAAGGTCAGCCATTTTTCCATGGTTCTTCCTAAAGACTTTGCTGTTACACGAAGCCTACCGTTGGGCGAGAATGGTGTCATTGACACTAACGGCAACGTATTTATCAACCACCGCGACACTAAACCTCCGGAGCTCACTGGAACAATTCCGGAGTTCCATGAGAAAAGTTTTGTGCCAGTTAATTTTTCAGCTGAGGCGCTTTTCGGAATTCGTCGCAAGGACTCTATTGAAATCCGCCGATGGGACGCCCCAGAAGAAATCACAGCCCGCTTGAGCTACGAAAAGAACGCATGCTCAGATAGTGCCTGCGGAATCTCCTCCATATCACGCGCTTCATACAGTGAGCAGATGAAGTAAAGACTTGTTCATTATGTATCCATAATGAACAAAAAGAGTACACCTTATTGTTACGCCGGTGTGTGGCGGAATGTTTCCTGTAAAATAGGGCCGTTCCTAGCATTGTTTTACACGTGCCTAGCCGGGTCTAGGCCTTATTTTTACAGAAAGTGGTGAGTGTGGTGTTGTCGTCGGATGCTTTCAATATTGAAAGTGGACCTGACCCCCAGATGGCGGACACCTTGAAACCAGCATCTCGCTGGGGAAGTGAGGTACCTTTCCACCATGCCACGCAAGACCTACACCGAGCAGTTCAAGCGCGACGCAGTCTCGTTGTACGAGTCGACCCCCGGAGCAACGCTCAACGCGATCGCCTCCGATCTCGGGGTCAACCGCAACTCCCTGCGCACCTGGCTCGACGCCTTCGGCACCGGCACCAAGACCAACGCCAACGGTGAAAAAGTCGCCAGCCCCATTGCTGCAGCCAACAGCGCACGCACGCCTGCTGAAGGACTCTCCGACGCCGAACGCATCCGCGTGCTGGAACGCGAAAACGCCAAGCTCCGGGAGGAACGAGAGATCCTCCGCAAGGCGGCCAAATATTTCGCGGAAGAGACGAACTGGTGAACCGCTTCCGGTTCGTTGATGACAACCGAGGCCTCTACGAGGTCAAGCGGTTATGTGAGGTTTTGAAGATCAACCGGTCCTCGTATTACAAATGGAAATCAGCTGCTTCTGCCCGCCGGCGACGCGTCCTTGACGACGCGGTGCTGGGAGCGAGGATCAAGGCCGTGTTCACGGCCGAGAACGGTTGTTACGGGGCGAAACGCGTGACGGCGGCCATCAATTCCGATCCAGCCAACGACGACCTTTTCAATCACAAGCGCACCGCCAGGTTGATGCGCCAGATGGGCCTGTTCGGCTACACCAAAAAACGCCGGGTGAAGACCACCGTGTCTGCGAAACGGGCTCCGAAGTTGCCCGACCTGCTGAAACGCCGGTTCACCGCGGAGAAACCGAACACCATCTACGTCGGCGATATCACGTACCTGCCGATCGCGGACGGGTCGAATATGTACCTGGCCACCGTCATCGACTGCTATTCGCGGCAGTTGACCGGTTTCGCGATCGCCGACCACATGCGCACGGAGTTGGTCGAAGAAGCTCTCACGATGGCCCACGGGGTCCGAGGCAACGGGCCCGACCCCCGAATAGTGGACACGAGGGTTTAATTAGGAAGCAGATCTCAGTATAGCTAGATTCCGGCTCTCAAACACCGATGGCGCGAGATAACCACACCAGGAATGCCGACGCAGCGTGTTGTAACGGGTACACCAGCGGAATACATCTCTCCGGCAGAGCAACTGATTCATGAATGTCTTGGACTCCTGCAGGACTTCCCGCTTCATCGCGGCATTGAAGGACTCCGCTAACGCGTTATCCGCACTGGTCCCGATTGATCCCATCGACTGCCTAATCCCCATGTCCTTACAGGCGGCCTGGAACGCATTCGAGGTGTAAACGCTGCCGTGATCCGAGTGAAAGATCGCCCCAGTCAGGCTTCCACGCTGGCCTTTGGCCGTCAGCAGTGCGTCTTGGACCAAGCTGGTGCGCATGTGATCTGCGATGGAAAAGCCCACCAACCTGCGTGAATAACAATCAATGACCGTGGCCAGGTACATATTCGACCCATCCGCAATCGGCAGATACGTAATGTCCCCGACATAGACTTGATTCGGTGCAGGAGCAGTGAATTTGCGCCCTACCAGATCAGGAAACACCGGCTTTTTCTGATCGGACACCGTGGTAGTGACCTAGCGTTTTTTGGTGTAGCCAAACAATTTGAGTTTACGCATGACCCGCGCAACTCGCTTATGATTCACGGGGTCATGAGCGACCTGGTCTTTGAGTTCAGCGGTAATTCGCTTGGCGCCGTAACAATCATTTTCAGCGGTGAATACAGTCGTGACCCGGGCGCCGAGAATGGCGTCGGATATGAGTCTTTTTCTGCGAGTTGAGCTGCTATTTTTCCATTTATAGTAGGAGGACCTGTTGAGCCCCAGAACCTTACATAACCGCTTAACCGAATGGTTTTTCTTAGCGTCATCAACGAACCGAAAGCGGGTCACCAATTCGTCTCTTCCGCGAAATATTTAGCGGCCTTGCGAAGGATGTCGCGCTCTTCACGCAGGAGCGCGTTTTCCTTTTTTTAGTTGGTGGTTTTCTTCGGCAACGGACAATTCTGTGGGGGCCCGAACCCCGGAAAGTGGACACGGGGATTTAATCAAGATGCGATAGTAAGTGTAGCTGATCCGGCGGCTTCGAAGGCGTTCGGCGAGCGATAGCCGCACCACGAGTGCAAGCGCCTGGTGTTGTAGTGCGTGCACCACCGGAACACGTCCCGACGACATACGAGCTGACTTGGGAAAACGGACTCGTCCTGGAGGACTTCCCGTTTCAGCGTGGCGTTGAACGACTCCGCCAACGAGTTGTCCGCGCTCGTCCCGATTGCTCCCATCGACTGGGTGACACCGAATCGTTCACACAGCTTCCGGTATTGCCCAGAGGTATAGACGCTGCCATGATCGGAGTGGAAAATCGCCCCGTCAAGGTTGCCTCGGACCCCGTGGGCCATCGTGAGAGCTTCTTCGACCAACTCCGTGCGCATGTGGTCGGCGATCGCGAAACCGGTCAACTGCCGCGAATAGCAGTCGATGACGGTGGCCAGGTACATATTCGACCCGTCCGCGATCGGCAGGTACGTGATATCGCCGACGTAGATGGTGTTCGGTTTCTCCGCGGTGAACCGGCGTTTCAGCAGGTCGGGCAACTTCGGAGCCCGTTTCGCAGACACGGTGGTCTTCACCCGGCGTTTTTTGGTGTAGCCGAACAGGCCCATCTGGCGCATCAACCTGGCGGTGCGCTTGTGATTGAAAAGGTCGTCGTTGGCTGGATCGGAATTGATGGCCGCCGTCACGCGTTTCGCCCCGTAACAACCGTTCTCGGCCGTGAACACGGCCTTGATCCTCGCTCCCAGCACCGCGTCGTCAAGGACGCGTCGCCGGCGGGCAGAAGCAGCTGATTTCCATTTGTAATACGAGGACCGGTTGATCTTCAAAACCTCACATAACCGCTTGACCTCGTAGAGGCCTCGGTTGTCATCAACGAACCGGAAGCGGTTCACCAGTTCGTCTCTTCCGCGAAATATTTGGCCGCCTTGCGGAGGATCTCTCGTTCCTCCCGGAGCTTGGCGTTTTCGCGTTCCAGCACGCGGATGCGTTCGGCGTCGGAGAGTCCTTCAGCAGGCGTGCGTGCGCTGTTGGCTGCAGCAATGGGGCTGGCGACTTTTTCACCGTTGGCGTTGGTCTTGGTGCCGGTGCCGAAGGCGTCGAGCCAGGTGCGCAGGGAGTTGCGGTTGACCCCGAGATCGGAGGCGATCGCGTTGAGCGTTGCTCCGGGGGTCGACTCGTACAACGAGACTGCGTCGCGCTTGAACTGCTCGGTGTAGGTCTTGCGTGGCATGGTGGAAAGGTACCTCACTTCCCCAGCGAGATGCTGGTTTCAAGGTGTCCGCCATCTGGGGGTCAGGTCCCACTCCCCCACGGGTGTTAAAAACAACGCATGTGCGATGAACTGAGCATGAAGGTTGTAAAATTTTCAGCACCTCTATTTATTAATTCACACATGCTCAGGAGTGACAATGGAAATGGCGCCAATTACCGAGTGGACGTTCTTTGAAGAGGTCCCTATCCCCGAGGACGTCAGCCGCATGCTTGTCCAAAGTGAGCAGCCCTACGCTGCTTTCAAGACGTTCCGTGACTCGGCCATTTTCACGTCAAAGCGCCTCATCGTTCGCGACTCTCAAGGGCTGACCGGAAAGAAGATCGAAATCTACTCGATTCCATACTCTTCTATCACCATGTGGTCTACGGAAAATGCGGGCCGTATGGACTTCAATGCCGAGGTCGAGCTATGGACCCGTGCGGGGCACATCAAGATCAAGTTAGGCAAGAAAATCGATGTCCGTCGCATCGATAGCCTCATCGCACACTGCGTGCTTTAGCTCATGCTCTAGAACACCAGCCGCAAGGCTCTCCAGACTTCGACTCGAGAGCAAAAACTAATTCCCACCCACTGCGGGCAGATTGGCGCGCACGGCGGTGACGCGGCGGTGGGAGTCGTAGGCGAGGTCGTAGGTGGCGGTGAGGCCGGACTCGTTGGTGATGGACCAGCGGTCGGTGTAGTTGTCGTCGTCGCCGTTGTCGCCGTTGTCGCCTCCGCGTTCGTTGTCGGTGATAAGCGTGTGCTGGACTTGCCAGTCCGGGCGGATGCGGGTGAGGCCGTCCATGGACCAGGCGACGTCATCGGCGAAGGTAATGAGCCGTGGGAGCTTGGTCATGAACGCGGTGAAGTCGAAGGCGGGCGGGGTTTCGCTGAAGTTCTCCACCAAGAGAACGAGCTGGGAGCCGGCCTTGTTGAACGGGAAGAACAGGTACATCGCGTCCTGCCCGAAGACTTCGAAGCCGAGGCAGCCGAGGTCCTCAGCGATGTGGGCGGGGTTGGCTGCCGGGGCGTCGAGAGGCTCGTAGGGCACCTCCTGGGTGGTCAGGGTGCGCAGGCCGTTGTCGCGACCCCAATCGCGGATGAGCGCCGCCACCGAGGCGGTGTCGTCGTCCGCCCAGCGCCAGAGCAGGGTCTGCGGGTTCACAGCCACAGAAGCGATGACGTGCCCGGTGATCGTGATGGTTTTGTCCTTGCCCACCAGGGTGGTGCGACGGCCCTCGTCCTGTGCTTCGACGGTGTAGTCGCCGAGCTCATCGTTGAGCCACTCGATGAGCTGTTCCGAGCGGGAGAGGGCATAGAAGTAGGCGTGCTGGCCCACGCGGCGGATTTCACGAATCATGGCGCCCAGAATAGTCGGTGTATAGCCGCCGGGCGGGGAGCTAAAGCAGCGTGGACAACAAATCCTCGCTGCGCAGGCGTCCGGCGCGGTCCGGGATGTCGCCGGTGACGAGGAACTCATCGACGCCGAGCTCACGTTCGAGGGCGGCGAGCTGCTTCGCGACGTCGTCGATAGTGCCGGTGACGTCGAAGGACTGGGCCTCGGCGAGGCGCTCGCGCTGTTGGTTGGTCAGCGCGTCCAGGTCCAGCTCATGTGCCGGACGCAGAGGCGAGAACTCGCCCGTGGATTGCGAGAGGACCTTGGAGTAGTTCTCCGGCAAAAGGAGATCGCGGGCGGCCGCAGCGGTGTCGGCGGCGGCGATGTTGAGCGAGGCGATGGCGTGCGGGCGTTGCAGCCACGGCGAGGGCTTAAACGCTTTCCGGTAGATCTCCAGCGCGGAGGCCTGGGTCGCGGCGGGGCCACCGGTGATGATGCCCAAGCCGCGTTCGTCGGCCAGCGTGGCGGAGCGATAGCCCGCAAGCACGAACAGTGGTGTGGCGGCGTGGTTCTCGGGGCGGGCGTGGACGGTCGCCTCGCCGGAAAGGAACGCTAAGAGTTCGTCGAGGTCCGCACCGTAGCGCGCTTTGAGTTCGCGGGGCTCAGCCTGCCGCAGGGCGGCGCGGACCGGGCGGGTAAAGCCCACTGAGGAACCCAGGCCGACGTCGATACGACCTGGGTAGAGTGCCTCCAGGACGCCGATCTGTTCCGCGATGATGAATGGCGGGTGGTTGGGCACCATGATGCCGGCGGTGCCCACGCGGATGGAGGTGGTGTGCGCGGCGACGGCCGTGGCTAGTTGCGCGGGCTGCGAGCCAGGGATGCCGGGCACGCCGTGGTGCTCCGCGACGAAGAAGCGGCTGAAGCCGAGATTTTCTACATCGCGGGCGTGGTTGATGACCCCGCGGAGGGTCTCCCCGACGGTTTCTGCCGGGGTGGTCGCTGCTCTATCGAGAACCGCTAGTTGCATTACCCTTCTTCCATTCCGACCACGGAATGTTCCAGTCACCCAGACCGTCGAAGCCGGACAGCTGCGGCCCGGAGGTGTTGCTCACCTCCACGATGTCTCCGCGCTTGACCACGCTCTGGAACCACTGCGCCGCTTCCGTGGTGACGTTGACGCAGCCGTGCGACGTGTTCTGGCTGCCCTGGGCCCATTCGGACCACGGCGCGGCGTGGACGTAGATGCCGGAGTACGACATCTGCGTGGCGAATTGCACGTTCGTCTTGTATCCGCCCTGGTCCAGCGCCAGACCAAAGGTAGTGGAGTCCATGAGCAGCTGCTCGTGTTCGTCGCCAATCATGTAAACGCCATTGGGCGTGGCAAATTCCCCGTCGCGACCGAGGGACACCGGGATGGTGCGCAGCGCCTTGCCGTTCTTAAATACGGTCATCGTCTTCGTGGCGTCGTTGATCCGGGTGACCACGCGGTCGCCGATGGTGAAGTCCGTCTTATTGTTTTCCGTACCGTAGATGCCGCCGCCAAGATCCTTGCCCTTGATGTTGGCCGTGACCTTGACCTTGGTGCCGGGCTGCCAGTACTTCTTTGGGCGCCAGCGCACCTCATAATCATTGACCCAGTAGAAAGCGCCGTCTACTTCCGGGGAGGTCTTGATCTCGAGCGCTTCCTGAGCCTTCTTGCGATCGGTCATTGGCGCGGCGAAGCGGAAGGCAATGGTCTGCCCCACGCCCACAGTGGACCCCGGCAGCGGCGACAGGCTCACCGCAGTCGTGCCGTTGACCACTGGGGTCTTAAAGGTGGCGGTGGATTTCCTGCCGTTCTCGTCCACTGCGACGATGGTGTAGGTGCGCGAGTACCCCAGTTCCTCGTCCGTGGACCAGACCATGCCGTCGGCGGAGAGCTTCTCCGCGATAACCTTGCCGGACTCGTTGGTCATGGTCACGGTCTTCAGTCCCTTGCCACGCGAGGTCACGGTGACGGGGACGAGGGGGTCGACGTCCTTGGCGCCGTCCTTGACGGAAATCTCCGGGGCTTTGGCTTTGACGTCTGCAGAATCTTTGTCCACCTTGCCGTCGCGCTCGGCCCCCTCTTCCGCGTCCGGCGCGGTGCGTGCGGACGATTCCGCACCGAGGGATTCAGCTTTGGCCGCAGGCGAGAGCTCGTCGGCGTTGTCTTCCCGCTCGATGGTGCAGGAAGTCAGCGACGCCACGGTGGCTACGGCCGCGATACAGGCCACAACTCGTTTCGTTGCCCACGCATTCACTGTATTGAACACTTTATTCCCTCTATAAAACAAAGCTCACGACACCCAATGGCAGGTGTCAAGACAATCTCCCACAGCCTACTTCCTCGCCATAAATTACACCACCACCGACGTCACATACACGACAAAAGAGACCTAATCGTTGCAGAACTTTTTTACGCTTGACGACGCCCCTAAAAATGCGGTTTCACCTGCCGATTTTGCAGTCATTTAATCGGGTGTTAAAGTAATTCCTCGTTGCAAGGACAACAACGAAGCAAGAAGCCGACGGGCTTCGGGCCGAGAAGTTGAACACGCACGATGCGCCATTAGCTCAATTGGCAGAGCAACTGACTCTTAATCAGTGGGTTCGGGGTTCGATTCCCTGATGGCGCACAATACCTCAAGGTCAAGCAAGGCTTCACGCCAAGCTTGGCCTTTTGGCGTACCACCCCCATCATGCCCCCGAGCGCGAAGGATTGATCGGCATGCAGCGCAAGCTCACCCCGGAGGAAGAGTTTCTCCTCATGGCCATCTGCGCCAACGCCGATCCCGTGGATGGCGAGTGGGGCCCCACAGATGAGCACCGGATGCGCTGGATCGATTCCATCCGCACCGCACACGTGACCCGCGAATGCGGCTGTGGCTCCTGCCCGTCTTTTGAAATAGGTCACGACACCGACCCCAATGCGCACCTTAACCCACTAAAGGGGCCTGCGAATACCGTGCTGTCCGCCTACGACCACGGCGGCTATGCAGAAATCTTCCTGCACATCTCTGACAACACGGTCTGGGATCTCGACATCGCCCCACCGGGAGATGGCATCGCAGTACCGCTTCCAACGACAGAGATGCTGTCTTTCTAGGCCCACCCCTCCGTTTTGTGATTCTTATCACAAAATTTGTTTCCGCAGGAAGGGTGGCAGGCGCCGTTATCATCGCTTAACCACGCCATGTCGTTCGCGTCACCCCCAAGCCGGCCAAGATAGTGGGGCACCCCCATCTTCTATGGAGCGTCTTCCCTGTTCACAACAAAGACCGCATGGATTAAGTCGGGCCGCAATCACCGGGGCGTCGAGAAGCTCGCGCATGGTACGTACCCGCCGCTAGATTTCAAGCAACGTTCGCTGTGTACTTTCTGAATGCCAAATCCTGGCGGCGAACCTCATCATTCGTTCCTACCGTGGATAGTGCAAGTTACAACCAAGCAGAACGAAGGAGTTAAAAGCACAATGGATAACCGCAAGATTCAGGAACTGGTTAACGCAACCGCATACGACCGCAACGGTGACAAGCTGGGCGCAGTCAAGGAAGTCTTCATCAACGACGCATCCGGCCAGCCGGACTTCGTCGAGGTGGGCCACGGACTGTTCGGCATGAGCTCCTCCCTCGTCCCGCTGCGCGGCCACCGTCTGGAGGGTGAGAACCTGAAGCTGGCCTTCGATAAGGAGCGCATCAAGGACGCCCCGGAGATCACCGACGACGCACAGCTCACCGAGGACGACCAGAACACCATCTACCGCCACTACGAGCTGGACTCCGTAGACAACTACGAGACCTACGAGCCGGACCGCTTCGACCAGTCCCGCGAGGAATACAACGGTCGCGAGCCTTACGGCAACGTAGTGAACACCGGCGTGAACAACGACCGCAAGAATGGCTTTGACGAAATCGCGGAGAACCGCGCGGCCGGCACCGGCCAGGGCGGCGTGGACAAGCAGGACATCGACGGCAGCCGCGGTCCAGTCGGCGGCGCTGCTGCAGGTGCTGGCGTAGGTGCTGCAGGCGCCGCAGCGGGCAACCGCAACGACGCTCGTTTCACCGACCCGGACGCGAAGTTCCAGGACGGCGACCGCACCGACCGTGACGAGTCCCTGGTTCGCTCCGAGGAGCGCCTGAGCGTGGACAAGGACCGTGTGGAAACCGGCACTGCCCGCCTGCGCAAGTACGTCGTCCGCGACACTAAGACCGTTGAGGTTCCAGTGGAGCGCGAAGAGGTCCGCGTCGAGCGCACCCCGATTGACGGCAAGGCTGCGGCAGCTGGTGCTGGCAACGGCCGCCTGACCGAGGACGAGGCTTCCGTGACCCTGCACGAGGAGCGCGTCAACGTGGAGAAGAACACCGTGCCTGTCGAGGAGGTTTCCCTGGACAAGCGCACCGTCCGCGACACCGAGACCGTGACTGAGGACCTCGGCCGCGAGGAGATTGAGGTCGAGAAGGGCTTCGAGGGCGCCGACCGCGACGGCAAGCACCGCAAGTAAGACGGCAATTAAGCCCTAGCTCACAAAGCGCCGGGCTCCCCACTACGGGGAGCCCGGCGTTTTCGCATGCCAGTGAGGAGGGCCCGAGTAGGGCGCACCACTTAAGGGTTTAGTTCGTGGAGGATTCTTCTGCGGCTGATTCCTCGGCCAGTGCTGTCAAGGTCGCAGCCTCATCGCGCAGCTCTTCGTCGGGATCGAGGGCCCCTTCCTGTTCGCGGACCGGCACCATGGTGCCGTCGCGCATCTCCAGGTTGGGCATGACGTTGTCCGGGTCGACGATGGCGATCTCGTGGCCTGCCTCCCGCAGGCGCCGCAAGCCTTCCTTGAGCATGCGCCGGCCCATACGGTTGACCGCATTGACGCGGGAGATATCCACGATGACGTTCTGGTCCTTGAGATCGTAATCAAACAGCTCGTGGAGAATGGTCTCCGCGGCGTTGAAGTTGATGCGGCCCTGGATGTAGAAGTAGGAATCCGCGCCCTCGTGGATGACGTTACGGATGGGCTGGATACCGTAGCGCTCCTCCGTGGACATCAGGTGCAGGCCCATGTCCTGGGACAGGCGGCGGAACATCTCCACGCCGCGGACGCTGTTGCCTTCCTCGTTGAGGCGTGGGGAGAACGACGCGATGCCGAGCTGCCCGGGCAGCATGCCCAACAGGCCGCCGGCCACGCCCGACTTCGCCGGGATGCCCACGTTCGCCATCCAGCGCCCCGCGCCGTCGTACATGCCCGCTGAGCTCATCACGGCCATGGTGAGCTGGCACACGTCGGCGTCGAGAAGCTTCTCCTCCGTCACCGGATTTGTGCCACCGTTAGCCAAGGTGGCGGCCATAATCGCCAGGTCCTTAACCGTGACGTTGATGGCGCACTGCTGGGTGTACGTGAGCACGGCGTCGTGCGCCTCGTCCTCGATGATGCCGTAGCTGCGCAGCATGTGCGCCAGCGAGAGGTTGCGGTCCGCACCCTCCATTTCTGAGTCGAGGACCTCCTGGTCAATCTGCAGCTCGCGGCCGGCCAGCTTAGACAGGAAGCTGCGGATGCGCTCCACGCGCTCCTCCACGCCCGAGTCCACGCCGTTGATGAGCTGGGTCGTGGTCATCGCACCCGCGTTGATCATCGGGTTGACCGGGCGATGGTCCTCCTCCCCCAGCGACAGCTCGTTGAAGGCCTCACCCGAAGGTTCCATGCCCACGACCTTCTTCACGGCCTCCACGCCGAGTTCCTGCAGCGCCAGCGCGTAGACGAAAGGCTTGGAGATGGACTGGATGGAAAACTCCACCTCATCGTCCCCCACGGAGTACACGTGCCCCGTGGTGGTGCACAGTGCCAACCCGAGGCGTTCCGGGTCGGCCTTGGCCAGCACCGGGATGTAGTCGGCTACTTCGCCGTCAGTATTGGGCTTGGCTTGGTCAAGGATTTCTTTGAGATAAAACGGAATGGGTGTCTGCACGACTGACAACCTTAGTGGAAAGCCGCCCGCTCGCGGCGCCTAGTGGCTACTATCCCAAGGTATGACTACACCAGCTGCGGGCCGACGCGCCCTTCTCATCATCGATGTTCAAAAAGACTTCTGCCCCGGCGGCGCATTGGGCACCGAGCGTGGCGACGCCGTGGCGGGCGCCATCGCCACATTCGTAGCACAACACCGCGGGGACTACGACGAAGTGCTCACCACCCAAGACTGGCATATCGACCCTGAAGGCCACTTCTCCGAAGAACCGGACTTTGTCACCACCTGGCCGGTGCACTGCGTGGCGGGATCCCCCGGCGCGCAACTGCACCCGGTCTTGCGCAGCGAACTGGCGGCGCAGCCTGCCGACGCCGCGTTCTTCAAGGGCGAGTACACCGCGGCGTACTCGGCGGCCGAGGCGACCACCGCGGAGGGAGACAACCAGACCGGCTTCCTGGACTACTTGGACGCCCACAACATCACGAGTGTGGATGCGGTGGGCATTGCCACGGATCACTGCGTGCGGGCCTCAGTCCTCGACATCCTCGCCACGGATCGCACGGTCCGCGTGCTCACCGACATGTGCTCGCCGGTGTCCGACGAGGCCGCGGCCGCAGCGTTGGAGGAGATGCGCGCGGCGGGAGCCGAGGTCGTCTAACGATCGTTGAAGGCGCCGACGCCAGCCCCTTAAACTGGGGGCAGCCTCGACGCCTCGACGGTGCGCTATGAGCGCTGAGGACTACTTGCGCTCGGCGAGCAGGCGCTTGAGCTCCTTGATGTCGTTGGAGCGGCGCTTGCTGCGGAACACAGCGAAAGCGATGCCGCCAACAACGAGCGCGCCGATGCCGGCCAGGACCATCTGCACATTCTGGTCCTGCAGCTTCTCGGTAGCTGCGCCCTGGGCGTCAGACATAATGTTCTGCGGCTTAGTGCGCACGGTCAGCTCGTCCAAGGTGTTGGCGAGCTGGCGACGGGTGCGCTCGATGTCGCGCTGAATGTCATTGATATCGCGTGCCATAAATAAAGTCTCCCAAAGTTTGTCTCATGCGTTTTCTACTCCCACCACTTTAACGCAATTGGTGTATTCGCGAGCGAACGCGGCCGGGAGGCGAACACCGGGTGTCACCGATAAGGCACACCGAAACGTAGGCACCGGACGCGGTAGCAACAACGGTAAGGTGTAGGCATGACTACTCCCCCAGAAGCGAAGCGATTGGATGTGGGCGACAAGGCCCCCGATTTCACCCTGACTAATGACAAGGGCGAAACCACGAGCCTGGCGGACTTCACGGGACAGCGCGTGGTGGTCTACTTCTACCCGCGCGCGAACACCCCGGGCTGCACGAAGGAAGCTTGCGATTTCCGCGATTCCCTGGCACAGCTCAACTCCGCCGGCATTGCCGTCGTGGGCATCTCCCCGGACAAAGTGGAGGCCCTGGCCAAGTTCCGCGACGAACATGAGCTCAACTTCCCGCTGCTCAGCGACCCGGACAAGGAGGTCATGGAGGCCTATGGCGCGTTCGGCGAGAAGAAGAATTACGGCAAGGTGGTCCAGGGTGTTATTCGCTCGACCTTCTTGGTGGAGCCGGACGGCACCATCGGTCTGGCCAAGTACAACGTGCGTGCCACCGGCCACGTTGCGCGCATCATCAAGGATCTTGAGGCAACCAACTCCTAAGACATCATGACCGAAGAAGTCTCCGAGATCCTCGTGCCGCGGCGGCGCCCTGCTCAGGCGCGCAGCCGCGAGCGCTACAACCGCATCCTGGCGGCGGCGCGCAGCGTCTTAGTGGATCTCGGATTCGAGTCTTTCACCTTCGACGAGGTGGCCAAACGCGCCGAGGTCCCCATCGGTACGTTATATCAATTCTTCGCCAACAAATACGTCCTCATCTGCGAGCTCGACCGCGAGGACACGAAGGTCAACGTCACCGAATTGCTGGAATTCTCCCAGCGCGTGCCCGCCCTGCAGTGGCCGGACTTGCTGGAGGAATTCATCGATCACCTCGCGCGCCTGTGGCGTGAGGACCCGTCCCGTCGCGCGGTCTGGCACGCGATGCAGGCCACCCCGTCCACGCGCGCGACGGGCGCCGACACCGAGCGCGAAATGCTGGACCTGCTCAGTGACATCCTGCGCCCGCTGGCGCCGACCATGGACTATGAGCGCCGCGTGGAGCTGGCGGGGTTGCTCATCCACACCGTGGTGTCCCTGCTCAACTACGCGGTCCGCAATGACGACCCGGACAAGTTCGACTACGCAGTCAAGGAGATCAAGCGCATGATGGTCGCCTACCTCTTCAGCGTCGCGGCCTACCAGTAAGTCGCGGCCTACCAGTAGATGATGCAGGTAGCGGTGGCGTAGTCGCCGTCGTGGCTTAACGACGCCGTGAGGCACGGCCCCTGCCCCGCTTCCCCAGCGTGGCCTGCTTGCTCACGTCCTCCCCACGTAGCAGCGAAGGCCTCGGCGACCGCGCCGGAAAGCGCGACGTCGATGCGCCCCCATGCGTCGGGGCGGACCTGGATCTCGGCAAAGTCCACGGCATCGGCAGGCAGCAGCGGCGGGCGGCCATACAGAGCCTGCGACCAAGCCTTGATGAAGGCCTCCTTCACGGCCCAGCGCCCAGCTAAGTGCGCCGCGCGCTGCGCCGCCGGCTTGCCCGCGGCCACCCGCAGCTCCAAGGCATCGAAGACGTCAGCAAAACGGGTGCCTGGGGTATCGAGCTGTTCCGCGAAGTCCGGCACGTACACCAGGTCGGTGCCCACCGACACCTGGCCGAGGTGCACCTGGCCGGGCTGCTCCTGGTTCACTAGCTACGCTCCTCCGGATTCGGTTCCAAGAGGCCGTCGCGCAGGCGGGCGTCGTGCGAGAGCAGGACTGCAGCCTCGCGCTCCTTGACGGCGTCACCGCTACCGCCCAGGTTGCGGTCCGCCGGGCGCTCGAACAGCGCGGCGCCGCCGTGCAGGGCACGGGCAAAGCGGCGCTCGCCATCGGCAACGCGGGCAGCGGCGCGCTGGGTCCACTCGGTCACGGCGTCCTCGCCGCGAGCGGTGCGCAGCGCCTCGATGAAGGCGCCTGGGTGCACCACCGCCACCAAGGCGGAAACGTGACCGAAGCCCAACGAGGTGAGTAGACCAGCCTTGATGCCGCGGGAGCTCACATCCAGCGGCTGACGCAGCCACACCAGGTGCTCGTGCTTCCGCAGGACCGGGTCCACGCAGTCGAGGCTGCGGTTGGCCGGGATCACGGCGTCGCGAAGCAGCTGCGTCAGGCCCACCAGCTGGAAGGCCGCCGCACCACCCTTGGCGTGGCCGGTGATCGACTTCTGCGAAACCACGTACAGCGGGTTCCCCGCGCTGCGGCCAATCGCATGTGCGATGCGCTCGTGCACATCCGACTCGTTCGGGTCGTTGGCGTTGGTAGAAGTGTCGTGCTTGGACAGCACCGCCACGTCGTCAGCGGCCACACCCACCTCGCGCAGGGCGAGCGCCAGTCGGGAGTCCTCGCCGCCGCGGGCCGCGGACAGGGCGCCCAGACCCGGTGCCGGGATCGAGGTGTGCGCGCCGTCGGCGAAGGATTCCGCGAATGCCACCACGCCGAGCACTGGCAGGCCCAGCTCCGCAGCGAGCGTGCCGCGCGCGAGCAGGATGGTGCCGCCGCCCTCGGCCTCAATGAAGCCGCCACGGCGGCGGTCATTGGCGCGCGAGAAGTACTTATCCTCGATGCCCTTGGCGGCCATGTCCCCGGAGTCGGCCGTCGCGGCCATGTCGCCGAAGCCCGTGATGCCCTCCAGCGAGAGGTCGTCGATGCCGCCGGCGACCACGAAGTCAGCCTTGCGCAGGCGCAGCTTGTCCACACCCTCCTCGACGGACACCGCCGCCGTGGCGCAGGCGGCGACCGGGTGGATCATCTGGCCGTAACCGCCGACGTAATCCTGCATGACGTGCGCGGCCACGACGTTGGGCAGCGCCTCCTGCAAAATATCGTTCGGGCGCGGGGTGGCCACAAGCTTATCCACGTACAGCGAGCGCAGCGAACCGGTACCACCCATGCCGGTGCCCTGCGTGGAGGACACACGTGCCGGGTGGACGCTGGCCAACAGCTCCGCCGGCGTGAAACCGGCCGCGAGGAAAGCCTCGACGGTGCACACGATGTTCCACAGCGCCACGCGGTCCAGGTTGTCCACCATGTCCGCGGGGATGCCGTAGCGCGCCGGGTCGAAGCCCTCCGGCACCTGGCCGCCGACGAACCGGGACATGGCCACGCGGCGCGGCACGCGGACCGCGGAACCCGCCGGGCGGGTGACCTCCCAGTCCTCGCCGTTGAAGTGGACGCTCGCGCCCTCGGCCTCGGCGGCGAACGCGCGTGCCTCCTCCTCGTTGGCGGCGGTGAAGGTCAGATCCTTCTCCAGGTAGATGGTGGTCAGCTCCGGTGCGAGGTTGTCCACCATGCCGAAATCATCGTGGAAGCGGCGGATGCCGACGCCTGCCAGGACGTCGTCGTGGTAGCGGGCGTAGATGTCCTCTTCGTCGATGTCCACACCGTCGGCGTCCACCCAGCCGCCGGTACCGTCTACTCCGGCGCCGCCTTCCCAGGTGATCAGCCCGCGGTTCCAGGCCAGTTCGATGACGCCCGCGGCGGACAGGTCGCCGGTCATCTCCACCTCGTAGCGGGTACGAGAGGTGCCAATCGGGCCGAGCTCGCCGGCGCCGACGATGACGATCATGTCATCGAGGTCCTGTGTGACGGCGGGGCCGTTGGTGCCGCTGAAGTCAGGGGTGGGGCGGTCGGTGCCCACGGTGCGGACGGCGCTGCCAATGGACGGCAGCGCGCGCAGTGTGCGCGGGGTCGTCTCCCCTGCGCCTGCGCCGTTGTTGGCAGCGTCAGTGTCGGTGGCGGCGGCGCTGGCGTCACGGGCCAGCGCGGCCATGTCCACGTCGGCGTCGGCCAGACCGCCGGTGAAATCAGCGACGACCGGGGCCTGCGCGGCCTGGGCGCGGACCTCGTGGGAAGCCTGCCCAATGAGGTTGGCGGCCATCTCCTCGGTGCTGAAGGTGCGCACGCCCTTGGCCTCCACGGCGTCGACAAGCGGATCGTTGCCGCCCATGAGCCCGGTGCCGCGCACCCAGCCGATCAGTGCATGGACGAGGCTGGTCTGCTCGCCCCAGATCGGCTCCGCCGACCAGCGGTTGACCAGGGCATCCAGGGAAGCCTTGGACTCACCGTAGGCGCCGTCGCCGCCGAAGGTGCCGCGGTTCGGCGAGCCCGGCAGCACCACGTGCAGGCGCTGGCCCACGTGCGTGGACGTGCCCAGGGTGGACAGGCCCGCAATGAGCTTCTCCACGGCCCACAGCAGCAGGCGCATCTGGTTCTCCGCCTGGGCGCCGGTGTCAGCCAGGGAGCCGGACACGCGCGGTGCCGCGAACGGGAAGAGCAGCGTGGGCACCTGCGCCGGCTTGAGTACCTTCTTGGAACCGCCGACGGTGGCGGTGTCCTCGTTTCCGATCCACTCCACGAGCGCGTCGACGTCGCGGTAGGAGCTCAGGTTCGCTGGTACCACCCACAGCGCCGCGGTGCCGCGGGCGTGCTGGGCGTAGAGATTCTTGTAGTAGTCCAGGCGGCCGTGGTTTAGACGCGAGGTGGTGGCCACCACGGTGGCGCCGCCGCGCAGCAGCTCCGCGATGACCTGGGAAGCGATGGAATTCGGTGAACCACCGGTGACCACGGCGACGTCCGTGGTGAACTCCAGCGCGGTGTTGTCGAGCGCCTGCTCCGCAAGCTGCGGCAGGCCGAGGAATTCAGCCATGGCAGCGACCTCTGCGCCGGCACCGGTGACGTCCACGTCCGCAGCGTCCATCTCGCCCAGCGCCACGCGGGAGAGAGTCTCGCGCGCGTACGCCCAGGCGTCGTCGAGCAGCACGGCCTTGGTGGCGTCGAAGCTCGGCGCCACCTGGCGCGGCCAGTCCTGCCCCAGCTCGGCGGACACGGTGTCCATGAGTTCGGCAAGCTCCTGGTTCGCGGTCGCCGCCGCGGTGACGGCCTCGGTGGCCGCGCGCGCAGAGTCGTTATCCGCGAAACCGTGACGGCCGAGCTGTGCCAGCAGCTCGCGCGCGGTCGCGGCCAACACGCCGCGGTCGCCGGTCAGCTTGTCGCTAAACTCGCCGAGCGCGGCGGAGTCCACTACCCCGCCCGCGGCGACGCCCCCGGCGGCGGGCTTGGCCATGGTGACGCCCACGCGCTCGCCGGCGGCAACAATCGCGGCGTCGATAAGCGCGTCCAATTCCTTGGCGTTGCTCGGGGACGCCGGCTCCAAGGTGGCGAGTTCGCCACCACGCAACGACGCGCCCTCGCGGGTGCCCAGCACGAGCGCGGCGGTGGCGTGATCCGCCCAGCCCGCGCCCAGCTGCCAGGTGCCGGTGACGTATTCAGCAACGTACGACGGCTTCTTGCCCGCCGGGCCGGTCAAACGCCGCAGGGAGTCGGCCACCGCGTCGCCGAGGACCGGGCCGAAGGCCTTGTAGCCCTTGGCCATGCCGGCGACGGTGGACTGCAGCGCAGACAGCTCCGCGTCGGCGGCACCCTCGATGGCACCGAGTCCGAACTCGACGCCGAGGTCCAGCAGTAGCTGGTTGCGGCGGGACGATACGCCCTCCACGAGCTGCTCGATGGTATCGGCCGGACCCATCTGATCACGGCGGACCTTGGTCCACTGTGCGATGAGCATCTCCACCGCATCGCCCGCGGTAAACACCCGATCCTCCGGCGTCGGCGCTGAGCCTGCTGCCGGAGCGGGAGCGGGAGCTGCTGGGACCGGCGCCGCGATGGCGGCCTCCGAGGTCTCGCTGGCCGCTGCGGTAGTGGCGGCACCGGCAGGGGCGGCGGCAGCATCGGTGACGGTGTCGCCTGTGTTGTCCGCGGCGGCATCGCCGTCGGTGTCCGGGCGCGCAGCAGCATCCTCGGCGAAAGCCAGGGCGCGGTCGCGCTCGATGTTGAACACCTCAAGGTCGGCGGCGGCGTACTTGGGCAGGCGCAGGGTCTGGCCCAACATGTTCGCCAGCGTCGGCGAGGAGCCCACGCCGATTTCAACGAATCGGCCAATACCCAGGCCCGGGGTGCCCGCACCCGCGGTACGGCCCTGCGGCGCCAGCAGCAGATCCTGGGTCTCAATCCAGCGCACCGGCGACGCGAACTGCCAGGCCAGCAGCTCAATGAGCAGGACGCGGGCGAGCTTCTGGCGATCCGCCAGAGCGGCGTCAAAGTCCGCCAGGATGTCCGTGATGTAGGACGAATCCACCACGTCCGCGATAGCGCGGACGAAGTCCTCGGTGAGCTCGAACGGGCGCGCCACCAGGTTAGGCACATAGCGCTCCTCCAGCACCTGGTAATCCAGATCCGCCGGGATGAGGCTGTCCAGGTGCTCGCGGAAGTCGTCCACGCCGCCCAGCAGGTGCGAGGAGTGGAACGGAACGTCAATGCCCGGGATCGGGATGAACGCTCGCTTGCCCGGCGCGTGGTTCTCCGCATCGGCGGCCAGCGCGGCCAGGCCCTTGCGGGTACCGGCCACCGCGTACTGTACGCCGTAGATGTTGTAGTTGACGATCTCAAGGAACTCGCCGGTGGCCGCGGCTATTTGTGCGACGTGGTTGAACACCTCGTCGGCAGCAACTCCCATCTTGTTCGGGCGCAGCGCTGCCAGGCCGTAGTTGGACACGCCGTTGGCGTCGCGCTCGACCAGGCGGTGCATGGTCAGGCCGCGACGGTAGACGATCTCCACCACGGCTTCCAGCGACAGGACCTCGCCGAACGCGGCCAGGGCATTGTACTCGCCCACGGAGTGGCCGGCGAAGAAGGCATCCTTCTCCAACACCCCGGCCTCGCGCATCTCTGCCACTTGGGCGCAACCAAGCGTGGCCATGGCCACCTGGGTGAACTGGGTGAGGAACAAGGCGCCGTCGGGGTGCGCGAAGCGCTCGCCGTCAACCACCACGGCATCCGGGTTGGTGCGGACGATGTCCAGGATGGAAAACCCCAGCTTGGAGCGGGTATGGCGGTCGGCGCGGTCCCACACCTCGCGCGCGGCGGCGGACGAGGTGTAGGCGTCCATGCCCATGCCCGGGTGCTGGATACCTTGGCCCGGGAAGCCGTAGAAGGTGCGCGGCGCGGACATGATGGCGCGGGCGGTCAGCACGAGCTCGCCGTTGACCGTGGCGGTGACGGTGCGGACTTCGCCGAAGCCCGCGCGCGTGTCGACGCCCGTGCGTTCCACCAGGTACTCGATGGTGGCGCCTGGGAGGATGGGAGCCGCCATGGTGGCGGACCACTCGCGGATCTCCACACCGTCGAAGGCGGCGGCCGCCTGGGCCAGCGCGGAGGTCCACATGCCGTGGACGATCACGCCGTCCTGCAGTCCGGCGAGCGCCGCCGCGTCAGTGTTGACGTGGATCGGGTTGCGGTCGCCGGAGACGACGGCGAACGGCCGCATGCTCTCCGGTGCGGTGACGGTGAGCAGGTTGCGGAAGGACGGCGCCTTGTCCGTCACGGTGTCTGGCGTCGGGGTGACAGGTACGTCGGCCTCGCCGCGGCGGCCGCGGATGGCGAAGCGCTCGACCAACGTGGCCAGCAGGTTCTCACCGGTGTTGTTCTCCACTGCGGTGGTGTCGCCTGCGCGAATCTCGGCCTCGACCTCCACAACGCGGCCAGCGAGGGTATCGCGCACGTCGGTGGCGCGGGCGGTGACCTTCAACTGCGCCTGTTCCGGTACGGGCTGGTGCAGGGTGAGGTTGTGCTCCAGGTGAACGAGGTCGAGCATACCCTCGATGACGCTGCGGCCCGTACCAGGGATCTCGGCCTGCGCGATGGCGGAGAACACCGCGGGCCAGGCGCGGCCGACCAAGACGTCCGGCGCCGCGGTGGCAGCGGCGTGCTCCCCCTCGGCGGCGGTGACGTAGCCGGCGGTGACATTGGTGTACTGCGCGCGCAGGGCCGGGTTGATGTCGGTGGTCCACTCCCCCTCAGCGAGCTGGCCGCCGGCTGCCGTGCGTACCAGCGACTGCATCGCACGCTCTGCGGAGGCCGCGCTCACCTCCGGAACCGCCGCATACGGCGCTCCTTCGGGTAGCTGGAAGTCGATGACGCAGGCCCCATCGCCCATGTCCACGGTCAGGCGCACTACCTCAGCCGCGGCGTCGGCAGCATCGTTGTTGATGACCTCGAGCTGCGGGTCGTCGAGAAGCTGGACTGGGTTGGATTGGTAGCGCCCGGCCCAGGAGACATATGGCGCGGTGCGCACGCGCTCCAGCAGGGTGCGCGGGGCGATCTCGGTCACCTGCGCGTCGTCGTGCAGCTGAGCGCGCTGCTCCGCCACGGCGTAGAGACGCTGCACGGCAGCCTTCTCAAAGCGGGCCAGGATGTCGGCCACTGGCTCGTTAGCCTCGGTGATGCCTGCCACGGCGACGGTGCCCGGAATGATGCAGACCTCGTCGGCGTCAAAGCGCGCGTCGTGGGCCTGCCACAGCGAATCCGCGCGCCACCACAGGCGCACGTCGGCGTCGATGACCGGGACGAAGCCCGCGGGCTTGCCCGGCGAGCGCAGCAGCTTGATAAACCACGCGATGTCCGCCGGGTACAGTTCGATGTCCGCGGCCTGCGGGTAGGCCTGCTCCAAGGCATCAAGCGCGGCGGCCGGGTCATTGACCTCGCCTGGCTGCGGATCGAAGGTCACCGCCGGGGTGAACTCGCCGTGATCCTGGGCATCCAGGCGGGCCTGAGTGCGGTCGATCATCTCCCCCAGGCGCTTCGCCCAGGACAGATCCACCCAGTCACCGCGGAAGGACAGCTCGGCGTAGCGGCGCAGCCACTGCGCATACGTCATGGACTCCAGATCGCCGAAATAGGGCTTGGCGGTCTTGTTGATAGCGGCGATGATCTCATCGCGGCGCGCGGCCACAGCATCGGCGTCGCCGGCTACCTCGTCAATGAGACGACCCGCGCGAGCAAACGAGTTGTCGATCTCATGAATGTCCGCGCCCAGCTGGGAGCGGCCCGAGGCCATACCCGAGCGCGCGGTGCCGGCCTCGACCCAGCCGTCTTCAGCCGGCAGGCCGGTGGTGTCCACCAGCGCCTGTTTCACGGACTCCGACGCGGTGGATTCCTTCGCCGCCATAGCGGCGGTGCCCACCAAAATGGCGTCGACGGGCATCGGCGGCAGGCCGTGCTCCTCGGCCCACGAACCGGTGAGGTAGTCCGCGGCGCGCTCTGGGGTGCCGATGCCACCGCCGACCGCGAGCACGACATTGTCGCGGCGGCGAATATCGCCGTAGGTAGCGATGAGCAGGTCATCGAGGTCTTCCCACGAGTGGTGGCCGCCAGCCACGCCGCCCTCGACCTGAATGATGAGCGGGATCTCCGGGATGGCGTCTGCCACGCGCAGCACGTTGTGGATGTGCTTGACCGCGCCGGGCTTGAAGGCCACCCACGGGAAGTTCTGGTCGCGCAGGGACTTCACCAACTCCACCGCTTCCTCAAACGGCGGCATGCCCGCAGAGACCACAATGCCGTCGATCGGGGCGCCGTTCTCGCGGGCGCGCGGCACGGCGCGCTTGCCCTCGATCTGGGTGCGCCACTGCTTCGGCGACAGATACATGGCGTTGAACTGCGCATTCACGCCAGGATTGAGCAGCTCACCCAGCCGCGCCAGGTGCTCATTCAGAATGGTCTCAGTGACCTGGCCACCGCCGGCGAGCTCCGCCCAGTGCCCGGCGTTGGCCGCCGCGGCTACGATCTGCGGGTCCACAGTGGTCGGGGTCATGCCGGCGAGCATAATCGGCGAGTGGCCGGTGAGCTCAGTGAACGTGGTGGACAATGCCTCGCCGCTGCGCACTTTCGGGGCGAAGTCGGCGTAGTTGACCGGGGCCTGTGGGGCCTGGCCGGCGTCGAACAGCTGGGCCTGACCTGCGTGGGTGGAGACGTCGAGCACGCCCACCCCCAACCCGGCGACGATGCGGGCAGTGAGCTTGGCGACGCCCCCGGTAGGCCCCAGTTCCAGGATCCAACGGGCCCCGGAGATCACGGCGTCCTCCACACGCTCGGGCCAGTGCACCGGCTCCGACAGCACCGCGCGGGCGCCCAGGCGGGCGCTGTCCTCGGGCAGGCCGCAGGAGCGCGCCCACTCCATGACCTGGTCCACGGCGCACTCCATGGCCGGGTGGTGGTAGCCGCACTGCACGTTGAGCGGGTTAATGACGTGGTCTTCCAAGGCGGCGATGACCTTAGCGTTATCGTCAGGGCGGCCGACGAGGACGACCGCGTCCCGGCTGTTGCGCAACGCCAGCACCGGCTTGAGATCGTCGGCGACGTCGGCGCACACGGCGTCGATAAGCTGAAGCAGGGCCTCTTCATCGGCTTCGGTGACGATGCCGCCGATGGACACCATGGGGCCGAGCTCGCCGGTGCGGATGAGGCCGGTTTCGCGGGAGGCCTGCGCCACGGCGACGCCGATGAGGCGCGCGAGCGCGATGGTCTGCCCTGCATCGAGCGTGCCGGTGGACGCCAAGGTGGCCAGCACGCCCTGGGAGTGGCCGATGTGGGCGACTGCGGCGTCGGGACGCAGGCCCTGGGCCGTGAGGTTATCCAGCAGCGCCAGCTGAGCCAGTGTGATGCCCGGGGTGGACATCTCCGCGGAGGAGAGATCGAGGCGCTCGGCGACGGTGGAATCGGCGGCCCATTCCAGAGGCTTAAAGCCGTGAGGAAGCCACGGAAGTAGCTCGTCTGCCACGGGCTTGAGGATCTCGTCGGACTCCGCCACCGCAGCAGTGATGGCGGTGCGTGCGCCTGATGCCAGTGAGCTCGCCAACTGCTCAATCCACGGGTAGCCCTGCCCGGAGAAGGACAGCGCAAAAGGCTCCGTGTCCAGACGGGTAATCAGACGTTCCGCGGCTGCAGGAACCTTGACTTCACCAGCAGTTTTAATTACGTCGACGCTCACTGTGGCAGACACTCCTTGCGCATTGTTTTGCTATAGAAAGGTTTTAGCTTACCTAGCATGCCACAAAATCATGAGGATTCCGTCATCTTTTGGCGCGTCGCGCCCAAAAAAGGGTACCCCCGCAAGCGCCAGAAACTAGTCCTCGCTGGGCTTGTAGGGCTGCACGTCAAACTGCTCGTAGCCCTCGATCCCCTGGCCGCCGAACTGCGAGAAGTTGGGATTGCCGCCCTCGAGCGCGGAGCTGTTGCCACCGGCAATGCTGCCGGCCCCGTCGCCATAGTTTCCGGCACTGGAACTAGAGCTGGTGGCGGTGGAGCTGGCAGAGCCACTGGTGGCACGGCGCTGCTCCTTCTTCTGGGGGCGCGTGGCGGCCGGATTGACGCTATCGGCGCTCAGCGCGTGGTTGGCCATGAGGACGTCGCGCATGCCATCGAAGATGCTGCCCATGCCTTCCGGATTGGACGGCAAGTACAGCACGGAGGACTGGCCGTTGCGAGAGACGTCCACCATGGCGTCGAGGTACTGGGACACCAGCATGAGGGTCTCCGGGGACTCGTTGACTCCGGCCCGGCGCAGCATCTCGTACTGCGCAGCGATGCCCTCGACGATCTCCTTACGCTGCTCCGCGACGCCGCGACCCTGCAGCTTGCGCGCCTCGGCCGCCCCCTCGGCCTCCTTGACCACGCGAATCTTCTCAGCCTCGGCCTGGGCGATGGCGGCCTCGCGCTCACGCTGGGCGGCGTTGATGGAGTTCATGGACTCGCGCACACGGGAATCCGGACGAATATCGGTAACCAGGGTGTTAACGAAGTGCCAGCCGTACGCCGCCATGTTGTCGCGCAGGGAGGAGGCAACGTTACGCGCAATGTCATCCTTGGACGAGAACGCGTCATCCAGAATCATGCCCGCGACGGAGGAACGAACGTTGTCCTGCACATAGGCCACAATTTGCTGCTCGTGATTAGACAGCAGGTAGTAGGACTCGCGCTCGCGGCCACCGACCACTTGGTACTGCACAGCCACGGGGATCTGCACGAAGACGTTGTCCTTGGTCTTGGTTTCCACGAGGACGTCCAGCTGGCGGACCTGCAGGTTAATCGTGGCACGGATGCGATCCACGAACGGAATCTTGACGTGCAGACCGGCGTGGGCCACACGGTTGAACTTGCCCAAGCGCTCCACGATGGCCGCCTCGCGGGTGCGCACGATAAAGAACGTACCCGCCAGCACCGCCAGGACCAGCAGCACCAGAATTCCGAAGACAATCAACACACCGCTCATAGCCGCGCTCCTTCGCACAATCGCTCGAAGCCGCCCGCATCTTTGAGGCGACTTCCCTTGCCCATTCTTGAAAGTGGTACCCACTTACCCTTTACAGTCCCACATTTGAGCGCACTGCGCTAGGGTGGGTGCACCTACAACGCAGAAGGCATTCGGATCAAGTCGGCCTTGCGCTCACCGAAGGATTTCACCGCGGCGCCTTGGATAAAACTGCGAAACAGCGCCATGTGAGGCGATCTTTTCCGAGATCTCGCAGTATTTGCACAATGCCGCCCCACTGTCGGCCCAATTCCGTCCCAGGGACCACCCCTTGCCGACCCAAGGATCGTTCCCCAGCGGCCGGATAAAAAATGTGCGCCCGGTGAGACTTGAACTCACACGTCCGAAGACACTGGAACCTAAATCCAGCGCGTCTGCCAATTCCGCCACGGGCGCGTAGAACACGTCGGCGTACACCGCGTGCCAGAAGAGAGTGTACTGGTTGGCGGGAAGAAAACGGAAATTACCCCGCGCCGCGGCACCGATCATACTTTTGGAGGACAACCGGGTAGGATGTCCTAGCGTGAGTACCCCACAAGACGAAAAACGCGAGAAGATTAAGGTGCGCTGGTGGCACATCGTGCTCATCGCCTTCTTTGTGTGCGCGTTCCTGGGTCTCGCATACTGGCAGTGGACGCGGTTCCAGTCAGGCTCCGGAGACTTCCAAAACCTGGGATACGCCCTGCAGTGGCCGCTGTTCGCCGCCTTTGTGATTTACGCGTATCGCATGTCCATCAAGTATGAAAACGAGCGCATCGAGGCCGAATCCGAAGCCGCGGAATCAGGCGAGGAGGACTTCCAGTATCAGGCGGAAAAGCCGGATAAGAAAGTCACCAAGATTTCCGAGGACTTCTTGCCCGAGCGCCCGCAGATGGACGTTGCGGAGTTCAATGAGCGCAACGCCCCGCGACGTCGGAAAGCAGCTAACCGGGGGCCGGACGCGGCCGCCGACAACATGAAGGAGAACAATGACTCAGCCGACAAGCAATAACGCCCCGCAGCCGAAACAGGTGCACCCGGAACGCCAGGAGCGCATCCGCCCGGCGCTGAACTTCTTCTCCATCGCCGCGTGGGTGACCGGCGTTTTCCTCATCTTCCTCGTCGTCCGCATGGTGCTCGAGTACGGCTTCGGTATGGAAATGCCGGGCTGGGCCACCATTATCGCCATCGTGCATGGTTGGGTATACATGGCCTTTGTGATCAGCTGCCTCATGCTGGGCATGCGGGCGCGCTGGGACTTCGGCAAGATCATCCTCACCGCACTGGCTGGGGTGGTCCCGTTCTTCTCCTTCTTCATGGAGGCTAAGCGCCGCCGCGAGGTGAAGGAGCAGTTCCAGCTGGCCTAAGGCCAGGGTGGGGCTTGCCGACGCCCCTAGCCCGCAAGCTCGGCGATGGTGTCCACCAGCTGGCGCAAGGCGCGCCCGCGGTGCGACACCTCGTTCTTTTCTTCCGGAGTCATCTCCGCCGCGGAGCGCTTTTCACCCTCCGGCTGGAACAGCGGGTCATAGCCAAAGCCGTTCTCGCCCTGCGGCGCGCGCAGCAGGGTTCCCGGCCAGCGCCCCTCCACGGTGACTTCTTTGCCGTCCGGGGTCACCAGTGCGCACACGGAGACGAACGCACAGGCGCGACGTTCGTCCGGCACGTGCTGCATTTGGCCCAGCAGCAGACGGTTGTTCTCCTCGTCCGGGCCGTGGGCGCCGCACCAGCGCGCCGAGAGCACGCCCGGCATGCCGTTGAGTTCCTCGACGGCGAGGCCAGAGTCGTCCGCCACGCAAACGAGTCCGGTGGCCTGGGCACCGGCGCGAGCCTTAATGAGCGCGTTGTCCGCGAACGTCCGCCCGTCCTCCACCGGCTCCGGGTAGGACTCCACTGCGCTGAGCGGCAGCAGCTCCACCCCGGCGATGCCGGCGTCCGCGAGGATCGTTTCTAGCTCCTTGAGCTTCTTCGCGTTGTTTGAGGCGACCAGGAACTGCATGGTGTTCGCGTCTCCTTCGGTACTTTGTGAGTGTTTTAGCGCAGTGGCTGCGCCAGGGCTTCCTTCTGCGCGGTGATGAGCTCGAAGCAGCCCTTCTGCGCGACGTCGAGCATCTGGTTGAGCTCCTCGCGGCCGAACAGGCCGTGCTCGCCAGTGCCCTGGATTTCCACGAAGTTGCCGGATTCCTGCATCACCACGTTGAGGTCCACCTCAGCGCGCGAGTCCTCCTCGTACGGCAGGTCCAGGCACACCTGGCCGTCGATGATGCCGACAGAGATAGCGGCGATTGGCTGCAGCAGCGGCTCACCGGGGACCACGCCGCGCTCCTTGAGCTCGGCGATGGCGTCCGCCAGCGCCACGTAGGCGCCGGTGATCGACGCCGTGCGGGTGCCGCCATCGGCCTGGAGCACATCGCAGTCCAGGTTGATGGTGTTCTCCCCCAGCTGGGACAGATCCACCGCGGCGCGCAGGCTGCGGCCTACCAGGCGGGAAATCTCGTGGGTGCGGCCCTTGACCTTGCCCTTCATGGACTCGCGCGGCATGCGCTCGTGCGTCGCGGACGGCAGCATCGCGTATTCGGCCGTCAACCAGCCCTCGCCGGAATCGCGCTTGAAGCGCGGCACGCCCTCCTCCACGGAAGCCGTGCACATCACGCGGGTGTTACCGAATTCCACGAGCACCGAACCAGCGGGGTTCGAGGTGAAGTTCCGGGTGATGCGGACAGGACGAAGCTCATCGACGGCGCGGCCGTCGGCACGGGTGAAATCAGTCATGGCACCCAGGCTACCCGGTGCCGCCACCCGGCGACGCTACAGCGACAGCTCCTGGCCCGCGAACGCGAGCTCCACCGGGCCGTCGAATTCTGCGCGGGCCGCAGCAAGAGTCGCCTCGGTGTCGCCCCACGGCTGCAGATGGACCAGCAGCAGCTTGCTTACCCCAGCCTCGCAGGCGGCGCGCCCTGCGTCGGCGCCGCTCATGTGCATCCCCTCGGGTTTGTCGGAGCTGTCTACGCCCCACGCCGCCTCGCACATGAAGACGTCCGCGCCGCGCGCGGCGTCGATAAGCCGCGGCGAGTACGCGGTGTCACCGGAGTAGGTCAGCACCGTGCCGGACTTGCGGTGTTCCACGCGCAGCGCGAAGGCCTCCACCGGGTGGGAGACGGCAAACGGGGTGACGGTGACGTCGTCGATGAGGACAGATTCGCCATCGGCCCACGCTTCAAACGCGAAGGTATCGGACATGTCGTCGACCTCCTGGCCCGCGTCCGCGCTCAGCCGCCCCAGGTGGACCGGGGTTGCTTGCGGACCGAAGCACAGATTGCGCGATGCCGCGGGCGCCTCTGGGTGGAAGCGGCGCCACACCAAAAGGGAGGGAAAATCCATGCAGTGATCAGCATGCAGGTGGCTGAATAGCACATGGGCGTCGCAAGGATCTTGGACCTGTTGCAGGGCCGCCAGGGTGCCCGGGCCAATGTCCATGACGATGGACGGCGCATCCGGGAAGGACAGCAGGTAACCAGAGGCCGGGTTTCCCGGCACAGGCACGGAACCAGAACAACCAAGGACGGTCAACTTCATGGGGTTATCCTGCCACGAAATTCACCGTTGTGGGGGACAAAAGCAGGTTTTGCGGCAAATCCCTTGGAAATATACCTTCGTCGACCGCAGGAACAGGCCTAGAAGTGTTCCCCGGCCCCGATGCGGCGCAGCTCGCCGGTCGACGGCGGCAGGAATCGGCTGGCGAGGGTCTCAAAGATCTCGGGGTCGCCGGTGGACTTGAACACTCGCGTCGGGGTGTTTCCCAGCGGTGCCAACATGTTTTCTTCCGTCAGCACCTTGATGACGTCCTTCGAGGTCTCCTCCGCTGACGACACCAGGTTGACCTCGTCTCCCATGGCCAGCTGCAAAACACCGGTGAGCAGGGGGTAGTGGGTGCAACCGAGGACGAGCGTGTCGACGCCCGCTTCGCGCAACGGTTGCACATACCCCTTGGCGATGTCCAGGATCTCCTGGCCGGTGATGATGCCCCGCTCCACGTAGGGAACGAACTGCGGGCAGGCCACCGCGTGCGCCTCGATGCCCGGGCTGATGGCGAACATGTCCTGGTACGCGCCGGAGTTCACCGTGCCCTGGGTGCCGATGACGCCGATCTTGCCGTTGCGGGTCGTGCGTAGCGCGCGCCGCACGGCAGGCTGAATGACCTCAACCACGGGGACGTCGTAACGCTCACGAGCGTCGTGCAAGAACGCGGCGGTGGCGGTGTTGCACGCGATGACGAGCATCTTGCACCCGGCCTCCACCAGCTCATCGGCGATGCGCAGGGAATGCTCCCTCACCTCCGCGATCGGCAGCGGGCCGTAAGGGCCATGGGCGGTATCGCCGATGTAGTAGATGGACTCATTGGGCAGCTGGTCCATGAGCGCACGTGCCACCGTTAAACCGCCCACGCCCGAGTCGAACATGCCAATCGGGCTCACTTCGGTGATCTCCTGAGTGCCCATGACAAAACGCGCAACAGGATCGTGGGGGGTGGAGCTACTCATGGTGGCCAAGTCTAGCCGCTACGCAATGCAACTAGTACGTCAGCTGACGATTCGCCGCGGAGTTCGGGCGCGGCGGATCATCGCTCGTGATAACCATTCCGGCCACGATGCCGGCCAGGGCGCCGCACAGGTGTGCCTGCCAGGACACCCCGGCGTCGTTAGGCAACACTCCCCAAATGAGGCCGGCGTACATGAAGCCCAGAACCACGCCCAAGATGACCTGGCGGAAACTGCGGTTGAACAAACCACGCCACACCAGGTAGCACAGCCAGCCGTACACCAGCCCGGATGCGCCAACGTGATTGGTGCCCAAGCCGCCCAGCAGCCACGTGCCCAGGCCGCCCAGCACCACCACGATGCCGGTGACTTCCCACCAGGTGCGGCGGCCGGTGGCTCCAATGAAGAAGCTAAAAATAGCGCCGGGCACGGTGTTAGAAATGAGGTGATCAAATCCGACGTGCAGTAGTGGCGCCGTGAGGATTCCCCACATGCTGGAGATATCCCACGGGTGGATACCAAAATGCGTCAGGAACCCGCCAAAGACAAAGGTATTGATGAGGTGCACGGCCCAGATGGACACAACGTACAGCACCGCAAACGACATCCCCGTGCGGAAACCACCAGCCTGCGGGCGCTGGGTGCGGCGCGGCGCGCCAGGCCCCTGGTAGGAGACGGGCCGGGCATCACCGAAGATATTTCCTTGATTAAAGCCACCGGGCTGCGGACCCGTTTGCGGCATCTGGCCATAGCCGGAGGTGGGGCGACTGCGGTCACCCCCGGAGGGATACTGGTAGCTCATGGTGAGGATGCGCCCTTTCCGGCTAGTCCTGGGCGGACGCCGCTAATCCATCATCGCGGTCAGCAGGCTGTCCTGGTTGTACGCCAGCCACTCTACTAGAGCGTCCCGGTCCGCCATGGGGCCCTCTCCCTGCGGCATCTCGCTGGCGGCGAGGAACAAGCGCAGGTCATTGAGCCCAGCCACGAAGGACGCGGCCTCCTCTTCGTCCAACGTCACATTGACGCTGCCATTGGGCCCCAAGACCTCGCCGATGAGCTGGAGGTTCATGAGCTTCGCGCGCGCGATGTCATTCTCGTGCAGGCTGCGTAGAAGCTGCGCGTCGCCGTCGAACTCCTCATCGCCCTCGCGCTGGAAATCCGGGAACAGGCGCGCTAGCGACGGATCCTCCGGGGCGTCCTTGTGCCCGGAGGCCATCCCCATCATGTCCGCAAGTTCATCCTTGGGCGCGGACTGCACCCGCGCGATGATCGCTTCGCTCACCGACGCCGCGAGATCGCCTAAGACCTCCCGCTCAATCGGTTCGAACACCGTGCTGTACTTGACGCCTTTGATGAGCGCCTTTTTCTTCTTCCACTCCTGCATTGTCGCTACCTCACTCCCCCTAGCCGGCCTGCTGCATGGTTGCCCACAAGCCAGCAACCTGAAGCTTCTTCACGTCGCCTTCGATCTTGTCGCGCTCGCCCGTGGAGACTACTGCTTTGCCCTCGGTGTGCACCTGCATCATGAGTTCCTGGGCGCGCTTTTTGTCGTAGCCCAGCACGGTCTGGAAAACATAGGAGACATACGACATGAGGTTGACGGGGTCATCCCAGACGATGCACATCCAGGGCAGGTTCTCACTCGTGGCAACGTCGAGCTGCAACTCCTGATCTAGCTCGGGCGAGGCCATGGGCCCCGCAACCACGCGGGAGGAGTCAATAGCGTTAGGCACCTTCATAAGGTACAAGCGTAGCGCGGATTTCTGGCAAATTCTTTTCGGGTAAGGTATGTGGGGTGAATTACACTCCACCGACTTCCCTGTCCGCAGACCGCTCCACCGCTCTGCTCACGGACAAGTACGAGCTCACCATGTTGCAGGCGGCGCTTCGCGACGGCACCGTGGACCGCCAGGTCGCCTGTGAGGTATTCTGCCGCCGCCTGCCCAACGAACGCCGCTACGGCATGGTGGCCGGCACCACCCGCGTGCTGCGCGCTATCCAGGATTTCCGTTTCACCGAAGCGCAGTTGGAAACGCTTCACTTCCTTGACGAAAAAACCATCGACTACCTGCGTAACTACAAGTTCTCCGGGCAGATCGACGGCTACCGCGAGGGCGAGCTGTACTTCCCCCATTCACCGCTATTGACCGTCCGGGGCACCTTCGGCGAATGCGTCATCTTGGAGACGGTCATCCTCTCCATCATGAACGCGGACTCCGCGATAGCCTCCTCCGCCGCCCGCATGGTCACGGCCGCCGACGGTCGCCCCATCATTGAGATGGGTTCCCGCCGCACCCATGAATACGCGGCGGTCACCGCGGCCCGCGCCGCCTACCTGGCGGGCTTTGAAGCCACCTCGAACCTCGAGGCTTCTTACCGCTACGGCATCCCGGCTTCCGGCACCGCGGCACACGCGTGGACGCTGGCGCATGTCAACGAGGACGGCACCCCGAACGAAGAAGCCGCGTTCCGCTCCCAGGTGGAGACGCTGGGCACGGACACCACGCTGCTGGTGGATACCTATGACATCACCAAGGGCGTCGAGACGGCAGTCAAGGTCGCCGGACCGGAGCTCGGCGGCGTGCGTATCGACTCCGGCGACCTCGGCGCGGTGACCCGCCGCGTGCGCAAGCAGCTCGACGATCTCGGCGCCACCAACACCAAGATCGTGGTCTCCTCGGACCTCGACGAGTTTGCCATCGCTGGTCTGCGCGGCGATCCCGTGGACATCTACGGCGTGGGCACCTCGGTGGTCACCGGTTCCGGCTCCCCGACCGCCGGCCTGGTGTACAAGGTCGTGGAGGTCGAAGGACATCCAGTGGCCAAGCGTTCTTCCTCCAAGCAATCGCTGGGCGCCGCCAAGCGCGGCTTCCGCACCTACCGCAGCACCGGTACCGCGGTGGAGGAAGTAGTCACCCCCATCGCGGCCGAGCAGCCCGACGCTGTGTCGCCCCGCCTGGAAGTCCGCGAGATCACGACCCCGATGATGCGCGACGGTGAGCTCGTCGACGAGCTGCCTTCCTTGGAGGAGGCCCGCGAATACGTCAAGCAGGCCCTGGTCTCCCTCCCATGGGAAGGCCTGGCGCTCTCGCGTGGCGAGCCGGCGCTCAACACTCGCTTTTCTGGTTTCTAATCCCCCGACAGACGACATCACCGGAGCTCCTACACTTCACGAAGCGCGTCACAGAAAGTCATGAGCGTTAGATACACTGTCTAGGTACTAACAGCCTGCCTGGGTCATTCCCGGCACGCACAGCACCCCATAGGAAGAAGCCGCCCAGCATGACTGAAGAGACCGCCACCCCAGCAGAGCTTCCCAGCACCCGGGCGTTGCTGGAGGTGGCGGTTGCCGCGTTGGGTGGGGCCCGCCGCGAGGGGCAGGAAAAGATGGCGGATGCCGTCAGCACCGCGCTGGAGAACAAGCGGCACCTCGCTGTCCAGGCCGGCACGGGTACCGGCAAATCGCTGGCGTACCTGGTCCCCGCAATTCGGCACGCGCAGGCAACCGGTTCCACGGTGGTGGTCTCCACCGCAACGTTGGCGCTGCAGCGACAGCTGGTGGAGCGCGACCTGCCACGGCTTGTCGACGCCCTGGACGGCGAGATGGAGAAGAAGCCGACGTTTGCGATTTTGAAAGGCCGCAACAACTACGTCTGCCTCAACCGGATCGCTAAAGAAGAAGGCACCCCTGCAGAACTTGGCGAGGACGAGGGCGGGATCACCTGGTTGGGCAAGCAGGTCAAGCGCGTTGCTGACTGGGCGGACGAGACGGAGACCGGCGACCGCGATGACCTGGAACCGGGCGTTCCGGACAAGGTCTGGAAAGCGGTGTCGGTGACTTCCAACGAGTGCCTGGGTGCCACGCGCTGCCCGCACGGCGAGGAATGCTTCGCAGAAGCCGCCCGCCGGCGTGCCCAGGACGTGGACATCGTGGTCACCAACCACAGTCTCTTGGCCATCGATGCCCTCAGCGACATCAACATCCTTCCCGAGCACGACGCCGTCATCGTGGACGAGGCCCACGAGTTGGACGCTCGCATCACTGCCTCTGCCACCGCGGCCATCAATGCGCGTTCGTTGCGGATGATGGCCACCCGAGCGCGCTCCCTGGGCGCGGAGGGCAAGGACGCGCGGCTGACGGAGCAGGCCGATGACTTCGCACAGGACGTCTCCGAGCTGCCACCGGGAAGGTGGAAAAACATCGAAGGCCCCATCAAGGGCCAGCTGGTCTCGCTGCAGGAGACCTTACTGTCGTTACGCACCGCAATTTCCGACGTCCCGTCCGGTGAGCCCACGCAGGACCCCGAGACCTACGCGGAGCGAATGAACCTCACGAACTTGGTCGATGAGACCGTACGCACCATCGTCCGCATCCTCGATGTTTTCTCTTCCCCCAACCCGGCGAAGCACGAGGACGTCGTCTGGCTGGAGACGGGGCGGGACAATGACCTCAGCACCTTGGCGGTCGCGCCACTGTCGGTAGCGGACATGCTGCGGGAGAAGCTCTTCGGCTCCCGCACAGTGGTGCTGACCTCGGCCACCTTGGTTATCGGCGGTCGCTTCGACGCGATGGCCGCCCGCTGGGGACTCCCGGCCGGCGAGTGGGATTCCATGGACGCGGGTACGCCGTTCGACCCGTCCAAAGCCGGGATCCTTTACGTGGCGCGCCACCTTCCCGACCCCGGTCGCGATGGCCTGGGCAAGGAACGCCTGGAGGAGCTCTTCGAGCTCATCATGGCCGCGGGTGGGCGCACCCTGGGCCTGTTTTCTTCCACCCGGGCGGCCAAAGAAGCTGCTGAGGCGCTGCGCCCACGCTTGCCCTTTGACGTGTTTTTGCAGGGCGACGATTCCGTCGGCGCCCTCGTGGAGAAGTTCTCCAAGAACGAAAACTCGTGTCTGTTTGGCACGCTGTCGCTATGGCAGGGTGTGGACGTACCCGGTACCGCGTGCTCACTGGTGACCATTGACCGCATCCCGTTTCCCCGTCCGGACGATCCGCTGCCGCAGGCACGCAAGGAAGCCGCCGACGCCGCGGGCCGCAACGGCTTCATGGAAGTCTCCGCGTCGCACGCTGCGCTGCTCATGGCGCAGGGCGCGGGCCGCCTGTTGCGCTCGGTCAACGATCGCGGAGTCATCGCTGTGCTGGATCCGCGCCTGGACACCAAGCGCTACGGTGGCTTCTTGAAGTCCTCTCTTTTGCCCTACTGGCAGACCACGGCGCCCGACGTAGCCAAGGGCGCCCTGCGCCGACTCGTGGCTGGGAACTAGGCCGCAGCTTATTCGGCGAGCGGGCTGTGGAACGCGACGACGGTCGCGGAATCCGGCGCAACCTCGGTGTAGCCGGCATCACGGATCACTACGCCCGCACCGGGATCAGTCTCTGCCTTCTCAAGGGCAGCAGTAAAAACCTCCGGCGAGGCTTCCACGACGGAGAGCGGGTAGCCGGTCTGGGCCCACTCGTGGGCCTCGTCCGCGGTCATGGCCGCCGCCAGGAGCATGGAACCGTGTCCGACCTGCGCTGCGGCTTTGCCCATGGACATCCCCAATCCGCCGTCGACGTACAACGCTGGGTGCTCCGGGGTGGGTGCCGGTAGGTCATCATCATGCGGGAGATCGGTGTGCCCGATCTGCAGCTTCGCGACGGCCGCGGGAACCTCCGCCACCGCGGAGGGAACGAAGGCGCGCGCGAGGTTATCCACCGTGACGCCGGGCAGAGCTTGGACGTCGTCCCAGGCCTTATTGCGGGCACGGCGCGCTACCTTCCGGATACGGTGGCCGTACCACTGAGCGAGGCCGTCGACGAAGGCACCGGATTCAGCGCCAGCGCGCTCGTCAAGGCACACGGCGACGACGGCCTGCGCGGCGGCGACCAACACCGCGTTGCGCGCGGGCGGGGTACCTTTGGGCAGGTTCAATGCCATCTGCATTGCCTGGACGGTCGCGGGATCGTCGGGGTCCTCGACGTCATCACGCCAACTCCGTGCGGTGGTGGCGGCGACGAGTCGGCGGTGCGCCTGGTGAAACTCGGGGGTCATGCGTCGCGGATTAGGCGTCCACGATGCCCAGGATGCTCAGGGCATCGGGAATCTCGGAGCTCACGCCTGCCACGGACATGCCCGCGCGGGAGTGAACTTCAGCGCCGGTGGCACCGCTGCCCAACACTAGGGAACGGCTAACGTCGCGGTCGGATTCGGCATCGACAAACTCCACTGGGAAGCCTGCGGTGCGCAGCGACTCAGCGAAGCTCTCCTCGATGGCGGGCGCCTGCCCCTCCGGCTCATTGATCACCACGACGTCGTCGATGGCACGCATGCGCACGAAGCGCGACATGCTTATCGTCAAGCCGATGCGCTGGGCCAGTGTGGCAAGTTCGGCACGTACGCCCTCGTCGTCGTGGGGCACGGTGAGGTACAGCTCAATCGCGGTCAGCGGGGTGCGCGCGGTGCCGCGGATGCGGTCGATGTTGACGTCGAAGTCAGCCAGTGTCTGGGCGACCGCGAATACGTAGTGTGCGGAAATCTCCGGCGCAAAGAGCACCAGGGAATGCGTCGAACGGGCACGGGAGCCGCGCTCGACGTCATCGCCAGCCTCCACGAAAACGTTATGCGAGTAGACGCTCAACGTGTTCGTCAGGCCCTCGCGCGTGACATCAATGCGGTCAGTATCGATGTTGACAAACGCCACCAAGGTAATGCGCCCGCGGATAATGGACTGCTCAGCGTCCACGAGTTCCACGCCATTGGAGGCAAGGACGCGGAAGAACGCGGAGGAAATACCGGGCTTATCCGGGCCGGAGGTGGAGATGACTGCTTTAGTGCGCGCGGGTTTATTCACACTATCCATTATTGTCCTATCTTGCTTGCAGCGCCAAAAAAGTGCGGAGGGTGGAATATAAAAAGCGGGCCCGCGAGTAAAACCTCGCGGGCCCAACTTTGTCAGGAAATTCAGGTGTCAGCCTTGGAAGGCGACTGCGCTAACTTTCGTTAACTAGTGGCCGTGGCCAACGTGTGCTTCCTTACGCATACGCTCCACCATGTGCGGGTAGTGCAGCTCGAACGCAGGGCGCTCGGAGCGGATACGCGGCAGGGACACGAAGTTGTGGCGCGGCGGCGGGCAGGAGGTTGCCCACTCCAGGGAGTTGCCGTAGCCCCATGGGTCATCCACGGTGACAATCTCGCCGTAGCGCCAGGACTTGAAGGTGTTCCACACGAGCGGGATAACCGAAGCACCCAGCACGAAGGAGAAGATGGTGGAAATCTGGTTGTACGCGGTGAAGCCGTCAGACTCGAGGTAGTCGGCGTAGCGACGTGGCATACCCATGTTGCCCACCCAGTGCTGGATGAGGAAGGTGCCGTGGAAGCCGATGAAGGTCAACCAGAAGTGAATCTTGCCCAAGCGCTCGTCCAGCATACGACCGGTCATCTTCGGGAACCAGAAGTACAGACCACCAAAGGCGGAGAACACCACGGTACCGAACAGGGTGTAGTGGAAGTGAGCAATCAGGAAGTAGGACTCAGCGAGGTGGAAGTCCAGTGCCGGGGAGGCCAGCATAACGCCGGTCATACCGCCGAAGAGGAAGGTGGACATGAAGCCCATTGCCCAAATCATCGGGGTCTCCCAGGTGATGTGGCCCTTCCACATGGTGCCCACCCAGTTGAAGAACTTAACGCCGGTTGGAACCGCAATCAGGAAGGTCATGAAGGAGAAGAACGGCAACAGAATCGCACCGGTTACGAACATGTGGTGTGCCCACACAGCCATGGACAGTGCCGCGATGGCCAAGGTTGCAAATACTAGGCCGATGTAGCCGAAGACTGGCTTACGGGAGAACACTGGAACGATCTCGGAAATGATGCCGAAGAATGGAAGTGCAATAACGTAAACCTCTGGGTGTCCGAAGAACCAGAAGAGGTGCTGCCAGAGTATTGCGCCACCGTTAGCGGAGTCAAAGATGTGTCCGCCGAGCTTGCGGTCATACAGAACACCCAACGCTGCAGCGAGCAGCAGAGGGAAAATCATCAAAACGATGATGGATGCCGCGAAGATGGTCCAGGTGAATACTGGAAGACGGAACATCGTCATACCAGGAGCGCGCAGGGTGAGGATGGTGGTCACCATGTTGATAGCGGATGCAACGGTACCAACACCGGTTGCACCGACACCGACGATCCACATGTCAGCGCCGATGCCTGGGGTGTGCACGCTGTCAGCCAGCGGGACGTACATGGTCCAGCCGAAGTCTGCTGCACCGCCCGGGGTCAGGAAGCCAGAGAGCATAGCCACGCCACCGATGGTGGTGATCCAGAAACCGAAGGCGTTCAGACGTGGGAAGGCAACATCCGGGGCACCAATCTGCAGTGGCAGGACGTAGTTAGCAAAGCCCCACACAATTGGGGTTGCGAACAGCAGCAGCATCACGGTGCCGTGCATGGTGAACAGCTGGTTGAACTGCTCGTTGGACAAGAACTGCAGACCCGGAACGAACAGCTCCGCACGGATCAGCAGGGCCATCAGACCACCGAGGAAGAAGAAGCTGAACGACATGATGATGTACATGATGCCCAGCTGCTTGTGGTCGGTGGTGGTAAGCATCTTCCAGGCAAAGGAGCCCTGTTTTGCATTACCAGTTGGCTCTGGACGAGTCGGCTGGACGTAATTGTCCACCCTTGGCGCCACAGCGGTCATGTGAATCCTCCTGACTATGAGGCCTTTGCACCACGCACTTTTAATACGCACTACAAAGGCCACGCTTTTACACCGATTAATATTAGGCCATCGCCTGGAAGAATTTCCAGCCAATCCCAATCCGGTTGCACCCACTAGTCGCGGGCGTGCCACGGAAAGTTCCCACCCATGCCGCGTTGTACCACGTCGACGGCCCCAACTCGGCCGAGTTTCCAGCGATCCCCCTCTTCCGCTGGCCAAACACGTGGCATACGCCACACCGTTTTCGAGGACGTTGCGCCCCGGTCGACGATTAACACCCCCGGTAGGTATCAAACTTAAGGTTGAAGGAACTCCAACGGGAAGGCGCCCCAGGAGCACGTCCCCCGCACAGTAACGACCGACGCCCCGCGCGCTGGAGCGCGTGCGGGGCGTCGGGTGGTCTCAGGAATAACGCAGCTGAGCCTGCGGCGGCAACGTTAACGGGTTAGAAATCCCAGTCGTCGTCGGTGGTGTCCTCGGCCTTACCGATGACGTAGGACGAACCGGAGCCGGAGAAGAAGTCGTGGTTCTCATCAGCGTTCGGCGACAGGGAAGACAGGATGGCTGGCGACACACGGGTCTCGTCCGCCGGGAACAGTCCCTCGTAACCAAGGTTGTTCAGCGCCTTGTTAGCGTTGTAGCGCAAGAAGCGTTTGACGTCCTCGGTCCAGCCGAGCTCGTCGTAGAGGTCCTCGGTGTAGTCCAGCTCGTTTTCGTAGAGATCATAGACAAGGTCAAAGGTGTAGGCCTTGAGCTCGTCCTGCTCCTCCTGGCTGAGCTTAGACACACCCACCTGGTACTTGTAGCCGATGTAGTAGCCGTGGACAGCCTCGTCGCGGATGATGAGGCGGATGATATCCGCGGTGTTGGTCAGCTTGGCGTGCGAAGAGAAGTACATCGGCAGGTAGAAGCCCGAGTAGAAGAGGAAGGACTCCAGCAAAGTCGAGGCAACCTTCTTCTTATATGGGTTATCGCCCTGGTAGTACGACATGACGATCTTGGCCTTGCGCTGCAGGTTCTCGTTCTCCTCGGACCAGCGGAACGCGTCGTTGATCATCGGGGTGGACGCCAGCGTCATAAAGATATTGGAGTAGCTCTTCGCGTGCACCGACTCCATGAAAGCGATGTTGGTGTACACCGCTTCCTCGTGCGGGGTCACGGCGTCGGGAAGCAAGCTCACCGCACCCACGGTTCCCTGGATGGTGTCCAGAAGGGTCAAGCCAGTGAACACACGCATGGTGGTCTCCTGCTCTTTTTCCGTGAGCGTCTTCCAGCTCTGCAAGTCGTTGGACACCGGAACCTTTTCCGGCAGCCAGAAGTTGCCAGTCAAACGATCCCAGACTTCCAGGTCCTTGTCGTCCGGAATCGTGTTCCAGTTGATAGCCTTCACCGGCTTCTCGTGTTCAGCCAGAAACTTGTCGTACTCGTTGTGCTCGACCACGTTGACTCCCTTGTCGCCTTGTCTACTGCCTTGTTGCCCCGCTCTTATCCGGGGCGTTGAACTTGGGTGATTGACCGCTACCCCACGGCGTCGTTAAGCGCCGCGGCCCTGCGAGCGGGGTTCTACAGCATGCAGGATACGCAACCCTCGACTTCGGTGCCGGTCAGTGCCATCTGGCGCAGGCGGATGTAGTACAAGGTCTTGATGCCCTTGCGCCATGCGTAGATCTGCGCGCGGTTAATGTCACGAGTGGTGGCGGTGTCTTTGAAGAACAGCGTCAGCGACAGGCCCTGGTCCACGTACTTGGTGGCTTCAGCGTAGGTGTCGATGATCTTCTCAAAGCCGATCTCGTACGCATCCTGAAAGTAGTCGAGATTCTCGTTGTCCATGTGCGGTGCCGGGTAGTACACGCGGCCAATCTTGCCTTCCTTGCGGATCTCAATCTTGGAGGCAATCGGGTGGATCGACGAGGTGGAATTGTTGATGTACGAGATGGAACCGGTCGGCGGCACTGCCTGCAGGTTGCGGTTGTACAGGCCGTGCTTGGCGACGTCCGCCTTCAGCTGCGCCCAGTCCTCCACCGACGGGGTGTGGATCGAAGAGTTGGCGAAAAGCTCCTTGACCTTTTCTGTCTTCGGGGCGAAGTCCGCCGGGTTGTAGCGGTCGAAGAACTCGCCGGTGGCGTACTCGGACTGCGGGAACTCCGCGAAATACTCGCCGCGCTCGCGGGCAATCTTATTGGACGCGCGCAGGCAGGCGTACATGATGGCGGCGAAGTAGGCGTTGGTGAAGTCCAGGCCTTCCTCGGAGCCGTAGGCGATGTGCTCGCGGCCTAGGTAGCCGTGCAGGTTCATCTGGCCCAGGCCGATGGCGTGGGACTCGTTGTTGCCCTTGCGGATGGATGGCACGGAGTCGATGGAGGTGCGGTCGGCGACGGCGGTCAGGCCGCGGATGGCGGTCTCCACGGTGGAACCAAAGTCCGGGGAATCCATGGTCATCGCGATGTTGAGCGAGCCGAGGTTACAGGAGATGTCGTTGCCGATGGTCTCGTAGCTCAGGTCCGCGTTGAACTCGGACGGGGTGTTTACCTGCAGGATCTCGGAGCACAGATTGGACATGTTAATCCAGGACGTCTTGATTGGGTTCGCTTTGTTCACGGTGTCCTCGTACATGATGTACGGGTAGCCGGACTCGAACTGGATCTCCGCCAAGGTCTGGAAGAACTGGCGCGCGTTGATCTTCTTCTTGGAAATGCGCGGGTCTTCCACCATCTCCTCGTAGTGCTCGGTCACGGAGATGTCCGCGAAGGGCTTGCCGTAGACACGCTCGACGTCGTATGGCGAGAAAAGGTACATGTCGTCGTTCTTCTTGGCCAGCTCGAAAGTGATGTCCGGGATGACCACGCCCAGCGACAGGGTCTTGATGCGGATCTTCTCGTCGGCGTTTTCGCGCTTGGTGTCCAGGAAGCTGAGGATGTCCGGGTGGTGCGCATTGAGGTACACCGCGCCGGCACCCTGGCGGGCGCCAAGCTGGTTGGCGTAGGAGAAGGAGTCCTCGAGCAGCTTCATCACGGGGATGACGCCGGAGGACTGGTTCTCGATGTGCTTAATCGGCGCGCCGGACTCACGGATGTTGGACAGCAGCAGCGCCACACCGCCACCGCGCTTGGACAGCTGCAGCGCGGAGTTGATGGAACGGCCGATGGATTCCATGTTGTCCTCAATACGCAGGAGGAAGCAGGACACCAGCTCACCGCGCTGTGCCTTACCGGCGTTGAGGAAGGTCGGGGTAGCCGGCTGGAAGCGGCCGGACATGATCTCGTCCACCATCTTCTCCGCCAGGCCCTTGTCGCCGTCAGCCAAGAACAAGGAGGTCATGGCCACGCGATCTTCGAAGCGCTCAAGGTAGCGGCGGCCGTCGAAGGTCTTCAGGGTGTAAGAGGTGTAGTACTTGTACGCGCCCAGGAAGGACTTGAAGCGGAACTTAAAGCCGTATGCGCGTTTGAACAGGGACTTCACGAAGTCGAAGTCGTACTGATCGAGCACTTCCTGCTCGTAGTACTTGTTCTTCACCAGGTAGTCCATCTTTTCTTCCAGGTCGTGGAAGTAGACGGTGTTCTGGTTCACGTGCTGGAGGAAGAACTGGTTGGCCGCCTCGCGGTCCTTATCAAACTGAATCTGACCGTTTTCGTCGTAAAGGTTCAGCAGTGCGTTCAACGCGTGGTAATCAAGCTGGTCGGCCGGCTTCACCGGCTCTGCGACGGACTTTCCTAGCTGCTGGGCGGAACCGGAGGTGGTGGGAGTACTCACGAAACAGGGGCCTTTCCGAGGGGTGCGTGGAAGATGAGGGCAAGAAAGTTAATGAGAAATTATGTACTTAGACGCGGACGCGGCTGCCTTAGGCCGACATTGGTTCCAAGCCTAGCGCTTGCGCGTTTGCTTGGAGTCCTTCCCGACAAAGACGCACGTCATCTTCGTTTCCGAGGAGCTCGAAGCGATAAACGTAAGGAACGCGGCACTTGCGGGAAATAACGTCTCCGGCCTTGCCGAAGTCCGCGCCGAAGTTACTGTTTCCCCCCGCGATAACAGCTCGTATGAGGCCGCGGTTGTGGGGGTTATTGAGGAAACGAATGACCTGGACGGGCACCGGCCGGGAGTTCTGGTGAGAAATGGATGCCCCTCCCCCATACGTCGGGCATACCAAGACGTAGGGCTCATGAACTACCAAAGGCTCGTCGCTTTTGTGCAGCGGGATCCTCTTGCTGGGGAACCCGAGCTTTTCCACGAACTTCCGGGTGTTCTCGGTAGCGGAGGAAAAATAAACGACGAGCATGATGTTCTTCTTTTTAAGGTGCATCCAGGGCCGCGGCCCCGGTGGGGTGGCTAAGCGGAGGCAGCGGTAGCAGACAAAGCCTTGATGCGATCCGGGCGGAAGCCGGACCAGTGATCGCCGTCCACCTCTACAACCGGCGCCTGCACGTAGCCCAGAGCCATCACGTAATCGCGAGCCTCATCGTCGAGGCTGATGTCAACAACTTCGTAATCGAGACCCGAACGATCGAGGGCCTTCTTGGTAGCGGTGCACTGGACGCAAGCTGGCTTGGAGTAGACGGTGATAGACATACTGCTGAGAATTCCTTGTTTCAAGAAGCGGTACCAGGTACCGACGGCGAGGACGCTTTATTTATTGGACCCAACGGCAACCAAGAAGCACTGAAGGCTTGCCTTTGACGGCGGTTTCAGCGAAGTCAATTGGTGTTTTCCGGTCTCCGTTGAGCGGTAGCCTCAACACTATACTTTGTGCCAAAAAGTCGCAAGTGGCACAACATATAGTAGTTACATCGGTGGAATTCCCAGGATGTCAACTCCCTACGCCCCACATCTTGTCCTTCACTGTCGCGCCAAGCACCACCCGTGGAACTACACGCGTGCAATTTCAGGAACTATTAACCTCAAGTTCACCTTGAGGCATAGGAAAAGCGCCCCGCGTTCCCCCACCCCAACGAGGCGGAAAACACGGGACGCTTAATCCCTTGGGCCACAAATTCATTCGTGGTCCCATGAATCGACGCTTTAGCCCTGGCGAGCCTTGAAGCGCGGATCCTTCTTGTTGATCACGAAGACCTTGCCGTGGCGGCGCACAACCTGAGCGCCCGGCTTGTTCTTCAGCGACCGAAGCGACTTGCGGACCTTCATCGGGCGCTCCTTTCATTGAGACTGCGCATCTGTTCGCGAGAAAAGTGCGAATGATTAATAATTACTGTCACAGCACGACTCGGCTGATTACTCGACCGAGCATGACACGAGGGGAAATATTACCTGCCTTTGGCCCCAGATCCAAAACGCCCGTAACGCACGCGCATCTCTTCGCCCACCTCGTCCAAGCTACGCCCCATGGTTTCCGGGATCAGCGCCTTGGTATAGCCAATGGCCACCACACCGCAACCGGCAAACAACGCGAACGCCCACGGCCCTGTCAGCCACTCCACCAGCGGCAGGAAGTACTGCGCGACCGCCCAGTTGGTCACCCACAGGCTCAAACCAGCGATGCCCATGCCGATGCCGCGCACCTGGACCGGGACGAGCTCAGAGATAAGCAGCCACGTCGTCGGCGAGACCGCCGCCTGCTGGAAGGCGATGAACAGCGCCATGAAGGTTAGCGAGACCATCGCCAGCGCCGTCGACCGATCCGCGAAGGCATAGGTTACCGACAACACCAGCAGAGAAATGACGTTGCCAGTCAACCCGTAGAGCAACAGCCGCTTGCGCCCAATGCGGTCCACCAACTGCAGTCCGATCACACAAGCGATCACCGATACCGTGCCAATAACGATGGAGGTGTACACGGAGTTCTGTGTAGAGATGCCCACCTGGTTCATGAGCGTCGGTGCGAAGTACACGATGGCGTTCACGCCCGTGATCTGCTGGGTAAGGCCCATGAGCATGGCCAACGCCACGGTCACCTGAATCCACCGGTTCCCCTTCAGCGCTTTCCATTCCGAGGGCTTGGCGACGCCCGCATCCGCACCCGTTTCAGCGCCAGCGTCGGCAGCAGCGTCGGCAGTGGCCCCGCTCACCTCGCCCAAGGACATACCCGAGCGCGCGGCTACCTCACGGGCCTTCGCGACGTCGCCACGCCGCAAGTACCACGCCGGGGTGTCATTGATACACAGCATGCCGATGGCAAGCATCGCGCCCGGCACGGCGGCGAGCCCCAGCATGAGGTGCCAGTTGCCGGTGTGGGCCAGCGCCGAGTTCACAAGGTAGGCGGCAAGCTGGCCAACGACGATCATGAGGGTGTTGAGCGAGACCATGCGCCCGCGGACGTCGGCAGGCACCTTTTCCGCGATAAACATGGGCGAGACGATCGACACCGCGCCCACCGCTACGCCCAGGAACGTGCGCGCGGCGGCGAGCATTGCCACCGACGGCGCCACAGCGCACCAGATGGACCCCACCACGAAGATGACACCACCAGCCAGCAGCGTGTTGCGACGCCCCAGGGCGTCCGCGATGCGCCCACCGGTAATCGCTCCAACCGCAGCACCGACCAGCAGCATGGAGGTGACCAGGCCTTCCTGGTGGGCGTCCATGTCAAATTCGGGGCTTAAGAAAAGCAAGGCACCGGACATGACGCCGGTGTCATAGCCAAACAACAGTCCGCCGAGCGCGGCAATGGTGGCCACCCAGCGGACGTACGAGGACTGCTTTGTTTGTTTCACGACCGCCATCTTCCCAGTCCTCTACGATGGAAGTCATGTCACCGACACCAGGCAGCGTGCAAGAAAACATCATAAAGACGCTGGGCACCAAGCCCTTTATCGATCCAGAACAAGAAATTGAGCGTCGGGTCCAATTCCTCGTGGACTACCTCACTATCACCGGCGCCAAGGGCTTCGTCCTCGGCATCTCCGGCGGCCAAGACTCCACGCTCGGCGGCAAGCTCGCGCAGCTGGCTGTGGACCGCGTCCTCGGCGCGCAGTTCTGGGCGGTGCGCCTGCCGTATAACCAGCAAAACGACGAGGACGATGCCCTCCTCGCGCTCGAATTCATCCAGCCTGACCACTCCCTGACTATCAACATCGCGGGCGCCACCGACGCCATGGATGCGGCCGTCGCGGGCGCACTCGCGACGGGTGAGGACGGCGTCGGAGAGCTCGGCGACTTCAACAAGGGCAACGTCAAGGCCCGGCAGCGGATGATTGCGCAGTACGCCGTGGCCGGCGAGGTGGGGGCGCTAGTTATCGGCACTGACCACGCGGCGGAGAACGTCACGGGATTCTTCACCAAGTTCGGCGATGGCGCGGCCGATCTACTGCCGCTGGCCGGCCTGAACAAGCGGCAGGGCGCCAGCCTGCTGGAGCACCTGGGTGCCCCGGCGCGCACCTGGGAGAAAATCCCCACCGCGGATCTGGAAGAGGATCGCCCCATGCTCTCTGACGAGGAGGCGCTCGGAGTGACCTATCGCCTCATTGACGATTACCTGGAGGGCAAGGACGTGCCTGCCGACGCCCGCGAGGTCATCGAGCGCCACTGGGCGCGCGGCCAGCACAAGCGGCACCTGCCCCCGGGACCCGATGAGCAGTGGTGGCGCTAGCGACGCCTAGCCCAGCGCACTGAGGGTCTTGCGCGCGGCGTCGACAAGCTCGGGGACGTACGCCGCACCATGGGTGAGCGAATGCACGGCGAGCGGGTGCAGCTGGTGCATGAATACCAGGAGGTCGTCCTCCGTGCCGAAGGGCGCGACCTCGTTGTAGCCGACGAGGATCTCCCGCAGGTGCGGGGCGCCAAACAGCGCCAGCATGCCGAGATCCGTATGCGGGTGCCCGCCATGCGCCGCGGGATCGATAAACACGGGCCCGGCGTCCTCGAATAGCAGGTTGCCCGCCCACAGGTCGCCGTGAATACGCGCGGGCTGGACGTCCCAGGAGGTGTCCGCGATGCGCTCGCAGGCGGCTTCTACTACTTTCAGTTCCTCGAGTGCCCCATGCTGTTCCAGCGCCGCGCGGGCAAAAGGCAGCACGCGCTGGGTGGCGTAGAACTCGCCCCAGGATTCGGTGGGCGTGCACTCTTGCTCCACCCGCCCGATGAAGTTGGGCTCCTCCCAGCCCTCGGGCGCCGCGCCAAAGGCCGGCGCGCCCTGCGCGTGGATCGCTGCCAATTCGCGGCCCGCCGCGCGGGCGTCCTCCACGTTCGGGCGCACCCGCTCCACGCGACGAATGCGCAGCGCGGACCCCTCAACCCCCAGGACCTCAATGACCCGGTCGCTCCCCTCCCGCAGCCACCGCAGCCCGGCGGCCTCCGCCTGTGCCTGCTCCGGGGTTGCGCAGTTCTTGGTGTATTCCTCTGGTTGAATCCTCGGCGGTGTCTCCATGGGAAGTTATTCTAGTCGGCGAAGGCGAGAGGCATTTGTGCGCGACTGCATGTTCGTGTGCGATTTGACTCCAAGAGTAAATTACTCAAACAGAGAAACTATTTTCGAGTGGCACAACGCTAGGAGCACTCCATGCAGACCGCACCACCCCCGGACCCCACCGACTCCCCCCCCCATCGTCCACGCTGAAGCCCTCAGTCTCGACGCCGACGAAGGCCGTGTTTTCGGCCCCCTCACCTTCTCCATCCCCGCTACCGGCCTCACTGTGCTGACCGGACGTGGTGGCTCTGGAAGAACCGCGCTCGCGCTATGTCTCGCGGGAGCAATGAAACTAAGCCACGGCCGTTTGGAAGTCGCGGGGGAGACAAAGCCCGCGCGCATCCGCCGCACAGTGGCGGTGGCGGGCATTGACGCTATCGATGCCCTCGACCGAGATGTACGCGTCAGAACTGTGCTCACCGAACATCGCGGGTGGTCCCGACCCTGGCTGTCGTGGACCTCGCGGGTTGACGAAGACTATTACGAAGCACTGTGCGCTGACGTCTTCGGTCACAGGCCACTTCCACCGCTAGACGCCTACGTCGCGCAGCTTTCCAGTCTGGATCGCATTTTGCTGCGCATTGCATTGGCACTCCGCCCCGCGACCGGCTCAGAAATCAAGTTGCTCATCATGGATGACCTCGACCAGGTCCGTGAAAGCGCCGATCGCGCCGCTCTTCTCGACACTCTAGTGCGCTTAGCGGAGCGCTTTCCAGTAGTCATCAATTCGGTGAATCCTCTCCCCGCAGAGAGCGCCCCGCCTCATCAGAGCATCGAATTGTTCACTGACCACCACCATCTCCAACCAGAACCAAAGGACTCCGACCAATGATCTCAGGCCTCCACGTTGGCGGGGAGCTACGCCGCTTCCACCGCAGCAAGCTTGGACGCGTGGCAATCCTCGCAATCATCCTGATCCCACTTCTTTATTCAGCACTGTACCTATGGGCGTTCTGGGATCCGTTCAGCAACTTGAAGTCGCTCCCCATCGCGTTCGTCAACGACGACGAAGGTGCCACTGTGGACGGCCAGCCCCTTCAGGCCGGCGATCGCATCGTAGACAGTCTCGGCGATCAAGACCAGATTAACTTCACCCTCGTCGACAACAGCACCGCCCAAGAAGGTGTGCGCAACGGTGACTACTACTTCGTCGTTCGGCTCACCCCGGACTTCTCACAGTCAGTGGCGTCTATCTCGGACAGCGACGCCCACCCAGCGGTCATCGAAACGAACTACAACTCGGCCAACGGCTACCTGTCCACCATGATCGGCGAAAACGTCATGCGCACGCTGGTCCCTACAATTTCCAACGAACTGGGCGCCAATGTCGTGGACAAGGTCCTCGTCGGCATCCAAGACGCAGGCACCGGCCTCGACCAGGCCGCAGATGGTGCCTCCAAGCTTCACGACGGCGCGGACGACCTCAAGGACGGGTTGGTCACGGCTGAACGAGGCGTCGACAAGCTCGCCGACAAGACCGGTGACGCCGCGGAGGGCGCTGGCAAACTCGCGAAGGGCGCCAAGGAACTGGACAAAAAGGCCGGGGATCTGGCCACCGGCGCGGATAAAGTCGCCAAAGGCGCCTCGGACCTGGACGAGGGCGTGGACACCGCGGCTGGCAAGCTCAACGAGATGTCAGACGGCGTCGACAAGCTCCACGACGGTCTCGATGAACTCAGCACCGGCGCAGATCAAATCGACGATGGTGTGCAGAAACTCACCGCCAAGGTGGACACTCTTTCCCAAGCACAAAGCGATGCCACAAAGGATCTGGAGACGCTGGCGAAACAGCTGGCTGCCAGCCCCATCCCGCAGGTACGCGCGGCAGGAAAGGACATCCAAGACCTCGCGGATAAAGCTGACAAATCCGCCCTGGGCCCCGAATCGCAAAACGTCAAAGATATCCACGCGTTGGCTGATGGCACCGCAGCACTGTCCTACCAGCTAGGCAACCCGGAGGCGGACTTCCGCAAGGGATTTGACAGCCTGCATGAGGGCACCGGAAAGCTCCCCAAACAGGTGAAGAAGCTCACCGATGGCACCGAGAAGCTCAAGAACGGCACGAGCGACCTGGCCGACGGTGCGCACGCTCTCAACGACCAAGGCACGTCTACCCTGGCCACCAAGAGCAAGGAGCTCTCTGACGGACTGGTCAAGCTGGAAGACGGTGCGGACAAGCTCAACGAGAAAATGCCCACCGCGGTCTCCGGTGCGAAAAAGCTTGTCGATGGCGCTGACACCCTAGCGAAAAAGCTAGACTCCGGCGCCCAGAAAGTGCCCGCCATGAACGCCGCTCAGCGCTCGAATACCGCCGACCTCATCTCCAATCCTACGAGCCTCGATGCTCGTGACGAAGCGGGCCCACAGACCTTCGGTACAGGTTTGGCCCCGTTTTTCTTCTCACTCGCGATGTTCATCGGCGGAATGATCACGTTCTTGTTGTTGCGCCCCCTACACAACCGCGCGGTGGCCGCCGGCGTATCCCCGCTGCGTGCGGCGTGGGACGGCCTGTGGCCGGGCGCCCTGATCGGCATGGCCCAGGCCAGTGCCATCGTAGCGGTCACGCTGTGGGGCGTGGGGCTTAACGCCGCCCACCCGGTGGCGCTGTGGTTGTTCTGCTTGGGTGTCTCCGTGATGTTCGTGGCAGTAAACCAAATGCTCAACGTGGCCCTTGGCCCTGGCCCTGGCAAGGTGCTAGCCATGGCGCTACTCATGCTGCAGATCCTGTCATCGAATGGCCTCTACCCCGTAGAAACAGAGCCGAAGCTGTTTAGCTGGCTGCACCCGATTAACCCGATGACCTATTCCATCAACGGATTCCGACAGCTCATGTACGGCAACATCGACCATCGGCTGCTGCAGGCAGTCCTTGCCGTGGCTGCCATCACAGCGATAGCGGTTGCGGTGACCTCTCTGTGTGCCCGCCGCAACCGGATGTGGACGATGAAGCGCCTGCACCCGCCTATCGACGTCTAGTTGTGGCGCCCCGGCGCCCCAGACGCGCGTCATCTTCCTCGCGGGATTTACATTGCGAGCGCAAGTCAGCCTTCAACATCCAAGTTTTCGCTGACTTGCGCTCGCAATGTAAATTTTCGCCACGTCCAACGCAAAACCCCCGCCTACCGACGTAGACGGGGGTTGTGATGGTGGAGCTAACGGGATTCGAACCCGTGACCCCCACACTGCCAGTGTGGTGCGCTACCAACTGCGCCATAGCCCCTTAACCAAGTTTCGCCATTCAGCGGAACTTGATTTAATATACAGCGGACTCGTCAGCGTGACCAAATCCGCTGCTTAATGCGGGTTTACTTACCCTGGGTGGCAACCTCAACCCACTGGGAGAGATCCTCGACCTTGAGGTCCTTGCCGTCCTTGATAACGCGCGGGGTGGACGCCTTGCCGGTGTCCTTCTCCAGCTTCTCAAAGTTCGACTGGGCCAGCTTCATCGCGGCATCAGTGTCAATGGTCTCCAGGGATTTGAGCGCTTCCTCGCTCGCACCGAGTGCCTTGGCAGCGTTGACCAAGTCCTCGTCCTCCCACTGGCCAACCACCTTCTGCTGGTCCCTCATGAGCACGTCGTGCAGGTTCCAGAAGGTCTTGAGGTCGCCGGCCTCGAGGATCTGCTTCTCCACGGCGATGGCCTTGGTGGAGTGGCCCACGTTGATGTTGCCCGCGGCATCCTTGCCGTCGAGGAAGTTCATCATGCGTAGATCCACGATCAGCTTGCCGTCCTCAACCGCCTTATGCATCTGCTCGTCGGTGGCAATCGACAGATCGGCACAGTGTGGGCAGGAGAAGTCCTCGTAGAGCTCTACGCGGGGGGTATCCTTGGTGGCCTTGTCGGACTTGAGCACGAAGGCATTGTCCTTGAGCTCAATGTCCATGTTGACCGGAATCTCCTCGCGCTCGGCGAGGCGATCCGTCTTGGCGTTCTGCCCATTCCACACGATGTAGCCGATAATCGCCGCCACGATCAGCAGGATGACACCGACGGCCACGATAAAACCGTTGCTGCCCTTGGCGTTGGGGTCTTGCACCTTGGTGCTGGTCTTGCTCACTGTTCAACCTTCTTTTCTTCACGCGAACGTGATGTTATGTGCGCGCCGCTGCTGCATGAGTCGACGCTGGGTATTTTAACAACTAGTTACGAGTAAATGGCGGCGCGGCGGTACGGACGAACGATTGTCCATACCGTGAGCACCATGTAGAACGCGTCGCGAGCCAAGGTCTTGACGTAGTTCATGACCTGCGCGTCCGAGCCGGGGTCCGGCTGGAAGCATCCGCAATCAATACCGAGCCCGCGCGCCCAGGCCTGTGCGATACCAATCATGAACAGCGTCAATACGATAGCCGCCACCTTAGACGATCCCCGCAGGAAGATGCCCAGCAGCAATAGCACACCACCGGCGACTTCGAGGGGGCCGATCAGCGTGGCCAACGCATCCGACCATTCCGGCGTGAAGATCTCGTAGCCCTTAATCGACTGAGTCACGGAGTGGTGCTGCCCAAGCTTGGACACACCCGCCTTGATCCAGATATAGGCCATGTAAAACCGCGCGAACGCGGAGACGAGGTCCACAACGAACGTGCGCGTGTCCACGCCCTGCCCGTCCGCACCAGCGCCGGATATCAACCTTTTGATTGTGTTCACGCGGTTAATGATACGACACGCTCGGCTGACACAAAATCCTCGAATCCTAAAAGTTTCGTACCATTAATGCCATGTCTATGCCCCGCGCGCTTTGCGACGCCCTGACCGTCGGCCTCGGCGTCGCCCTCGGCGCGGTTGCCCGTTACGGCACCAGCGCCGCCCTGGCGCCGTGGGGCGAGTACGCCCCTCTCCTCGTCATCAATATTGTCGGCTGCCTTCTCATGGGTGCCGCCAAGCCGGGGCCGTTCTGGGGCACTGGATTCTTCGGCGGTTTCACCACCTTCTCGGCCTTCGCGGTGGCCACCGCAACCTCTCACGCCGCCGTGGCCGCTGGCTTTACTGCCGCCATGACCGTGGGATGCATCGCGGCGTGGTGCCTGGGTGATGCCTGGCACCGGCGAAACTCGGGGCGTCGTCAAGCGAGGTCAGGCGCATGACCCTATCCACCATTGCCTTGTCCATTGCCCTGGTCGCACTGGGCGGCTTCGGAGGCGGCCTCGGGCGCTGGGGCCTGCTGCGCGTGCTCCCCGATCGCCCCGCCATCTTCGCCGCGAACCTGGCGGCCTGCACGCTGGCAGGCGTGGCTTTTGGCATCTCCCAGGAGGCGGGGTTCACCGCGCAGTCGTGGCAGGCGCGCGCCGTGCTGGCACTCAGCGTGGGCGTGGCCGGCGGGCTGTCCACCTGGTCCACCCTGGCCAAGCAGTGCGGCGAGCTGCTGCGCGAGCGCCAGTGGAAGACGCTCGCCATCTATCTCGGTTTCACTCTCGCCGTCGGCGTGGTGGCCGCCGGCCGCGGGGTGCGGTGGGGCCACTTCATCGCGGGTTAATCGGCGATGGCCTCGAGCGGCGGGGTCTTCGCCGCTCGGGCGCCCGGCCAGATAGCCGCGATCACACCCACGACGCCCGACGCCGCGAGCATGATGACCAGCTGGCCCCACGGCACCGTGATGGTGTCCAGGCCTTGGGAGCTTAAGACCTCCAGGAACGCCCAGCCCAACCCAAGGCCGATGAGTATGCCCATGACTGCGCCGAACACGGAGATCTGCACCGCCTCCAACGTAATCATGGTGCGGATCTGCCGGCGTTGCGTACCCACCGCACGCAACATGCCGATCTCCTGGCGGCGCTCGATCACACCCAAGGTCAAGGTATTCACGATGCCCAGGATCGCAATGATCACCGCCAGAGCCAGCAGTCCGTAGAGGATGGCCAGCATTTGGTTGACCGCCTGGGCGGCCTGGTCCGAGAACTCTTCGGCGGACATGATCTGCACCACCACCAGGTCCTTGACCGCCTCTTCCAACTTCGGGCGAACCTGCTCTGGATCCGCACTTTCCGCGACGTTTACGCCCACCAGCTGGGTGCGGGTTTGTCCCGCGGAGACGATTTTGTTCAGCTTCTCCTGGCTCACCGCCATGTTCTCGATGACCTCATTGCGCTTGAAGGTGCCGATGAGCTTGACCTTCTCAGTCTTCGCACCAGGGAGCTTCGCGCCCTTCTTCTCGGCCATCGCGGCCGCGGCGGAAGTGAGGTCGTATTCCTTGCCCACGACCCAGCCGTTCTTCTTCGCAAACTCATCCGTAGCGATGAAGCCCGGGTTATCCTTCAGGTTCACGTCACCTTCCACGACCTCCATGTTGATGAAGTCCGCGGGGTTCTCATCCACGCCGAAAGACATGGACACCTGATAAGCCACCGAGGCCTCACCGTCCACGGCCGCCGGTGCCATCGTCATGGCCAAAACCTTGTCCACGCCCTCGACCTCGCGGGCTAACTTGGGGGTCTCACTGGGCGTCGGAAAGCCCCCTGTCGTAGGCCCGGACAGGATGTAGTCCGCGCGTACCTTGTCCTCCATGACGTCGGCCACGGAGGTTTTCATCGAGGCACCGAGCATGCCGATCGCCGTTACCAGGGCAAGACCCAGGGTAAGGGCAAAGGCGGTGGCCGACGTACGCCGAGGGTTGCGCTGGGAGTTGGTAGCCGCCAGCGTGCCGACGGCCCCGAAAGGTGCGCCGATCAGCCGCCCGAAGACGGGAACGATGGGCAGTGACAATGCCGGACCGGCCAGGAAGAAGCCCACGATGAGGCCGAAGGCGCCCACGCCGACGAGAATGGCGCGAGTTGCGGTAGAGGCATCGGACATCACCCACGCACCGAGGACAGCGGCAGCGACGCCCACCGCCAAGACCAAGAGGCCGAGGATGGAACGCACCTTGAGCGACGAGCCCGCTGCGGATTCCGTACTACGCATGGCTTCTACAGGCTCCACCGCGCCCGCGCGCTGCGCCGGGGCCCACGCGGAAGCCACCGTGACCAACGTGCCAAGGACGATGGGCACCACGACAGCGGAGACCGAAAGCCCCAGGCTGTCTCCTAACGGCATCCCCTGCTTTTCCATAACGGCCTTAATCGCCGCCACCAGGCCCACGCCGGCAAAAACACCGAGGATAGAGCCCAGCACGCCAATGATGATGGCCTCCACGACCACGGAGTTTGTAATTTGGCGGCGAGAGGCGCCCAGCGCGCGGAGCAACGCGAACTCCTTGGTGCGCTGTGCGACGATCATCGAGAAGGTGTTCGCAATAATGAACGTGCCGACCAGCAGCGCGATGAGGCCGAAGGCAACGAGGAAGTAGTTGACGAACTTCAGCGCGGACGAAATCGCGTCCGACATCTCCTCCGCCAGCTTCTCGCCGGTCTCGGCGGTGAAATTCTTGGGGTATTCCTTATTTAGGTGATCCACGAGAGCCTGTGGCTCGACCCCGTCTGCGCCCTTCACCACCACTTGCTTGGCGACGCCCCCATTACCGCCCAGGTATGTCTTCGCATCCATGTAGAGGCGGACACCGGTTGCCGCCTCCTCCATGGCGGGTTCATAGATGCCTGTGACCTTCATGGTGTAGCGCTCGTCCGGCTCTACGACCAAGAGCTTGTCCCCGACCTTGATGCCGTGTTGCTCCGCGGCGCTGGCGTTAACCACGACCTCCTTCTCACCCTTCGGAGCGGCGCCCTCGACGAGCTCGTTCGGCTTCGCCACCGAATCTTCCGGCGAGTACCACAGGCCGAGCGACGACGTACCGCCACCGGTCTGCAGCGGCGACGCGTCCTCTCGCGCCACAACCACGGTCTTGTTATCGATGACGTTGACCGCTGCGACTTTGTCATCCTTTTCTAACTTCGCCCGGTCCTCCTTCTTGACGTGCTCCTCCCCGTCAGCCGGGGTGACTGCAACGTCCACATCCGTGAACGCGTTCTGCACTGCGGAGTCGAAGGTGTCCGACAAAGAGTTGGTGAACATGAACGCACCGGAGATAAACGACGTGCCTAGAACCACCGCGATGACGGTAAGCGCCAAGCGAAGTTTATGGGCGAATACATTACGCAACGAAACTTTGCGCATCGTGTTTGCTGAAGCCATCAAAACCCCTAGGACTCGATCTCGGCCATGACTGCGTGGATAGATTCCATGGTCGGCTGGTAGATTTCGTTAACCAGCTGACCGTCAGCGAGGAAAATCACGCGGTCGGCGTAGCTCGCCGCCTTGGCATCGTGGGTCACGATCACGACGGTCTGATCGTCCTGGTTCACAGCGGTGCGAAGGATATCCAAAACCTCCGCCGAGGAATTCGAGTCCAAGTTACCGGTGGGTTCGTCGCCAAAAATGATCTCCGGTCGCGCCACAAGCGCGCGAGCACACGCTACGCGCTGCTGCTGACCACCGGACAGCTCTGCTGGTCGGTGGTTTAGCCGCTGGGACAACCCGAGACGATCCGTCACTTCCTTAAACCACGCCTGGTCTACCTTGTTGCCCGCGATGTTCATCGGCAGGCAGATGTTTTCCTCGGCGGTCAAGGTGGGCACGAGGTTAAAGGACTGGAAGATAAATCCCAGACGGTCACGGCGAAGCGCCGTGACGGCCTTGTCATTGAGGCCCGACAGGTTGGTATCACCGATGAACGCGGCACCGGACGTGGCGGAATCCAAACCAGCCATGGTGTGCATCAGGGTGGACTTGCCGGAACCGGACGGCCCCATGATGGCGGTGAACTCGTTCTTAGCGAATTCGACGCTCACCCGGTTGAGTGCAGTCACGGCGGTATCGCCTTGGCCATACTGCTTGAAAAGGTCCACTGCCCGCGCCGCGGCGGGCTTCCCCGATGCTTGTCCTACGTGAGATTCCATGCGTAGCCATCTACTCCTGTTACTTGCGTTTCTTTAAACAACAAGAGATAACACTACGCGTTCACCAGTACCCACGCCATCATCCCCTCGGACGACATGTGGCCTACTGTTGTGAGTTTTCTGTGGTTTTTGGTTGTGCGGGTACCTGTAATGATGTGTGCTAGTAGTTTTTGCACGATCCAGTCGGCCTGGCGGGGTGTGGGTAGGAGAAAGAAAAGGGGGAAGAGGCCCAGGGCACGCTGTGTGGTGTGCCGTGGGCCTCTTTTGGGTTTATTGAGTTGTTTTATGTTGTAGTGTCGGCGGTTACTTACTCTCCCACACCCTCCCGGGTGCAGTACCATCAGCGTGAGCAGGCTTAGCTTCCGGGTTCGGAATGGGGCCGGGCGTTTCCCTGCTACTATTGCCACCGACAAACCTTCAGGACACACACTATGGGTGTGTTTCTGGTGGTGTTGTGTCAAATACTGCATAGTGGACGCGTGCGACAAGTTTTGTCATGTTTTTGTTGTTTTTTGTTTCACCAAGTGTTGTTTGGTGTTTGTTTTGGTCTATTAGTACCAGTAGCCTTAACAGCTTACGCTGCTTCCAGGTCTGGCCTATCAACCCCATAGTCTTTAGGGGACCTCAAAAGAAACCTCATCTTAAAACAGGCTTCCCGCTTAGATGCTTTCAGCGGTTATCCCTTCCGTACGTAGCCAACCAGCAATGCTCCTGGCGGAACAACTGGCACACCAGAGGTACGTCCGTCCCGGTCCTCTCGTACTAGGGACAGCTTTCTTCAAGTTTCAACGCGCGCGGCGGATAGAGACCGAACTGTCTCACGACGTTCTGAACCCAGCTCGCGTGCCGCTTTAATGGCCGAACAGCCCAACCCTTGGGCCCTCCTCCAGCCCCAGGATGCGACGAGCCGACATCGAGGTGCCAAACCATCCCGTCGATATGGACTCTTGGGGAAGATCAGCCTGTTATCCCCGGGGTACCTTTTATCCGTTGAGCGACACCACTTCCACACGTTGGTGCCGGATCACTAGTCCCGACTTTCGTCCCTGCTTGAGATGTCTCTCTCACAGTCAAGCTCCCTTGTGCACTTACACTCAACACCTGATTGCCAACCAGGCTGAGGGAACCTTTGGGCGCCTCCGTTACATTTTGGGAGGCAACCGCCCCAGTTAAACTACCCACCAGGCACTGTCCCCAACCCAGATCATGGGCCAAGGTTCAGGTATCCAATCCGATCAGAGTGGTATTTCAACTTGCGACTCCACCACCACTGGCGTGATAGCTTCATAGTCTCCCACCTATCCTACACAAACCGAACCGAACACCAATACCAAGCTATAGTGAAGGTCCCGGGGTCTTTTCGTCCTGCCGCGCGTAACGAGCATCTTTACTCGTAGTGCAATTTCACCGGGCCTGTGGTTGAGACAGCAGAGAAGTCGTTACGCCATTCGTGCAGGTCGGAACTTACCCGACAAGGAATTTCGCTACCTTAGGATGGTTATAGTTACCACCGCCGTTTACTGGGGCTTAAATTCTCCGCTTCGCCATTACTGGCTAACAGGTCCTCTTAACCTTCCAGCACCGGGCAGGCGTCAGTCCATATACATCAACTTCAACGTCTTCGCATGGACCTGTGTTTTTGATAAACAGTCGCTTCCCTCTATTCTCTGCGACCACACACCGCTGCCCACCGAAAAGGTGTTGACAGTATGTGGTCCCCCTTCTCCCGAAGTTACGGGGGCATTTTGCCGAATTCCTTAACCACAGTTCACCCGAACGCCTTAGTATTTTCAACCTGACTACCTGTGTCGGTTTAGGGTACGGGCCGTATCACCACATCGCTAGAGGCTTTTCTCGACAGCACGGGATCACCAACTTCACCCCATTAGGGCTACGCATCACGTCTTACCTAACAAGCACGGATTTACCTATGCCATCAGCTACACGCTTACACCAACAATCCATTAAGCGGCTTGGCTACCCCACTGCGTCACCCCATCACTTGGACCACATATCAGGCCCTACGCACGCACCACACCACACACCCGAAGGTGATCAGGTGTGGTTTGTGGGTAGTTAGTATCAATGCTTTACCATGGGCGCGATAATACGGGTACCAGAATATCAACTGGTTGTCCATCGACTACGCCTGTCGGCCTCGCCTTAGGTCCCGACTCACCCTGGGAAGACGAACTTGACCCAGGAACCCTTAGTCATCCGGCGGGAAGGATTCTCACCTTCCAATTCGTTACTCATGCCTGCATTCTCACTCGCACACAATCCACAGCGCCTTACGATACTGCTTCACATCATGCACGACGCTCCCCTACCCAACAATAAAATTGTTGCCGCGGCTTCGGCGGTGTGCTTGAGCCCCACTACATTGTCGGCGCAGAACCACTCGACCAGTGAGCTATTACGCACTCTTTCAAGGATGGCTGCTTCTAAGCCAACCTCCTGGCTGTCTTCGCGATCCCACATCCTTTTCCACTTAGCACACCCTTAGGGGCCTTAACCGGCGATCTGGGTTGTTTCCCTCTCGACTATGAAGCTTATCCCCCACAGTCTCACTGCTGTATAACACAAATTGCTGGCATTCGGAGTTTGGCTGACATTGCTAAGATGATAGTCCCGCTCAACCAACCAGTAGCTCTACCTCCAACAAGCTCATACAACGCTGCACCTAAATGCATTTCGGGGAGAACCAGCTATCACGGAGTTTGATTGGCCTTTCACCCCTACCCACAACTCATCCCCGCAGTTTTCAACCTACGTGGGTTCGCGCCTCCACGACGTCTTACCATCGCTTCACACTGGCCATGGGTAGATCACCCCGCTTCGGGTCCAGAACATGCCACTGACAACACCCTCATTAGGATTCGGTTTCCCTACGGCTACCCCACACGGGTTAACCTCGCGACATGCCGCTGACTCGCAGGCTCATTCTTCAAAAGGCACGCCATCACACACAACAGGTGCTCTGACGGATTGTAAGCACATGGTTTCAGGAACTATTTCACTCCCCTCCCGGGGTACTTTTCACCATTCCCTCACGGTACTAAATTCACTATCGGTCACACTAAGTATTTAGGCTTACCGGGTGGTCCCGGCAGATTCACAGCAGATTCCACGAGCCCGCTGCTACTCGGGGACAATCACAATGCAGCCTGCCATGCCTTCAGCTACGGGACTCTCACCCACTCCGGTCGACCATTCCAAGCCAGTTCACCTAACACAACACACCACACGCACCACGAACAGATGATGCACGCAACAACCCCACAACACCGCATGCGCAACCCCTGTCCGGTATCACACACACACGGTTTAGCCTCATCCACGTTCGCTCGCCGCTACTAGCAGAATCATTAAATTTATTTTCTTCTCCCACGGGTACTGAGATGTTTCACTTCCCCGCATTACCCCCTACACCCTATGAATTCAGATGCAGGTAACCACCCACAAAGATGATTAGGTTTCCCCATTCGGACATCCTCGGATCAACGCTTAATTGACAACTCCCCGAGGCTTAACGCAGCCTTCCACGTCCTTCATCGGCTTAGCATGCCAAGGCATCCACCATGCGCCCTTAACAACAAACACACAAGATAAACACACTTGATTAAAAAAACAAACAAAACACACTACAAAACAAAACCAAACACACACCCACCAATCCACAAAAGAACCAGTACATATGTGTTTGTAATGCTCGCGTCCACTATACAGTTCTCACACAACACCCACACCACCAAAAAACCAGACCACCCACAAGCAGCCCACCTTCAATGATGCGGCAACCAGAACACACAAACGCATGTCCCAGACACCCAACAGCATGCCAACACACTCAAAACTTCTATCTTTTGCATCAAAAACGTTGCACAACAGCACGCAGGTAAAAAGTTGCTTCTACAGCGCCCCACAATAGGCACCGGGTATGCGTCCACCCGATTTACATAACGGCAGCAGCACCACACACGGGCACTCAACCACCACACCTGACACCCCCGCACACAACCGTGTACACAACATGCCAGGAATAAAAAATAATAATGCTCCTTAGAAAGGAGGTGATCCACCCGCACCTTCCGGTACGGGTACCTTGTTACGACTTCGTCCCAATCGCCGATCCCACCTTCGACAGCTCCCTAACGAGTTTGAGCCACTGGCTTCGGGTGTTACCAACTTTCATGACGTGACGGGCGGTGTGTACAAGGCCCGGGAACGTATTCACCGCAGCGTAGCTGATCTGCGATTACTAGCGACTCCGACTTCATGGGGTCGAGTTGCAGACCCCAATCCGAACTAAGGCCGGCTTTCAGCGATTCGCACCACCTCACGATGTAGCTGCGCGTTGTACCGACCATTGTAGCATGTGTGAAGCCCTGGACATAAGGGGCATGATGATTTGACGTCATCCCCACCTTCCTCCGAGTTAACCCCGGCAGTCTCTCATGAGTCCCCAACTAAATGCTGGCAACATAAGACAAGGGTTGCGCTCGTTGCGGGACTTAACCCAACATCTCACGACACGAGCTGACGACAACCATGCACCACCTGTACACCAACCACAAGGGAAACCGTATCTCTACGGCAATCTGATGTATGTCAAGCCCAGGTAAGGTTCTTCGCGTTGCATCGAATTAATCCACATGCTCCGCCGCTTGTGCGGGCCCCCGTCAATTCCTTTGAGTTTTAGCCTTGCGGCCGTACTCCCCAGGCGGGGCGCTTAATGCGTTAGCTACGGCACGAAAGACGTGGAAGTCCCTCACACCTAGCGCCCACCGTTTACGGCATGGACTACCAGGGTATCTAATCCTGTTCGCTACCCATGCTTTCGCTCCTCAGCGTCAGTAACTGCCCAGTAACCTGCCTTCGCCATCGGTGTTCCTCCTGATATCTGCGCATTTCACCGCTACACCAGGAATTCCAGTTACCCCTACAGTACTCAAGTTAGCCCGTATCGCCTGCACGCCCGGAGTTAAGCCCCGGAATTTCACAGACGACGCGACAAACCACCTACGAGCTCTTTACGCCCAGTAATTCCGGACAACGCTCGCACCCTACGTATTACCGCGGCTGCTGGCACGTAGTTAGCCGGTGCTTCTTATCTAGGTACCGTCACAAAAGCTTCGTCCCTAGCGAAAGGAGTTTACAACCCGAAGGCCTTCATCCCCCACGCGGCGTCGCTGCATCAGGCTTCCGCCCATTGTGCAATATTCCCCACTGCTGCCTCCCGTAGGAGTCTGGGCCGTATCTCAGTCCCAATGTGGCCGTCCACCCTCTCAGGCCGGCTACCCGTCGACGCCTTGGTAGGCCATTACCCCACCAACAAGCTGATAGGCCGCGGGCTCATCCTACACCGAAAAAACTTTCCACCACCGACACTAAACGATGGTCCTATCCGGTATTAGACCCAGTTTCCCAGGCTTATCCCGAAGTGCAGGGCAGATCACCCACGTGTTACTCACCCGTTCGCCACTCGAGTACCTTGCAAGCAAGGCCTTTCCGTTCGACTTGCATGTGTTAAGCACGCCGCCAGCGTTCGTCCTGAGCCAGGATCAAACTCTCCACAAAAAGGCTCGTGAAAAGCCCAAACCTAACCAAAATAAGACAAACCACACAAACACCCACAACCAAAAGCCGCAGAATGCCCATGTAGCTGACAAAAAAAATACTACAAAAACTGACCCCAACCCGACGGGGCAAAACGAGGCCAGAAACATCATCACACACAAATGCAAATCAGTAATCACAATGCAGCCAATGAAACACTTAAATGTTTACAGTAACGCCCTCATTACAAGGCGCCACCCGGCACACACCACAACCACCAACACACCATGCGCAACAACACAAAAAATAAAAAAGTACATTGGCACACTATTGAGTTCTCAGACAACGTCACCACACCACAACCCCATGACGGCACAAAACCACCACAAAGAAGATAAGCGAGTGTTTAGCCAGCACCTGTTTTCCTCCCGCCACACAACCAGAAACAATCAATTCCTGTGGGGCGCTGTCGGTCGCGCTGACCTAGATAAACTTACACACCACACAAACCAAACACAAATCCCCAGCACAACACACAAAAACAGCCACCAAGAAACCGCAGTTTTAGGCACTAGTTTTGGTCTGCACCGGGGACGTCGAAAAGCTTGCCCTCGCGGAGTGGGCAGCTAGTAGATCTCTGGCTCCTCCACGCTCACTCGTTGCACGTTGGCGCCAAGGCGGTTGAGATTTTCCACGAAGTGCGGGTAACCGCGGTCGATGTGATAAACGTCGTGCACCACCGTCTGCTCATCAGCTACCAAGCCTGCGAGGACCAGCCCCGCACCAGCGCGGATGTCGGAACTCCACACATGAGTCGATGAAAGCTTGTCGATTCCGCGAATGACCACGTGATGGCCATCCACTTGTGCATCAGCACCAAGGCGCAACAATTCATCGACGAAACGGAAACGCGATTCGAAGACATTCTCGGTTATCACAGAAGTGCCATTGGCAATCACCGAGAGGCCGATTGCCATGGGCTGCAAGTCCGTCGGGAAGCCGGGAAAAGGCAAGGTTTGGTAGTCCACGGCGTCCGGACGGCGATCCATCTTGGCGCGGAAACCATTCTCGTAGGTTTCGATGTGGGCGCCGGCAACCTTGAGCTTCTCCAACGGGAGGTGCAAATGGCGTGGAGAGATTCCACCGACAGTAATGTCGCCCTGCGTCATGACCGCCGCGTAGGCCCAGGTGCCGGCGACGATCCGGTCACCGACCACCTCGTGGGTGGTGGGACAAAGCTTGTCGACGCCCGTGATGGTCAACGTCGATGAGCCGGCGCCGTCAATCTGCGCACCCATGGACATCAGCATGTCGCAAAGGTCCATGATCTCTGGCTCACGCGCAGCGTTGTCCAGAGTGGTGACCCCGTCCGCGAGCACGGCTGCGGTCACAATGTTTTCCGTGGCACCCACGGAGGGGAAGTCCAACTTGATGTGCGCACCGCGCAGCCGGTCTACCTCGGCAACGACAGCGCCATGCTCAATGCGGGTGGTGGCCCCCATCTTCTCGAGGCCGGACTGATGCATATCCAACGGGCGAGAGCCGATCGCGTCGCCGCCTGGAAGAGCGACCTTGGCCCGGCCGCAGCGGGCGGTGAGGGGGCCAAGCACACATACGGACGCACGGAACTGACGAACTGCATCAAAATCGGCATCGGAAGACAGCTCGCTCGGGGTGGTGATGGAGACGGCCCCGCCGTCAACGGTGACCTCGCACCCCAGCCCTTCGAGGACCTTTTGCATGAGCGGGACGTCGAGAATCTCCGGGCAATTGGTCAAGGTGGTGGTACCTTCGGCCAACAGGGCAGCCGCCATCAGCTTAAGCACGCTGTTCTTGGCGCCATCCACCTTCACGGAGCCTTGCAGGCGGGCTCCCCCTGAAACTAAGAATTGATCCTTCACGCCCACCAACTTACCGGGAAATCTAGCGCGCTGGCTTTCTTCCCCGGCGCGCCATCACGGCAGGGCGCCAATACGGCGGGCAGCGTTAACGGCTTCGTACCGGGTGTGCGCGCCAAGTTTACGCATCACGGAACGCAGGTAAGACTTGACGGTTTCAGCACCGATGCCCATTTCTGCGGCGGCTTCGACGTTGGTATGGCCAAGCGCGACGCAGGACAAAACGTCCAATTCGCGCGCGGAGAGCTTGGTGGTCTGCTTGACCCGCACTGGAGAGACCATTTGATCACACAGAGACTCCAGTTCCTTGCGGAGCGCCTCGTCTTCCACCCGGTTAGCAAGCATGCGCAGCTTCGAGTGGGTGGAACGCACCTGTTCCCACTCCGCACCATTCATAACGTGGCTGCCTACCCCAGCACCCTTAGCGCCGTCGCCACGGCGCAGCGCTGCGGAGATCGCGAGCTCCTGCTCGAGAATTCGGGCAGTGGTGGTGACCTCTTCGATGACCTTGTCACCAAGGCGCACCGGGGAATGCACACCAACGTAGAGGACGCCGCGCACCTCACGGCGAACAATAACAGGGACAGCTACTAGCGAGTGCAGGCCCTCGTCTTGGATGACGGAGTCCTTCTCGTGGGTGATGGTGGTAGCGCGCGCGTAGTCGGTGACACCCACGGGGCGTCGAGTAGCGACGACGCGACCACCAAGGCCCACGCCGGGCTCCAGGACGAGGTCCTGCAGCGCCGGGGTCCGGAGGCCAATCCAATGGGAGATGTGCAAGCGATTATCACTATGCAACGTCGCGAACATCGTGACCGGGATGCCGGTCTCGTTCTTCAGCGCTGTGAGTGCCGAGCGGATCGCTTCTGCGTCGTCTTTGATTCGTACTGAATCCATGACCTCTCCTACTGTCGCCGATACACCCGTTAAGGTGCACCCGAAATTTGCTGTATGTAACAACAAAATTCCAAAAATTTCGCTTGCGCGGGGCTATATGGGGGTAATAGTAGCCCCTCAGTTTTGAATCTCCCAATTGCCCCTCGCGCATCGCAGTCGTATTCTTTGACCCCCTTCACTAGGCGGTATATCCACAACCTCGTTTCTAGACTATGCGCTGGACAAATAGTAGATTAGTAGACCGTTTAGTCTACTAACAATATACTGGAAAGTCTAGAAATGTGGTGTACCATCCAGGGAGTAGAAAGAATTGAAATTCCCAATCCGCAAAGGAAGTACACCTCATGGGCAAGATTTATAACAACATCCTCGACACCATCGGCGGCACCCCGCTCGTACGCCTCAACCGCCTTACCGAAGGCAAGGGCGCGACGATCGTGGCCAAGGTTGAGTCCTTCAACCCCGCTAACTCGGTGAAGGACCGCATCGGTAAGGCAATTATCGACGCTGCGGAGGCTTCCGGCGAGCTCAAACCTGGCGGCACCATCATCGAAGCCACCTCTGGCAACACCGGCATCGCTTTGGCGCTGGTCGGCGCGGCGCGCGGCTACACCGTGAAGCTCACCATGCCGGAGACCATGTCCAACGAGCGCCGCGTCCTGCTGCGCGCTTATGGTGCAGAAATCGTCCTTACACCTGGCGCAGCCGGCATGCAGGGCGCCGTCGACAAGGCAAACAAGCTCCTGGAAGCCGAGCCGAACGCAATCCTGGCCCGGCAGTTCGCCAACGAAGCCAACGCCGCTGTCCACTACCAGACCACTGGCCCGGAAATCTGGGAGGACACCGACGGCCAGCTCGACGCCTTTGTTGCCGGCATCGGCACTGGCGGCACCATCACCGGTTCCGGCCGCTACCTCAAGGAACAGAACGCCGACATCAAGGCCATCGCCGTTGAGCCCGCTGCTTCCCCGCTCCTGACCGCGGGCAAGGCCGGCCCGCACAAGATCCAGGGGCTGGGCGCCAACTTCATCCCGGAGGTTCTGGACCGCACCATCCTGGATGAGGTGCTGACCGTGTCCAACGAGGATGCCATCGCCACCGCACGGAAGTTGGCCACCGACGAGGGCCTTCTGGTCGGCATTTCCGCGGGCGCTAACGTACACGCTGCTCTCGAGCTAGCGGGCCGCCCAGAGTACGAGGGCACGACCATCGTGGTTGTTCTCCCTGACTTCGGTGAGCGCTACGTCTCCACCGTCCTCTTCGAGGACATCCGCGACTAAGCGGCAAGCCCACTCGGTCGCCGTAGACTAATGTCCGCGGGGCGCGAGAGTAAAGAGTATGCTCAGTCCCCATGAGCATCATCGCGAGGATCCGTGAAGACCTAAAGAACGCCCGCGACCATGACCCCGCCGCGCGCGGGGACATGGAAAACGCCATTGTTTATTCCGGGCTGCACGCCATTTGGTCCCACCGAATCTCCCACTGGTTATGGCTACGCGGATTTAAAGGCCCCGCCCGCATCCTCGCGCAGGCAACCCGCTTACTCACCGGCGTGGAAATCCACCCCGGGGCTACAATCGGTCGCCGATTCTTCATTGATCACGGTATGGGCATCGTCATCGGCGAGACCGCCGAGATCGGCGACGGCGTTATGCTGTACCACGGCGTCACCCTGGGCGGCCAGGTCCTGACGCAGACCAAGCGCCACCCCACTATTGAGGACAACGTCACGGTGGGTGCGGGCGCGAAGGTCTTGGGCCCCATCACCATCGGCGAGGGCTCCGCCATCGGCGCCAACGCCGTGGTCACCAAGGACGTGCCTGCTCACCACATCGCGGTGGGCATCCCCGCCACCAACCGCCCGCGCCGCAAGGAAGAGCGCATCAAGCTGGTGGATCCGGACTATTACATCTAGCGCTCCAACAAGCGCAAGAAGCTCCTAGCCCTCGGCTACCATGTCCTGGTAATCGGGGGTTTTGTCGATGAAGCCCTGAACCGCCGAACAGGTCGGCACCACCTTCAAGCTCTCCGTGCGCGTGGCGTCCAGTGCGGCTTGAATGAGCGGCTTCGACAGCCCCCGCCCCTGAAACTCCGGGTAGATTTCCGTGTGGTCAAATTCGCGAACGTTAGCCGCCGGTTCCACTGTGGCGTCTGCACCGGCGCTAGGAGTCCCCTCGTTGTACGCCGCGAAGCCAGCCTCGTGGCCGTCCACGGTGACGACGAAGCGCGAATTCTCCACATCCTGGCGCACTTCTACTGCCGGGTTGGACTCTGCGTTCTTGCCATCTGCGTTTGTCATGGCGCCCAGTATGCCAAAAACACCCTCGGATTAACTGGACGTTTCCTAGTTAATTCGAGGGTGTGATTGTGGCCAGAGCCAGGATCGAACTGGCGACCCCACACTTTTCAGGCGTGTGCTCTACCGACTGAGCTATCTGGCCAAGATTGCCACAAGGACAACCTTGCGACCCTGACGGGACTTGAACCCGCGACCTCCGCCGTGACAGGGCGGCGCGCTAACCAACTGCGCCACAGGGCCTTTTCAGTTTTATGCTCCGCAGCCCTCTTCAGCTCGCTGCGCGAACCTTTGAGGCACTCCTTTGCACGAGAATTCACTTTACACAGCTGGCTATGAATCGCACAAATCGCCAGGTAAATGCCCGATTCACGCAAACCTAGAAGAGTACTTCCTCAACACCCCGCCCACACCGAGACCGCTAGCGTCCTCGGCACGCGGGTCTATGCGACAAAAAGAAACCTCCCGACACCACTATGGATGCCGGGAGGCTAAAAACAATGGCGACCCTGACGGGACTTGAACCCGCGACCTCCGCCGTGACAGGGCGGCGCGCTAACCAACTGCGCCACAGGGCCATTGCTATTCAAACGTACGAAAAGTCCTGAACTTTTCGTACCCCCAACGGGATTCGAACCCGTGCCGCCGCCGTGAAAGGGCGGTGTCCTAGGCCGCTAGACGATGGGGGCCTGCCGCATCACGCGCACGCGCTGTTGCGACTTATCAAAATATACTTGACAGCTACGGTGGAAACAAAATCGGCAGCCACGCTGCGGCGTTACCCCCACACACTTTCTCTTTGCCACGGCGGGTGGGATAATCAGTGTCTATGAGCGCCACCGATAATGCCCCCTCTCCTGCAGCCCCCACGGCAGCCTCAGATACCACTGCTACGTGTGCCTGCCACGAGGCGAACGTGCACGGCTACAACGAGGACAAAGACAAATACCTCATGCGCCTCAAGCGCATCGAGGGGCAGACGCGGGGCATTCAGCGGATGGTGGACGAGGACCAGTACTGCATTGACATCATCACCCAGATCTCCGCGGTAACCTCGGCGCTGGAGAACGTCGCCCTAGCGCTTCTCGACGACCATATTTCTCACTGCGTCACCGGGGCCGCCGCCGAAGACGGCGAGGTGGCGCGCGAGAAGATCGACGAGGCAATGAAAGCCATCAAGAAGATGGTGAAGAGCTAGCGCGCCTTCCTAGCCACGCGTCCGTAAAGCGCGGTGAAATAGTCGCTCATCACCGGGTAGTAGTCCGTCTCGAGGTCCACGGCAACAACGTCCTCGCCGCGGTATGCGACCGCGAGGCGGTCCATGTAGAACTCCCAACCCGGGCCTATCGACGCCGCGCCCTCGGCATCCTCAATCGCGTGCAACAGCTCAATGGCGCCGTCCTCGACGCGCATCTCCGGCACCCACATGCCGGCGTCCACGACGAGCTGTTCGTCCGGCACGCACTTCTTGATGGCGACAGGCATGGGCGGGCCGGAAGTGCACCTTGCCTTCACTATCCCGCGTCGCGGTTGGAGTAGCCATGTCCCCTACTCGACTGCGGTCTCGGCGCCAGCCGCCCGCTGTGAGCCCCGCAAAATTTACGTTGTGAGCGCAAGTGACGGTTTTTCAGGCCGATATTGCGTGACTTGCGCTCACAACGCAAAAACCGCGTCACACGCCCGGCGGTGAGCGCAGAAGATCAGCGATGAGGGATCAAATAAGGGATCCCCATGACCTAGCACCCCAACGACAACACCCCATACACCGCGTTTATGCAGCGTATGGGGTGCTTGCTGTGGGCCCTGCGGGGCTCGAACCCGCGACCTGCGGATTAAAAGTCCGTAGCTCTACCAACTGAGCTAAAGGCCCAACGAACACATAGTTTAACCCGCCGGGCTGGCCCAGCAAAAACTAGGTCAATTCGGCGGGTGAAACAGGTTCCGAGCGACGTTTAGACGTCGGCGTCGCGCATGTCGCCGGTCTCGGCGAACTTAATCTGGAACTCGAAGGCGGACTTCAGATCGTGCGGGGTGTGTACGAACTTGCCCTGCATACCGCGCTCGAAGTAGCTGGTCAGTGCCTCACGGTAATCCGGGTGAGCGATGGCGATAACCTTCTCGGCGCGCTCGCGCGGAGCCAGGCCACGCAGGTCAGCGACACCGTACTCGGTGATGATGACCATGGTGTCGTGCTCCGTGTGGTCGGTGTGGGACACGAAAGGAACGATGGCGGAAATCTTGCCGTCCTTCGCCACGGACGGGGACACGAAGGTGGAGATGTAAGCGTTACGGGTGAAGTCACCAGAACCGCCGGTGCCGTTCATAATGCGGGTGCCGCCCACGTTGGTGGAGTTGATGTTGCCGTAGATGTCACCCTCAATCATGCCGTTGGAGGAAATCAGGCCGACGCGGCGGATGACCTCAGGGTGGTTGGACACCTGCTGCGGACGCAGGATGATGTGGTTACGGTAGCGATCTGCCTCCGCGTTCATCTTCTCTGCGTAGTCCGGGGACAGCGCGAAGGACGTCGCGGACGCCATGGTCATTTTGCCGGCGTCGATGAGGTCGAGCATGCCGTCCTGGATAACCTCGGTGTAGGCCTGGATGTTTTCGAACTTGGAGTCCAGCAGGCCTGCCATCACGGCGTTCGGGACGTTGCCCACGCCGGACTGCATGATGAACTGGTCGTAAGCCAGGCGGCCAGCGGCGACCTCGCCTTCCAGGAACTCGATGAAGTTTGCAGCGATCTTCTCAGACACCTCATCCGGGGCCTTGAACGGAGCGTTGCGGTCCGGAGCGTTGGTCTCTACGACCGCTACGACCTTCTCCTGCGGAATCTCGATGTAGGAGGTGCCCACGCGGTCAGAGACCTTGGTGATCGGGATTGGCTGACGGTTAGGCAGCTTCTCAATCTTGTAGATGTCGTGCATGCCCTCCAGGTTGAGGGACTGCCACTCGTTGACCTCAATGATGATCTTGTCAGCGGCATCGATGTACTCGAGGTTGTTGCCCACTGCGGAGGACGGGATGATGTTACCCTCTTCGGTGATGCGCACGGCCTCAATGATGGCGACCTGGAAGTCACCGTAGAAGCCCTGCTCTACGTGCATGCCGATGTGGGACAGGTGCACGTCCTGGTACAGGATCTCGCCGGAGTTAGCCTTGTTACGCAGGACCGGATCGGAGTTGTACGGAGTGCGGAAGCGCAGTGCGTCTGCCTCCGCCAGAACACCGTCTGCGTCCGGTGCGGTGGACGCGCCGGAGAAGACGTCGATCTTGAACTCCTCGCCCTTCTCGTGCGCCGCACGCGCCTTGTCCGCGATGGCCTGTGGGAGAGCCTTCGGGTAGCCGGCGCCCGTGAAGCCGGAGATGCCTACGCGGTCGCCATGATTGACAAACTGCGCCGCCTCGTCAGCAGACATCACCTTGGACTGGAAAAATTCGTTCGCGATCCTCTCGGACATGCGTTTTACCTCCTTGCAGGAAGGACATGGCCAGACAACGTACGTTGGCCCCCTTCAATTAAAGTTACACAGACCACATTAGCGAACTTTCCCAAATCTTTTCCAATAGTTTGCAAAACTTTGACAGGCCTCCCACCCGGAGGGTTTCGTGGCCGTGCCCCACGCGGGCGTCGGCAAGCCAGCGAAGATTTCATATTTGCCCTCAGACCTGCACAGGGAGCACAATGGGGCCTTGTGAGTCTGCGAATTGGAAAGATTAACCTCGAATCCCCCGTCATCCTGGCCCCGATGGCAGGGGTAACCAACGTGGCTTTCCGCACCCTGTGCCGCGAACAAGAGCGCGCGCTGACTGGCACCGTGTCGGGACTCTACGTCTGCGAAATGGTGACCGCGCGAGCACTCGTGGAGCGCAATGAGAAGACGATTCACATGACGACGTTCGCGCCCGACGAGGACCCGCGTTCCCTGCAGCTCTACACTGTGGATCCGGAATATACTTACAAAGCCGCGAAGATGATCGTGGACGAGAATTTAGCCGACCACATCGATATGAACTTCGGCTGCCCCATGCCCAAGGTCACCCGCCGAGGCGGCGGCGCTGCGCTCCCCTACAAGCGGCGGCTGTTCGGCCAGATTGTGGACGCCGCGGTGCGCGCCACGGAGGGCACGGACATCCCAGTAACGGTAAAGATGCGCATCGGCATCGACGATGAGCACCGCACGCATCTCGACGCCGGGCGGATCGCCGTGGACATGGGCGCCCAAGCCGTCGCATTGCACGGCCGCACCGCTGCGCAGCGTTACTCAGGCGATGCGGACTGGACAGAGATCGCCCGCCTCAAGGAGCACCTGGCGGAGTCGGGGGTACCTGTGTTGGGCAATGGAGATATTTTCAAAGCCACCGACGCCTCGGACATGATGGCGCAATCCGGGTGCGACGGCGTGGTCGTGGGGCGTGGCTGTCTGGGACGGCCATGGTTGTTCGCTGAGCTGTCCGCCCAGCTGCGCGGCGAGCCTATCCCGGAGGAACCGACGCTGGGAGAAGTTACTCGCATTATTTACCGCCATGCGGAGCTGCTGGCCTCGCATGATGGCGAGCACCACGCCTGTCGCGATATCCGCAAACATATGGGCTGGTACCTGCGCGGATTCCCCGTCGGCGGCGAGGTCCGCGCGCAGTTGGCACGGGTGGAATCGCTGGCGCACCTCAAGGAGATGCTGGAGCCGTGGGCGGATTCTACTGCTAAGGCTAACGACGCCGACGGGGCCCGCGGGCGCCAGGGTTCCCCGGCGAAGGTGGCGCTTCCCGACGGCTGGCTTGACGACCCCGAGGACGATACCGTGCCGGTCGGCGCGGAGATTGAAAATTCCGGCGGATAAATTTCGCCGCACGCCAACGCATACTTTCCCCTAATATGGATTCCATGCGTACCGCCTATCGTGAGAACCTTGACAACTTCGCACACGATCTCATCATCATGTGCGATATGGTGGGTTCGATCATGGACAAGGCCACTGAAGCCCTGGTGCATTCCCGGCTCGAGCCCGCGGAAGAAGCCTTGTCCACCAGTGATGACCTGGAAGATATTCGCCAGCGTTGCGAAGAACGCGCCGTGAAGCTCTTAGCACTGGAGAACCCCGTGGCCTCCGATCTGCGCCAAGTGGTCTCCTCCATTTATATCGTGGAAGACCTCAACCGAATGGCCAGCTTGAGCAAGCACGTGGCCAAGGCTGCTCGCCGTCGCCACCCAGACCCGGCGGTGCCTGAGGCCTACCGCGGGTACTTTGTGGAACTTGGCCGACTGGTGCGCCACATGTGCGAAACCACCCGCAGCCTCCTGGTCAGCCCGGATACCACCGTGGCGCTGCAACTGACCAAGGACGACGACGCGGTTGATGACATCAACGAGCACCTGCTCACTGCGCTCACGATGAAGGAGTGGGAATACACCACCCGCGAGGCCGTCGATCTTACGTTGCTGGCGCGCTACTACGAGCGCTTCGCGGATCACTGCGTCAACGTCTCCGCCCGCATTGTCTACCTCACCACCGGACTCACCCCAGACCAGTACCTGGCCGAGCGCGCCGAGGCCAAGGACAGGGAAGAGATGCTCCGACATTTCCAGGATCTGGAGAAGCAGTTCCACGGCCGCTCCAGCCCCCGCCCCACCGATGCCCCTGAGGGTTAAAGCCGCGTTAACACAACTGGCAGGCGCGCCCAGCCACCCACGGGGAATTCCTCCCTCTGTGGCGCGGCCGCGGTCCCCTGTTCGGGACGTTCGAGCTTGAACTGTGTTAATAGTTCCTCGAAGAACGCTCGCAACTCCACCATGGATAGCGGTTTGCCGGGGCATTCGTGCGGCCCCGTGCCCCATACGAGGTTGCGCTCTGCGTTGGCTTCGGGCGCAAAGGTGTCGGGTTCCGGGAAGGCGCGCGGATCACGGTTCGCCGCGGTCCAGTGAATGCGCACGCGCTGCCCAGCCGGTAGCTCAAGGTCGCCGAGCTTCACTGGACAGGTGGTGATTCGACGGTTGGACACAAAAGGATCGTCAATGCGCAGGATCTCATCCGCGATAGAGGTAAATTCCACCTCCTTCACCCCTTGGCGCAACCGATCCTGGAGTGTGGTGTCGTCGCACAGGCGCGCGACAATCACCCCGATGCAGCGCGCCATGGAGCCGAGGTCGCCGGCCGTCCAGTTCCGCAGGATGGAAACAACTTCTTCACCCTCCAAGCGTCGCCCCAAGGAGGTATCGTGCACGAGCGCGCTTGTGACGTCCTCTCCTGGATTGTCCACGCGCGGCGTGATGACGTCCCCGATGATGGCGTCGAATTCCGCCGCCACCGCTGCCGTGCGTTCCAACTCCCCGGAGCGGGTGGCCGCGGAATTCTCCTGGACCCATGCCAGCAGGCGCGGCTCCAATTCCTGCGGCCATCCTAGCCAGGCCAGCATGGCACGGACGGCATAGACCTCGCCGAGTTCACTCACGGCGTCGACAGTGCTGCTCCCAGGAAATGACTTGAGGAGCTCCCGGGCGACGCCGCGGAAGGTTGCTTCGAGCTTCTCGACGACGCTGACGTTGAGGTAACGGTCAAGGAGACCCCGCATGGCGGTGTGCGCCTCACCGTCGAGACCATTCGGCAGTTGCATGAAGCGGGACACAGCCGACGAATAGCGCATGGGGTCCTGCGCGACCGCAACGGCCTCCGCGTGTCCGGCAACTACCACTTCGCCAGTGTCTTCTCCCCCAGGCGAACCGCCATGGACAACTGGGCAACCGGTGCTGTGGACGCTCTCCGCCCAGCGCTGGGATCAGTTCCTGACTGTGATTCGTGGTAGCTCATATGTCCCGAGTTGAGGCGTGAAAACTGAGGCGAGCCCGGCACCACCCGCGCGTGCGGGAGTGCCGGGCTCGTTGCTCGGACTATGTGCGTGCTGGTTTAGCCGAAGCGACCAGCGATGTAGTCTTCGGTTTCCTTCTTGTCAGGATTCTCGAAGATCTTGGTGGTGTCGTTGAACTCCACCAGGTGGCCCGGCTTACCGGTTGCCTCCAGGGAGAAGAAGCCGGTCTTGTCGGACACACGAGCTGCCTGCTGCATGTTGTGGGTCACGATGACGATGGTGAAGTCTTCCTTCAGCTCGTGGATGAGGTCCTCCACGGCCAGGGTGGAAATCGGGTCAAGAGCGGAGCAAGGCTCGTCCATGAGCAGAACCTCTGGCTCCACTGCAATCGCACGAGCGATGCACAGACGCTGCTGCTGACCACCGGAGAGGCCGCCGCCCGGCTTGTCCAGGCGGTCCTTGACTTCTTCCCAGAGGTTCGCGCCGCGCAGCGACTTCTCTGCAACTTCCTTGAGCTTCTTCTTGTTCTTCTCACCGGACAGCTTCAGGCCTGCCACAACGTTGTCCTCGATGGACATGGTGGGGAACGGGTTAGCCTTCTGGAACACCATGCCGATGGTGTTACGCACCGCCACTGGGTCAATGTTCTTGCCGTAGATGTTCTCGCCGTCGAGAAGGATCTCGCCCTTGACGGAAGCACCGGGGATAACCTCGTGCATGCGGTTGAGAGTGCGCAGAACGGTGGACTTACCACAGCCGGAAGGGCCGATGAAAGCGGTCACTGCCTGTGCCGGGATCTGCATGTTGACGTTCTGTACAGCGTGGAAATCGCCGTAGTAAATGTTGACGTCATTAAGTGCAAGCTTGGACATCATTTACTCCTGTTGGGGATATGAGAGGGGTGATTATTTCTTGACTGAGTACTTAGCGGAGATGATGCGTGCGCCAATGTTCAAAAGGGCGATCAGCAGCACCAGCGTAAACGCGGCACCCCACATCTTGTCCAGGACGTTTTCGGTAACGCCGGCCTTGTACATATCGAGCATCATCAGTGGCAGCGAGGACATCGGGCCGTCCATCGGGTTGGTGTTCAACGCGGAGGTCGAGCCCACCAAGATCAGGACCGGTGCGGACTCGCCCATGATGCGCGCGATCGCCAGCATGATGCCGGTGACGATGCCGGACAGGGCGGTCGGCAGAACAATCTTGGCGATGGTCTTCCACTTCGGAACGCCCAGTGCCAGGGAGGCCTCGCGCAGGTCCATTGGAACCACGCGCAGCATTTCCTCGGTGTTACGAACAACCACGGGAATCATGAGCAGGAGCAGCGACCAGGCCACAGCCATACCGGAGCGGTCGAAGCCCATGGTGGTGATCCACGCTGCGTACACGAACAGTGCGGCGACGATGGAAGGAACACCGGAGAGGATGTCCACCATGAAGGTGGTGATGCGACCCAGCCAGCCGCCGGTGGAGTACTCCACCAGGTAGATGGCGGTGAACACGCCAATCGGGATAGCGACCACGGAGGCGATCAGGGTCTGGATGAAGGTACCGGTGATGGCGTGCAGCGCACCGCCGCCCTTGGAGTGGTACATCGTGCCCAGCATGTCCTCGGTCCACCACTCGGCGCGCAGGGTGACGGGGAGGCCCTTGACGATAAGCTCCCACAGGACCCATACCAGTGGAATCAGTGCGATCAACATGCACAGGTAGATGATGACGGACGCGATAGTGTTGACGGCCTTACGGCTGCCAGAGATGTCAGTGAAAGCGGAGGAGCCATTGACCTTCGAGGAGGTCGGGGCAACAGTCTTGTTAGTCATTGTTTTCTCGCTTTCTACTTGCTAGCCACGATCGCACGGGCGATAGCGTTGACCACGAAGGTCAACACGAACAGGACCAGGCCGGCGGCGATGTACGCACCCGAACGGGTCGGGTCGTTAAACTCCGGCGCGGCACGAGCAATCGCGGTAGCGAAGGTCGTACCACCATCGAACAGGGACCAGCGGAACTCGGTGGACGGGCCCACGACCATGTACAGCGCCATGGTTTCACCCAGCGCACGGCCGAGGCCGAGCATCGCACCGGAGATGTAGCCGGACAGACCGAACGGAAGCACGGTCATGCGAACAACTTCCCAACGCGTTGCGCCCAGAGCCTGAGCAGCCTCGATGTGGCCCTTCGGGGTCTGCACGAACACCTCACGGGCGGTGGCGGCGATGATCGGAAGAATCATCACGGCCAGAACAATGCCACCGGTGAACATGTTTCGGGCGGTGCCGAAGGACGGGGAGTTGGAGTAGGTGGTGAACAGGAAGAAACCGCCCGCCCACGAGTGCAACCACTCGTAGAACTTGGACAGCAGTGGGCCGAGAACGAGCCAGCCCCACAGGCCGTAGACGATCGAGGGAACGGCAGCGAGCATGTCAACCAGGAAGCCCAGAGGCTTCACCAGGTTCTTCGGGCAGTAATTAGCCAGGAAGATAGCAACACCGAGTGCAATCGGCATGGCCAGGACGAGCGCCACAATAGACATCGTGACAGTCGCGGCGAAGAGACTCGGGATACCGAAGGACATGTTGGCCACGTCGGAGGTGTCCCAGTCGCCAGAGTAGGTGAAGAAGCCGCCAATGCCATTGGCGTTGTTCTGCATCGCCGGGACGGCTCGGATAACCAGGAAGACACCAATCGCCGCGATGAAGATGGTAATGAGGCTGGCCGATGCGGTGGACAGGAATTCGAAAATGCGGTCACCGGGGCGCTTTACGCCGCCTTCAGCAACGAGCTCGGGTTGCTCTTCGGGCTTGGTCGCCGTGGTGGTCGGAACTACAGAGTGGCCGTTGATGTCGCGGTCGTCCGCGATCTCGACGTGGTCACCTTTAGTCGAGTTGTAATCTGCCATGTGGCTAGGATCCTTCAACTTCGGAGAATATACAATGCAAGTGGCACAACAAATAAGTGTGCTTAACGTAACTATGCCCCCACAGCGGTCTCGCGTGCGGGGGCCAGTTATCTAGTCCAGCGCGCCACTCGATTGCGGGGCACTGGACATTCAATCACAACCTAGGAGGCTGAATTACTTAGCCTCGATTGCCTTGACTGCCTCAACCAGGCGGTCGTAGTGCTTGCCGGTGACTGGGATGTGGCCAGCCTCGGTCAGGCCCTCATCCTGGTGAGCCAGAGCGGTCATCAGGAAGTCCTTCACCTGGTTAGCGGTTGCCTCGTCGTAGCCCTTGGAGCAAACGATCTCGTAGGTGGTCAGGATCATCGGGTATGCGCCCTCATCCTTGGAGGAGAACAGAGCCTCGGAGTCAACAACCATGTTGTTGCCCTCGCCCTTGAACTTCAGGTTCTCCAGAGCCTTACCCACGGACTCTTCGTTCAGCTCGGCTGCGCCGGCACCGAAGTCAATCTTGGCAACGCCCAGGCCAGCCTGGACAGCGTGGGAGTGCTCAACGTAGGTGACGCCACCGTCAATCTGGGAAACCTGGGTGGTCACGCCGGAGGAGCCGTCAGCACCCTCACCAACACCGGTCGGGAAGTTCTTACCCTCGCCCTTCCAGTCCGCAGCAGCGGAGAGGAACTTCTGGAAGTTGGAGGTGGTGCCGGACTCGTCCGCACGGTAGACAACCTTGATGTCCTTGTCCGGAAGCTCAACGCCCTCGTTGTCCTTCTTGATGGCGTCGTCGTTCCACTTCTTGATGTCGCCCTTGAAGATCTTGGCAACGTTCTCGGTGGACAGGGTCAGCTCGTCAACGCCCTCCAGGTTGTAGGCGATAGCCACAGGAGCGATAACGAACGGCAGGTGCCAAGCCTCGGAACCCTCACAGCGCTTTTCTGCTTCCTTGACCTGCTCCTCGTCCAGAGGGGAGTCGGAACCAGCGAAAGCAACCTGGCCACCCAGGAACTGGGTCTGGCCGGAGCCGGAGCCGGACGGGGTGTAGGAGAGGGACTGCTTGCCGTCAGTCATTTCCTGGAACTTCGCTGCGAAGTAGTCCATGGCGTTCTGCTGAGAGGAGGCACCCTCAGCAACGAGCTGGCCCTCAGCGTCAGACAGCGCGTAGCCGCCTGGCATTTCAGCCTTCTTAGCTTCCTTGTCGGAGGAGGAGGAGTCGGAGCAAGCCACGAGAGCGGAGGAGCTTACAGCTACGACGCCGAAGATAGCGGCGGTGCGCTTAAAGTTGCGAATCACGGGAAAACCTTTCCGGTGCAGGTCAGTCAGTACATAGTCCGAGCAACACCGAGTCCTACAAATGTAGAAAGCGGAGTCCGCACCTCACCCCAAGCGCCTAGGTCCCCAGGCCTTCTTGAGGCAAAGCACAGTCGCCTGTTGCTCACGTCTGGCAAAGCTATCCGGCACAGGTTAAGCGCAAGGGGCATTTACGGTGAACAAAAGGTTAACAATCCAGAATATGACATGACACTTATCACATCACGCGTACACCGCATGCTCCTCACGCACCTCGAACCCGTAGGCACGATACAAACCCATAGCCGATTCGTTATCTGATTCGACATACAATATAACCAGTTCAGAGCCTGTTTTCACGAGGTGTTGTAGACCCGAAACGAGGAGCGGTTTGCTCAATTTTTGCCCCCGAAACCCCTCGCCAACGCCGATCACATAAACCTCAGCGGTCGCAGGGGTTTCGGCGTTGTGGCGCTTCATCCAGTGGAACCCCGCTAGCCCTGGCTCCCCCCTATCGGGGAGGTTCCATAGCAACATGACGTCCTCTGGACGATACCAATCCGTCTCTCGCGCGCGGTCCAGACGAGCTGCGTCCCAGCCCCCTTGCTCGGGGTGCCAAGAAAACGCCTCGTTATTCACTCGCAGCCACTCCGAGTCCACCAGCTCCTGCCCCCAACGCTCCGCGGACTCGGTGTAGTTCAGCAATTCAAAGCCCCCGGGCATCTGGATGGCCGACGCCTCCCCCGCGACGTCGATAAGCTCCTGCCCACCGAGCCCCAGCACGACGAGGGATCGCTTCTTGCTCAGCCCCAACGACTCCGCACAACGCTGTGCCGGCTCCAGGTTGCCGTGCGCCCACAGCTGCAATCCCGGCGCGCCCGCCGTAATATGCTCCACCATCTCCTTCGCCACTCCGCGGCGACGGAACATCGGCGCGACCACCAATTCTGCCTGCGCCGGAGTCACCTGCTCTGTCTCTTCTTGCTGCGCCGGGGCCAATGCCGCAAATCCCACCAATTGACCCTCGCACAACGCAACCACATGCATATGGCCAATCCTCACGTCGCTGAGGCCGCGGAGGAATTGTTCTGACAGCGGCGGCACTCCGTCGGCGGACTCCGCAGCTTCTACTACCAGCTGCGCCGCGGCCCGGAGTCGCTCGGCGTCGGGGGCGTCCGGTGACGCCAGGTTCAGCAGATGGAAGTCCAGGTGCGAATCAAACTGCTCATCATGAGACTCAATAGACATAGCGCCCAGGATAATGCGGTATGAATAGATGGTGTGACTGTCGTTAATCTGCCTGCGAAAACCGCCCGGCGCCTTCGAGCCGCACTCATCTTTGGCGGCGTCGTGGCAGCGCTCGGCGCCGCCGACTCAGGCATCGCCATCCACGCAGAGCATGTTGTGGCGCAGCACGTGCAGGACAACTCCCGCTTGGAAACGGCCCCCAACGTCTTTATCGGCGGGCTCCCCTACGCCCAGGCCTTTATTTCTCAAGAAATTCCACATATGGCAGTCAATGCCCTGGACGTGGAGGTGCCCGAGTTTGGCATGGTCAACGCCTCGACGGTGCTGCGTGACGTCACCGTCACCCCGCAGCAGGCACTCTCTGGCGATCTTGACGACGCGCCGGTGTCCTTGCTGTCCCGCAGCATCAGCATCGACGGAGTGTCTCTGGGCCGCGTGCTCGGAATAACGGACCTGTCCATCGCAAACCCCGATGACATCTCCCCCGGCGGCGGCATCACCACCGAAGCGGAGCTCACCGGCACAGCACCGGGCACGAAAGAAAAGTCAACAGTCTTGGTGACTCTCCGCCTCCACGGCCCGCGCTTTGACATGACCCCGGTGAAGGTCGTGTCCGCCCCAACGGACTCCCCGCTGAGCGAGGAGGAGCTCAAGGAGGCATTTTCCTATTCGATGGATACCCGACGCCTGCCGCTTCCAAACCAGGCAACATCGGTGCGCATGACCAACGGTGCAATCACCTTCGATGTCCAGCGTCACAACGTCAAACTGGCAATGTCTTCGCTGTCGCCGCTGGAGGAAGAAGGGGAATTGGGCGAGCAATTCAAGCCCAAGCAAGACCCGAACCCGTTTTCCTCGGTGAACAAGGATAAGAACAGCGAAGAACCCGACGAGAAAAACTCCGCGCAGGACGCCGCAGGGTCCGCGGACCTGAACCGGTAGGGGCCTACAGCCGGAAGAGGTCCCGCAGCATTTCCGAGACGCCGCGCTCGTGCGGCGGGCGAGGATCCTTTGGCGCGAAGACCTCGAGTGCGTCCGGAACCGAACGCAGTCGCACGGCCTTGTGCTTGCCTTCAGACTCCCCGTCCGCCTGGAAGCGCTGTGGCTCCTTACATTCCAACGTCACCGAGGTGGCGTCGTCAAACTGCAGGATCAGATCCTGCGCGTAGCGGCCCACGATGCCGTTGTTCGCCCACCCCACGAGATAGAGCATTCCGGCGAGGCCCGGCATACCGGACAAGCTGGTGATGCCGAACAGCCCAAGTCCCTTGTCAAAGGAATTGCGTGGATTGGTGACCACTGGCATCGGCCCGAGGAACGTCCACGGGTTGGTGTTGGAAGCAAACAATAGCGGGACGTTTGTGGCATTCAACGATTCGCCTTCGGCGTTGTGAGCGGTCACGGCAATCTGCGGCGGATTATTCCGGGAACGGAAGTAAGCCTTGACCGCAATATTGAGGTAGCGCAGCGGCGTGGCCGCGAAGCCCTTCTCCCGGGCACGGTCAACGCGGGCAAGGACATCGGCATCAATACCGAAGCCAGCGTTGACAGCGAACCACCGAGAGTCCCATGTTCCCAGGCGGATAGTGCGGCGCAGGTCGCGTTCCATGATGTGCGCCAGCACGTGGGTTGCCTCCAACGGCGTCGCGGGAAACCCGAGGGCCCTGACGAAGACGTTGGCCGAACCGGTGGGGATCACCGCGAGCGTCGGGACGTCGGCAGTGCGTGCTGCCCCGCCGGCAGCTTCGGTGTCGCCCGCCGGTCCCAGCAGGCCGTTCACCACCTCATTCACCGTCCCGTCCCCGCCCACAGCGATGACCGCGTCGTAATCAGCGCGGGTCAGACCGCGGCACAATATTTCCGCATGCCCCGGGTACGCGGTGTACTTCACCAGCATCTTCAGGCCCGGCACGGAACGCAAAACAGGGATGATCTGCCGGAACAGACCCGCGTCTTGGGTCGTAGAATTCGGGTTCGCAATCAGTAGTACTCGCACGAGGGCACAGTTTACCGGCAAACGAGTGCACGACTAGGCTGTGGAGACATGACTGATGATCAGATGAAGGACACCCCCGCCGACGCTGCCGCTGCCGCGGGCGGCAACGCGCAGACCCCACAGAACGCACAAAACCCCACCCCGGATTCCGGTTCCGGGGAAAAGATCAACGGCAACGACGCCGTGAACCAGGCCGCCGAGGCGTGGAAAGATGCCGCTAGTCGCAACATCCCGCCGGTGGGCCTGGACCCCACCCCTATTGATGACGACACCGCCAACCTCCGCCAGGGACCCAGCTTGAACGACGCCCTCCTTGGCCTCCTCCCCCTCGTCGGCGTATGGCAGGGCGAGGGCCAGGGCTTCGATGAAAACGACGAGCAGTACGCTTTCGGCCAACAGCTCATCATCGCCCACGACGGTGGCGAGTACCTGACCTACACCTCGCGCACCTGGCGCCTGGATGAAAACGGCAACTCGCAGGGCGCGACTATCCGCGAGACCGGCTTCTGGCGTATTTCGCCGAAAGACGAGATTGAGATGACGTACACGTCCTCGACCGGCATCGTGGAGATCTTCTACGGAGAGCCGTACAACGAGCGCGCGTGGCAGCTGGAATCCGCCTCCACCATGGTCACGGAGACCGGCCCGAAGAAGCTGGGCCCAGGTCGCCGGATGTATGGCCTCATGCCCAACAACGACTTGGGGTGGGTAGACGAGCGCATGGGCGACGGCGAGCTCAAGCCGAATATGTCCGCGCAGCTCAAGCGCATCGCGGGCTAGAGCTCTTCTCCCCCATTCTGCGCTCCGCCAGGGCCCGGCGACGCCACGTGCGCCCGAGTACTACCCCGAGTACTACACTGGCGTCTATGACTTCACCACTGTTGTCCCGTCCTGGGGCCGCGGAGCATCAAGAAGAGACGCTTGTCGACGCCGCGGGGGTGGCGTGGCACTACGGCAACCCGCTGAACGAGCAGCGTGCCGCGGATAGCCACCCCATCGTGGTGGATCGCTCGCACCGCCGAGTTATCAAAGTCACTGGGCCAGACGCCCCCGGCTTCCTCAACAACCTCCTGTCTCAGAAACTGGACTCTGCGGCGACTACCGCGGGCCCTAGTGGCTTCACCGGCCAGGCCTTGGACTTGGACATCCAGGGTCATATTCTGCACGCGATGGATGTCACCGCCGTCCCCACCGGTGCGGTGAGCGCCGTCGACGCTGGAGCTACCGACTTCTACCTCGATCTCCCCGCTGATCTGGCCACCTCGTTGGCCGAGTTCCTGAAGAAGATGAAGTTCTGGTCCGAGGTCAGCATTTCTGTGACCGACCTGGCCGTGGCGACGGTGCTCGGCGAGACCACCGCCACGGCCGTGCGCGAGGCGCTCCCGGATCACGCACTGGTGCGCGATTTTCCGTGGAAGGGTCGGCCCCGCGTCGATGTCCTGGTTGACCGCGCGAAGCTCGCAACGTCGGTCAGCGCGCTCGAGGCCGCCGGGTTCACGCTGGCGGGCCTTATGGCGTACACCGCAGAGCGCGTCCGCGCGCTCGAGCCCGAGCAGGCCGCCGACTTAGACGGTAAATCCATCCCCCACGAAATCCCCCACTGGATCGGGCGCGGCGACAACCCCGGGGCCGTCCACTTGGAAAAGGGCTGCTACCGCGGCCAAGAGACCGTCGCCCGCGTGGAGAACCTCGGACGGTCCCCGCGCCTGCTGGTCATGCTTCACCTCGACGGATCGGCGCCCGAGCTTCCCGGTCCGGGCGCGGAGATCACGTTCAACGGCCGGGGCGTCGGCAGGCTCGGCACCGTCGTCCACGACTGCGACTACGGTCCGATCGCACTCGCCCTGGTGAAGCGCACTGCCCTCGATCGGGGAGAATTGCTCATCGGCGATGTTGCGGCCAGCGTGGACCCGGACTCGTTGCCCGGGGACGAGGGCCCCAAGGCCGGCCGCGCGGCCGTGGATAAACTCCGCGGTCGCCAAGCTTAAAAGGGGGTACCGTTTTCATTTCCCGCGCCTAGTTAAGCTGGCAAAACAGCAGGTGTGTGACCCCGAGCGGAATTTTTTTGCCCAACAGGCTATTGTGTCTAACAGGAACATTTCATTTACAGACAAGTCGATGGGGCATCCAAAACATCCCTGGATAGCTCTACACACCTCAAGGGGGTCATGCCCGTGGGACGCGGACGCGCAAAGGCAAAACAGACCAAGATTGCACGCCAGCTTAAGTACCAGACGCCGGAAATGGATTTGGAGTCCCTACAGCGGGAGCTCGCTTCCAAGCGTCCTGGTGAGGGATGGGCACCGGATTCGCGCGAGGACGCTTCTGAGGACGGCGACTACTCTGATTACTCCGACTACGACGAGTACGCGGATTACGACAAGTACGCCGACTGGGAAGACGTCAACGTCGATGAAGATGGCTCCCGCAAAGCCGGCAACGACCGCTAGGGTCTAGCGGCTTAGGCAAGAGCAAACGAAGGCCGCGAGGAATTCTCCTCGCGGCCTTCGTCGTCTTTCCTACTACTCGTGGATGCGGCTCTCACTGGCCGCGGCCACTCGTACTAGAAGTTCGGGTGCTCGCCGTGCATGACTACGCGGGCGTTGTCCGAGTCCTCGGCGGCGCGGACCTCGCCGAGTTCCCACGCTTCCAGGTGGCGGGCGGTCAGCATAGCCAAGGCGCGATCCTTATCCTTCTGCGACACCACGGCGATCATGCCGACGCCCATGTTGAACGTCTTCTCCATCTCGGCCAGCTCCACCTTGCCCAGCGAGGCGATGGTGCGGAAGATCTGCCCCGGCGTCCAAGTGGAACGCTGCACGTCAGCCACGAGGCCCTCCGGGATCACGCGCTCGAGGTTTCCGGCCAGCCCGCCGCCGGTGACGTGGCAGAACGTAGACACCTCGCACTCGGCGGCCAGCGCCAAGCAATCCTGCGCGTAAATGCGGGTCGGTTCCAACAGCTCCTCACCGAGGGTGCGCCCGAGTTCTTCCATGTAACCGTCCAGCGGCAGCTTCAGCGTGTCCAGGAGCACGTGGCGGGCCAGTGAGTAGCCGTTTGAGTGCAGACCGGACGAGTCCATAGCGATGATGGCATCGCCCTCGCGGACCTTGTCCGGCCCCAACAGCTCATCCGCTTCCACCACGCCGACGGCGGTGGCGGAGACGTCGTAGTCGCCCTCTTCCATCACGCCGGGGTGCTCCGCGGTCTCGCCGCCCAGCAAGGCGCAACCAGCCTGGACGCAGCCCTCAGCGATGCCACCCACGATGTCAGCCACCTTCTCCGGGTACACCTTGCCCACGGCGATGTAGTCCTGCAGGAACAGCGGCTCCGCACCGCACACGACGAGGTCATCCACGCACATCGCCACCAGGTCGATGCCAATGGTGTCGTGTTTATCCATAGCCTGTGCCACCGCGAGCTTGGTGCCCACGCCATCAGAGCCGGCGGCCAAGATCGGGTTATTGTACTTGCCCAGTTCAAACAGCCCAGCGAACCCGCCGAGCCCGCCGCGCACCTCGGGGCGGGTGGCGCGCTTGGCGTGAGACTTGATGAGTTCGACGGCGCGGTCGCCTGCTTCGATGTCCACGCCGGCTGCGGCGTAGGTGGGCTTAGCGTTTTCAGTCATGGGGTGTGTCCTTTGCGGTGTGGTGGAAAGCTAGGCGGGGTTCGGCAGCGGTTTGTCTTGTGTTTCCAGGAGCTTGCGGGCGGCCTCGGCGTTTGGGTTACCGGCGGGCAGTCCCAGCGGGTAGTGGCCGTCGAAGCACGCGGTGCATAGCTCCGCGCGGGGCTGCTCGGTGGCTGCCACCATCTCCTCTATGGACACGAAGCCCAACGAGTCCGCTCCGATGGCTTCACGGATAGTCTCGCACACCACGTCCGGATCGTCAGAAGGATTGACGTTAGCGATGAGCTCGCCGGGGCTGGCGAAGTCAATGCCGTAGAAGCACGGCCACTTCACCGGTGGGGAGGCGATGCGCACGTGGACCTCGGCGGCACCGGCTTCGCGCAGCATGCGGATGAGTGCGCGCTGGGTGTTGCCGCGGACAATGGAATCGTCCACCACCACGAGCTTCTTGCCTGCGATGACCTCGCGCAGCGGGTTGAGCTTGAGGCGGATACCCAGCTGGCGCAACGTCTGGGTGGGCTGGATAAAGGTCCGGCCCACGTAGGCATTCTTCACCAGGCCTTGGGCGAAGGTGATGCCGGACTCGCGGGCGTAGCCCACGGCCGCGGGGTTACCTGACTCCGGAACCGGGATGACCAGGTCCGCGCCGTCTGCCGGGAAATGGCGCGCCAGGCGACGGCCGATGTCCACGCGAGTGGCGTTGACGCTGCGGCCACGGATATCGGAATCCGGGCGCGCCAGGTACACGTACTCGAAGACGCAGCCGTGGTGGGTGGTCTCTGCGAAACGCGCGGAGCGAATGCCGGACTCATCAATCGCGATCAGCTCACCCGGTTCGACCTCGCGGACGAAGTACGCACCCACGATGTCCAAGGCGCAGGTTTCGGAGGCCACCACCCAGCCCTGGGGCAGTCGGCCCAGCACTAACGGTCGGACGCCGTGGGAATCGCGCGCGGCGTACAGGGTATGCCCGTCGGTGAAGGTGAGACAGAATGCGCCCTTGATACGCGGCAGCAGGTCGAGCGCCGAGTCGAACACGCTGACCTCGTCCGTCACGCCGTCGGAAAGCAAGGTCGACATCACCATGGTGTCGGAGACATGTGGCTCTGCCGGGCTAATCACGCCGCATTCCATCGCCTCATCGCGCAGTTCGAGGTAATTGACCAAGTTGCCGTTGTGGCACAGCGCGATGTCCACGCCCGAAGGAGAGGTGCCAAACATCGGTTGGACGTTGGACCATTCTTTGCCGCCCGCGGTGGAATAGCGGGTGTGGCCTACCGCCACGTTGCCATGGAGGGAGTCCAAAATGGACTCGTCAAAGATCTGGGAGACTAGGCCCATGTCTTTGAAAACCACCAGCCGGTCGTCATCGCCTACTGCAATGCCCGCTGCCTCCTGACCGCGGTGTTGGAGGGCAAAAAGGCCGAAGTAGCTGAGTTTCGCCACTTCCTCCCCTGGCGCCCAGACGCCGAATACACCACATTCTTCGCGTGGTTCTTGCTCGCCGTGATCGTCAAGGTTCGACAGCTGATGTTTTTGCACGGTGTCGATCTTAGCCGGTTTGCCCCTAGTATCCAACGTCTGTGGGGGCGCTTAGTGCAGGGGAATCACCGGCAGGAGGCCCGCGACCAGTGCGGCGCGGGTTCCGGAGGCGTCCACCCGGCCGTCCTTGGTGGCCGTCTCAAAGTCATCGATACCGGTGGCCAGCCGCAGCCAGGTCAGCGGATCCATTTCCACCACATTCGGAGGGGTTCCGCGGGTGTGGGCGGGGCCATCGATGAGGTGAACGGCAACAAATGGGGGCACCCGTAGCTCGACTGAGTGCCCTGGGGCATCCTTTTCCAGCAGCCGGGCCGTCATCCGCACGGCGTCGGCACGTGCCGCGCGCCCAGGCTTGTCGACGCCCTCTGGGTCGCGCACCCAGTCCGCCACGGCGAGCACGGCGGCGCGCGCTGTCGCCGGGTCAACTTGTTTTCTCATACCCCGACACGTTAGCCCACAAAGCTTGTTATCTTAAAGGTCATGCCTAATACCCCGCAGTTGCAAGAGCACCTCAAGAAACCGAATATCACCCTGCGTTTCATGGCCACGCCCACCGATCAGTTGCTGGCCGGCGCACAGGGGATCGGCGGCGGACGCGTTTTGGAATGGATCGATAAGGCAGCGTACGCCTGCGCGGTACAGTGGTCCGGCAAGTACTGCGTGACCGCCTATGTGGGGCATATTCACTTCACTCGCCCGATCCCTTCCGGCCACCTGGTGGAGGTACGCTCGCGCATCGCGATGACGGGGCGTTCCTCCATGCACATCGTCAACGAGGTCCTCTCGGCCGACCCCCGCGACGGCATCTTCACCCGCGCCTGTGACTGCCTGGTGATCTTCGTGGCCAAAGACCAGGAAACAGGGCGGCCGACCCCGGTGCCTTCCTTCGTTCCGGAGACGGACGAACACGCGCGCGTGGCGGAGGCCGCGGAGTCACGCATTGAACTGCGCAAGGCCATCGAGGCGGAAATGGAAAAGCAGGATTACGACGCCCCGTCGGAGGCCCCGCGGCTCATCAACCGCTTCCTGGCCAAGCCCACGGACGTCAATTGGGGCGGCAACGTGCACGGCGGCACCGCCATGGAGTGGATCGACGAGGCCGGCACCGCCTGCACCATGGAGTGGTCCGGCGAGCAGACCGTCGCGGTGTATGCCGGCGGCATCCGCTTCTACCAGCCCATCCACATCGGCGATCTCATCGAGGTGGATGCACGCATGATGCGCACCGACGAGCGCTCGATGCAGATGTCCATCCACGTGCGCTCTGGTGATCCGCGCGGCGGCCGCGACGCGCTGAAAACCGCCATCCACGCCACCGTGTCGTACATGGCGATGGACCGCGACTGGCGGCCGGTCGGGGCGCGGCAGTTCACCCCGAAGCTCGAGGGCGATATCACGCTCGCCGAGCACGCGCAGGTACTCCGCGAGCTGCGCGGCAAGTACTCACCCAAGCCGCTGGTCGTGGCGCCACGCAACCAGCACCTGGACTAGCCCTTTTCGACACACCTCGCCCAGTATGTGACGTGTCCGCGACAAGTAGTCGCGGGTGCACTCGCGGGTCTACGATGAAGCAATGGATTTCCTCCGGCTCATCTTTAGCCGCTCTCACCAGTACCGGGGCGCGCTCGTGGCGATCGTAGTCTTGCAGACCATCTCCACCATCGCCACGCTCTACCTCCCCTCGCTCAACGCCCGCATCATCGACGAGGGTGTGTCACGTGGCGACGTCCCGTTTATCTGGCGCATGGGCGGCATCATGCTGGCCGTGGCCTTCGTCCAGGTCATCTCCGCCTGCATCGCGGTGTGGTTCGGCGCCCGCACCTCGATGGGCACTGGCCGCGACATTCGGCGCGACGTATTCGCCCGCGTCACGTCCTTCTCCGCGGAGGACACCGGCCACTTCGGCGCCGGCACCCTCATCACCCGCGGCACCAATGACGTGCAGCAGGTCCAGATGACTTACATGATGATGCTCAACTTCATGGTGCAGACACCCATCATGATGGTGGGCGGTGTCATCATGGCGATCAAGGAAGACCCAGGCATGTCCTGGCTGGTGCTCGTCAGCGTGCTCGTGCTCTTAGCGGCAGTGGGCGTTCTCATCGCGATGCTAATGCCGCTGTTCCAAGGCCAGCAGTCCAATATTGACGCCATCAACTCCGTCCTCCGCGAGCAACTCGCGGGCATCCGAGTGGTCCGTGCATTCACCCGCGAGGAGCACGAGACCGCGCGCTTCGAGACTGCGAACGCGGAGCTCACCCGGCTGTCGGTGAAAATCGGCAACCTCTTCGTGCTGCTGTTCCCCGTCATCATGCTCATCCTCAACCTGGCCACGGGTGCCGTCATGTGGTTCGGGGGCCACCGCGTGGACGCCGGGGACGTGGAGGTCGGTGCCTTGACCGCCTTCCTGCAGTACCTCCTCCAAATCCTCGCGGCGGTCATGATGGGTGCGTTTATGGCCATGATGCTGCCGCGTGCTCTGGTCTGCGCTAAGCGCATCACCGAGGTCCTCCAGCGCGAACCGGCCATCGTGGAGCCAACCACCCCGATCATTCCGGAACGCGAAGCGGGCGTCGTGGAATTCGACCACGTCACCTTCACCTACCCCGGTGCGGAGGAACCCGTGCTCAAGGACATCACCTTCACCGCGGAGCCGGGCCGCACCACCGCCATCATCGGCTCCACCGGCGCGGGCAAAACCACGCTGCTGGGACTCATCCCGCGTCTCTACACCGCCAGCGCCGGCACGGTCCGCCTGGACGGCGTGGATGTCACGGACATGGCGCACCGCGACGTCGTCAAGCGCGTCTCCCTGGTGCCGCAGAAACCGTACCTGTTCAGCGGTACCGTGCGCTCCAACCTGGCCTATGCCAACCCCCAGGCCACCGAGGAGGACATGTGGGCAGCGCTACGCACCGCGCAAGCGAGCTTTGTCACCGACCTGGATATGCCCATCTCCCAAGGCGGCACCAACGTCTCCGGCGGCCAGCGCCAGCGCCTGTCCATCGCGCGCATGCTGGTGGCGCGGCCCAAGGTGTACCTGTTTGATGATTCCTTCTCTGCACTCGACATGTCCACGGACGCCAAGCTACGGGCCGCACTGAAGCCGGTGGTCGCTGACGCCACGATGATCGTGGTGGCCCAGCGCGTGAGTTCCATCATGGACGCGGACGACATCCTGGTCATGGAGGCCGGGGAGATCATCGCCCGCGGCACTCACGAGGAACTACTGCACACGTCCCCCACCTACCGCGACATTGTCAGTTCGCAGGTCGATTCCCAGCTGGAAGCACAGGAGAACTAGGCCATGACCAACAATACTTCCACCACCAGCGAGCTCAGCGATCAGGACATCCTGGAATTGCAAGAAAAAGTCGGCTCCGATCCGTGGTCGGGCTCGGCGCCGCGCAAGGCCAAGAACTTCCGTGCAGCGGCCGGCCGTCTGTTTTCGCTGCTGTCCCCCTACAAGGCACAGATCGCCTTAGTGTTCCTTCTCGTCACCTTATCCGTGGTGCTCTCGGTCTACGCCCCGCGCGTCACCGGCTACGCCATGGATGTCATCTTCGCCGGCGCCATTGGCTCCCGCCTGCCCGCCGGTGTCAGCCAGGAACAGGTGATTGAGGGCCTGCGCGCCCAGGGCCAAAACACCTTCGCGGACATGTTATCCGGCATGGAGGTCGTGCCTGGCGAAGGCATCGACTTCGACCGCCTGGGCCAGCTCATCGCGCTCATCATCGGGCTGTACGTGGTGTCCTCGCTGTTCATGTGGTTGGAAGGCTTCATCCTCAACCGCCTGGTCATGAAGGCCGTGTACCAGTTGCGCGCGGACGTCGAGGCAAAGATTAACCGCCTGCCACTGTCCTATTTTGATACCCGCCAGCGCGGCGACGTCCTGTCCCGCACCACCAACGACGTGGACAATGTCCAACAGGCACTGCAACAGGCGCTGTCTCAGGCCTTCAACTCCGTGCTCATGATCATCGGCATCACCGGCATGATGTTCTGGGTGTCCTGGCAGCTGGCCCTCGTGGCGCTGCTGTCCATCCCGCTGACCGGTGTGGTCATCGGCATTATCGGTGCGCGATCCCAGAAGCAGTTCACCACGCAGTGGCGGGCCACGGGCGAACTCAACGGCCACGTGGAGGAAACCTTCTCCGGCCACGAGGTCATGCAGATCTTCGGCCGCACGGACCAGGCCCGCGAGACCTTCGCGGAGCGCAACGAGGAGCTATTCGAGGCCTCATCCATGGCGCAGTTCCTCTCCGGCATGATGATGCCAATCATGCAGTTCGTGTCCTACCTGTCGTATGTGGCCATTGCGGTCTTGGGTGGTCTCAAGGTGGCCACGGGCTCGCTGACGCTGGGCGACGCCACGGCGTTTATCCAGTACTCCCGCCAATTCAACCAGCCCCTGGGTGAGCTCGGCGGCATGATGCAGATGGTGCAGTCCGGCGTGGCGTCGGCGGAGCGCGTGTTCGAGCTTCTCGACGCCGAGGAACAGACCCCGGACTCCGCCGCAGCCGAGGTCGCGGGCCGCTCCCGCGGCCTCGTGGAATTTCACGACGTTGACTTCTCCTACTCGCCGGACAAACCACTCATCGAGGACTTGAGCCTGCGGGTGGAGCCGGGCCAGACCGCGGCAATCGTGGGCCCGACCGGCGCGGGTAAGACCACGCTGGTCAACCTCATCATGCGCTTCTACGAAATCAACGACGGCGCCATCCGCCTCGACGGCGTGGACATCCGCGACCTCTCCCGCCACGACCTGCGCTCGCAGGTGGGCATGGTGCTGCAGGACGCGGTGCTGTTTGAGGGCACCATCATGGACAACATCCGCTACGGCCGCCTGGACGCCACCGACGAGGAAGTCATCGCCGCGGCGAAGGCCACGTACGTGGACCGCTTCGTGCACTCCCTGCCGGACGGCTACGACACCCAGGTGGATAACGAGGGCGGCTCGCTGTCCGCCGGTGAGCGCCAGCTCATCACCATCGCGCGCGCCTTCCTGGCGCAGCCGGCGCTACTCATTCTGGATGAGGCCACCTCGTCCGTGGATACCCGCACCGAGGTGTTGGTTCAGGAGGCCATGAATGCCCTGCGCGCCGAGCGCACGTCGTTCGTCATCGCGCACCGCCTGTCCACGATCCGCGACGCGGACCTCATCCTCGTCATGGAGTCCGGCCGCATCGTGGAGCAGGGCACGCACGCCGAGCTACTCGCCGCGGGCGGTGCCTACGCCAGCCTGCACGAGGCGCAGTTCGCCGAGGACGACTAGCCGTCGAGAAGCGCACGTGCGGGCGCCGAGGCCTCGGCGATCACCAGGCACACGGCGATGAAGTGCACGATCCCCGCGATAACCGTGGCCGCGTGGAAGTATTCGTGGTAGCCAAAGTAGCGGGCCTCGCGGCCCGGCCACTTCGCGCCGTACATGACAGCGCCCAGGGTGTAGATAACTCCGCCGGCGAACAACAGCCACACCACCGCGGGGCTGGCGTTGTTCCACAGGCTCGGGATGAGAGGCAGGATGAGCCAGCCCAGCGCCAGGTACACCACCACGTCGAGCCAGCGGGGATGCTCGATCCACACCATGTTGAGGAATACCCCACCCAGCGCCCCGATCCAGGCGATACTCAGTATCCAGGCCGCCTGATCAGGTGGAAAGACGAGCAAGCACAGCGGGGTGTACGTCGCCGCGATGAATACGGCGATCATCGCATGGTCCGCGCGCCGCCACAGGCGCACGGTGTCCGCCGAGGTCCAGGGGAAGCGGTGATAAAGCGCGGAGACGGTAAACAGCGCGGTGAGCCCCACCCCGTACACCGTCACGCCGAGCGCGTGCCACCACTCCAGCGCCATCCACGCCACGGTGATAAGCGCGGTGGAGGCGAAGATGGACACGGCGGCGCCGCCCACGTGTACCCAACCGCGGGTCACCGGCCGGGGACCGCGGTTGACGGTCCAGAACGTGTACTGCACCATCTGCGGGGATTCGCTGCTCTGCATGGTTTCCCTTCCAAAAAGTTAACCTACGGCTGCGTAGGTCCACCGAAAGGTTACACCCTTTTCACCGCGCTGTAACAGAATTCCAATTCCGGCGATAGGTCTGTCTATATTCAAGATGTGTACGTCTTTCCACCCCCTTTCGCCGATCCCGATGGCAGCCGAGTCGCTTCCCCCATCCTGACCCGCTTTCAGAACCGGAAAGCTACTGCCCTTGCCGCAGCCGTTCTGTCGCTGACCATTGGCGCAGCCTCGCCCATTGCAGTGTCGGCCGCCGAGCAGGGTTCCTCCGGCAATGAACCAGCAGCGGTGGGCCCCGGCTCCAGCCGCTATTTGCCGCCCGTGGGTGACGGCACCGGCAACCAACCCCACTCCACTGATCGCGCCCGGCTAGTGTCCAAACGCCTGATACACGGCGTGGACGCAGGTCCGCACAAAGACGTGTGGGAGCTGAAGATCTACTCGCCGTCCAATGACATGGTGGTAACCAACCGACTCATCGCCCCCAAGGGCAGCACCCCGCGCCCCACGCTTATCCTGCTGCCCGGCGCGGATGGCAAGAAGTCCAAGCGCACCTGGAAACCCACGCGGACCTCCCTGGGTTCTTCCGGAACAAACATGTCCAAGTTCTCACCACGCTCTCGGGCGGTTTCTCGTTCTACTCGGATTGGAAGCAGCGCGACGGCGCCATCGAAGGCACGTCTCACTGGGGCACGTACGTGGGCAAGGAATTGCCCCAGGTCCTCAGCGACGAATTTCACGCCAACGACCGCATGGCGGTAGCCGGGCTGTCCATGTCCGGTTCCGGAGCCCTCGACCTGGCGGCGCAGTATCCACAGACTTTCGACGCCGCGGCCTCCTTCTCCGGCTTCCCTGCCACCAGTTCCCCTCTCGGCCGCGTCGTGGCTCTGGGTGTGATGGCCAAATCCACCGCTAACCCGATGCGGGCCTGGGGCTACCTCGACGATCCCGCGTGGGCCGCCCACGATCCCGCCCGCAACGTCCACATCCTGCGCCGCCACAACACCAAGGTGTTCGTCTCCGCGGCCACCGGGGTCCCCGGTCCCCTGGACGTGAACTACGGCACGGAGGCCTACACTTGGATGGCCGGTGCGGAGGTAGTGTCTCGACACCTCACAGATGGCTACGCCCGCCGCGCCCGCGCCGCTGGCGTGGATCTCACCTATTACCGCGTCCCACGCGGCTCGCACACCTATGGCATTTTTGAGCATTCTCTACACAAAGCCTGGTACAAAGTATTGGCGCCTGCGCTGCGCACGCGCTAAGCTCTCCAGCTAATGAAAATTAGCTACTTCTCCCATAACCGCGTCCTCTCAGCCCGCTGCGTCGGCCCGCTGGCCGTCGCCGCACTGACCGCCGGCTCCCTGTGTGCCGACGCCGCGGGATTCGCCCCGGCGCCCCTTGTCGCCGCGGCCGCCGCGCAGTCCTCGATCACGGCTCCGCAGGACGTCCCCTACGGTTCGTCGAAGTACTTGCCCACAATCGGCGGCAATAAGCCCGCGACCACCGGCAAGGCCGCCCACCTGGTATCCAAGCGCAAACTCCGCGTAGCCAACCAGGGCACCCGCAACGACGTGTGGGAATTCAAGGTGTACTCTGCGGCCAATGACATGGTGGTGACCAACAGGATCATCACCCCCAAGGGCACCACCCCGCGACCATCGCTCATCTTGCTCCCGGGTTCCCACGGCAAGAAGTCCCAGCGCACCTGGGACAAGAACGCGGATCTCCCCGGCTTCTTCAAAAACAAGGAAGTCAATGTGGTGACCACGCTCGCTGGCGGCTACTCCTTCTACTCCGACTGGAAGAAGGACGACCCCCACATCGAAGGCCACTCCAACTGGGAGACTTACATCGCCAAGGAGCTCCCGCAGGTGCTCAAGGACGAGTTCCACGCCAACGGCAAGATGGCGATAGGTGGTGTATCCATGTCCGGCTCGGCATCCCTGGATATCGCGTCGCGCCACCCGCAGACCTTCGTGGCCGCGGCGTCCTACTCCGGCTTCCCAGTGACCACCTCGCCCCTGGGCCGCTTCTTTTCTGTAGGCATCTTCACATGGGGCAAGACCAACCCCGCGAACGCCTGGGGATACCTGGATAACCCGGCGTGGAAGAAGCACGACCCGGCGCGCAACGTGCACAAGATGGCACACAACGGCACGAAGGTCTTTGTCTCTTCCGCCGGCGGTGTTCCCGGACCACTGGATAAAAGCTATGGCCTGAAGGCGTACGCGGATCCGATGCTGGCGGAGTTCGCCTCGGACGCGTTGACCACGGAATACACCAAGCGCGCCCGCAAGGCCGGGGTGGACATTTACCGCTTCCGCCGTGCTGACGGCGCACACACCTTCCCCGTCTTCGAGAACGCCATGCAGAAGTCCTGGGAGACCACGCTGCGCCCCGCACTGTTTTAGCTCTACTAGGTTTCGGCCCTTGAAAAACGCAACAGGCCCGTACGTACCTTGTGGTCGTACGGGCCTGTAGGCGTCAGGGCTTATTCCACGACGGAGTTGGCACCCACGGCGTGACCATACAGCTCGGGCAGGGTGGCGGACCAGGCCTGCTTGAGCTCCTCGAGGGAGACCACGAGCTCGCCGGCGGTGAGGTTGCCGGTGTCGTTGGTGGCACCCACGATGGCGGCCGGGATGCCCAGTTCCGCCGCACGCGCCAGCACGGCGTCCTGGTTCGCGGCGGTGGTGGCCACGAGGACGCGGGAGGCGGACTCAGAGAACAACGCAGTGAAGGCATCGTCGTGCACGACGCCCAGGTCGAGGTCAATGCCCACGCCTGCGTTGCGTCCGGAGCCCTTCGCCATCTCAAACGCGGAGATGCCAAAACCGCCCTCGGACAGGTCGTGCGCCGCGGTCAGCAGCTCATTTCCTACGAAGAACTCGGCCAGCTTGGCCTCATTGGCCAGATCCACCTGCGGCGGCAAGCCGTTGAGCCCCTTGCCGGAGACCTGCTGCCAGATGGAGCCGCCGAACTCGTCCTTGGTCTCACCGAGGAGGATCAGCACCTCTTCACCGGCCTTGGCATTGACGCCCAGCGTGTTACCGATGGCCTTGTGCACGTCATCCATCACGCCCAGCACGCCAACTACCGGGGTGGGCAGAATCGGCTCATCGCCGGTCTGGTTGTAGAAGGACACGTTGCCGCCGGATACCGGGATACCCAGCTCCACTGCGCCGTCGGCGAGGCCGTGGACGGCCTCCTTGAACTGCCACATCACGTCCGGGTTCTCCGGGGAACCGAAGTTGAGGCAGTTGGTGATAGCCACCGGCTTCGCGCCGGTCACGGCGACGTTGCGGTAAGCCTCGGCCAGTGCCAGGCGGGCGCCCATGTTCGGCTCCAACTTGGTGTAGCGGCCGGAGCAGTCCGCGGAGACGGAGACGCCGCGGGAGGTGTCTTCGTCGATGCGCAGAACACCAGAGTTGGCACCGTGCGCCTGGACGGTGTTGCCGCGCACGTAGCGGTCGTACTGGTTGGTGATGAACTCGCGCGAGCACAGCGCCGGGGAGGACACCATGTCCACGAAGGCCTGCTTGAGCGCCACGGCGTCGGCAGGCTTGTCGACGCCGCCGAAGTTCTGCAGCTCATCCTGCCACTGCGGGCGGGCGTATGGGCGGTCGTAGACCGGGGCCTCATCGGCGATGGTCGCCGGCGGGGCGTCCACCACGATGTCGCCCTGGTGGCGGATGATGAGGCGGTCGCCGTCGGTGACCTCACCAATCTCCGCGCAGGTGACGTCCCAGTGGGCGCAGATTTCCTTGAACTTCTCCACGTTCTCCGGGGCCACCACGGCACACATGCGCTCCTGCGACTCGGAGGCGAGGATCTCTGCCGCGGTCATGTTCTCCGCACGCAGCGGGACGGCGTCGAGGTTGATCTCCATACCGCCATCGCCGGCCGCGGCCAGCTCGGAGGTGGCGCAGGCCAGGCCCGCGCCACCGAGATCCTGGATGCCCACGACCACGCCCGCGTGGTAGAGGTCCAGGCAGCACTCGATGAGGACCTTCTCGGCGAACGGGTCGCCCACCTGCACGGCCGGGAGCTTGCGCTCGGCGCCGTCCTCAAAGGACTCGGACGCCAACACGGACACGCCGCCGATGCCGTCTAGACCGGTGCGGGAGCCGAACAGCATCACCTTGTTGCCGGTGCCGGAAGCGAAGGCCAGCTTGAGGTCCTCGACCTTGAGTGTGCCCACACAGAGGGCGTTGACCAGCGGATTCGCAGCGTAGGACTCGTCAAAGACGGTTTCGCCACCAATATTGGGAAGACCCAGACTGTTGCCATAGCCGCCGATGCCCTCCACCACGCCTGGCAGGACGCGGGAGGTATCCGGGGCGTCGGCAGGCCCGAAACGCAGCTGGTCCATCACGGCGATGGGGCGCGCGCCCATGGCCATGATGTCGCGGACAATGCCGCCCACGCCGGTAGCGGCACCCTGGTAGGGCTCCACGTAGGACGGGTGGTTGTGGGACTCCACACGGAAGGTCACTGCGTTGCCGTCACCGATGTCGACCACACCGGCATTCTCGCCGATGCCGGCCAGGATCTTCTCCCCCATCTCCTCGGTCATGGTCTCGCCGAAGTAGCGCAAGTGGGTCTTGGAGGACTTGTAAGAGCAGTGCTCGGACCACATGACCGAGTACATGGTGAGCTCGGCGTCGGTGGGGCGACGGCCCAGGATGTCGCGAATGCGCGCGTACTCGTCGTCTTTCAAGCCAAGCTCGGCGTAGGGCTGGGTCTGATCGCCAGTAGCCTTCGCGTTGTCAACGGTGTCATTGTGAACAGTCATTGTTTTCCGTATGCCCTTCCTAGACGGCAGCCGTGACGGCGTTGATGGCAGAAACAAAAAGGCCCAGTCCGTCGGTGGATGGACCAGTCAGTGGATCCACGGCGTGCTCTGGGTGCGGCATAAGGCCCACCACGCGGCCGGTCGAGTTGGTAATGCCGGCGATGGCGTTGATAGAGCCGTTGTAGTTCTCGGTGTAGCGGAAGACGACTTGACCTTCGCCCTCAAGACGCTCGATGGTGGCGGCGTCCGCCTGGAAACGGCCCTCGCCGTGCTTCGCCGGAACATAGATGCGCTGCCCCGGCTCGTACTCGGTGGTCCAGGCGGTGGTGTTGTTGGCTACCTCGAGGTAGGTATCAGTGCAGTGGAAGTGAAGCCCCTCATTGCGGGTCAACGCGCCGTCGAGAAGCCCGGCCTCCGTAAGGATCTGGAAACCGTTGCAAATGCCCAACACGGGCATGCCCTTGCCAGCAGCTTCAACAACCTGCTGCATGACTGGCGCCAGCGCAGAGATGGCGCCAGAACGTAGGTAGTCACCATAGGAGAAGCCCCCGGGGACCACTACGGCGTCCACGGATTTCAGATCCTCATCGGCGTGCCAGAGGCTTAAGGCTTCCGCGCCAGCCAGACGTACGGCGCGCGCGGCATCGACGTCATCGAGGGTGCCGGGGAAAGTAATGACTCCGATTTTTGCCGACACTTACTTGTCCCCCGCTTCCGTGTCGTCAGCAGCGAGCTCGGTGACGACCTCAAAGTCTTCGATGACGGTGTTGGCGAGCAAGGTCTCCGCCATCTTCTCCAGATCGGCGCGGGTGACGGTCTCATCCACCTCTAGCTCAAAGCGCTTTCCCTGACGCACATCCTGAACTCCGGTAACACCGATTCGCCCCAGGGCGCGAACAACCGCCTGTCCTTGCGGGTCCAAGATTTCGGCCTTGGGCATTACATTGACAACTACTTTAGCCATGAAAGGTTCCCTTACTCGCTGGTGGGTGACAACTTGACGTTTAGTTTAAACGTCGCGGCGACATTTCCCCACCTTGGCCATCACACATTGCCCCCGCCCCTGCGCTTTAACTGGGCCCATGTGGATTCCTAGCTATTGCCGCCAGATGGAACGCGACCCCGCGCATGATAATTATCCTTATCCTTCTCCCACTTTCCCCCGATAGCATCACGTGCAACTTGTTTATCAATATATGAAATGTCACCTATGTGAGCACTTCACCCCCGCATTCCCCTCTTTCAGTTAACCGGACGTAAACACAAGTTGGCAACAACGAAAATTCTTAGCCTACGCTGAACAAACCCGCAGGCGCGACAACAGTCCCAGACTGAGTTCGTTGCGCACATGTAATACAACTTTTGTTAAGCGTTGACTTAATTCCCAGTCGGTCGCGCCTTTTCATAAAATTCCCTGCCATCTCCCTGAAACTAAGAGGTTCTTAGAAGCATGCGCTCGTCACGTTCTCGTCTCAGCGCAGTAGCTCTGGCCACTGTCGCCTGCACTGCCCTGTCCGCCGTCCACATCCCGCAAGCTCTCGCGACCCCGGACGGCTCCCAACCGGTCATCAACGAAGCCTACGGCGGTGGCGGCAACTCCGGCGCCACCTACACCCACGACTTCATTGAGCTGTTCAACCCCACCGACAAGGACATTTCCCTCGACGGATGGGCTGTGGAGTACTTTTCTGCCAAGGGCAGCACGGGCGGCAAGGTGACACTGACCGGTACCATCAAGCCAGGCGGCTACTACCTCATTCAGGGCGCACCGGGCGCAGGTGGCACCGAGGCCTTGCCCACCCCTGACGTTGACGGCGGACTGGCCATGTCTGGCTCCAACGGTGCAGTTAAACTTTACGACGCCTCCGGCGCCGAGGTTGACGTCGTCGGTTACGGCTCCGCCTCCATCAACGAAGGCACCGCAGCCCCGGCCACCTCGAACTCCACCTCCGTCTCCCGCACCGACGGCAAGGACACGGACAACAACTCCGCGGATTTCACCACCGGCACCCCGTCCCCGCAGAACTCCGGCGCCGCCGCTAACCCATCTGATCCGCCCGACCCCACCGAGCCCACGGACCCCACCGAGCCGACCGACCCTCCAGCAACCGGCGAGATCACTCCTATCGCGGACATCCAGGGCACCGGCGCTGCTTCCCCCATGGTGGACAACGAAGTCACCACCGAAGGCGTCGTCACCGCTGTGTGGAAGGAAGGCGGCCTCAACGGTTTCACCATTCAGACCGGCGGCACTGGCGGAACCGCACCCGCCGAGGGCGCTGCCTCCGACGCGATCTTCGTCTACATGGGCACCCGCACCGACTACCCGGCCCTGGGCGATTCCGTACAGGTCGCGGGCAAGGTCTCTGAGTTCTACGACAATACCCAGCTCACCGCCTCGACAATCTCCAAGCTGGATACTCCGCTGGACGAGGTCACACCGGTAGAGATTGAAAAGCTCCCTGTCGGCAACGCCGCCCGCGAGCCCTTCGAGAGCATGCTGGTACTGCCCGGCACCCACACGGTGACCAACAACTACCAGCTCAACACCTACGGCGAGCTGGGTCTGGCCGACGGCCTGGAAGCACTGCGTCAGCCTTCCGACGTCCACGAGCCTGACACCGATCCGAGCTCCCCTCTGAAGCAGCTGGAGAAGTCCAACCAGGACCGCATCGTCATCCTGGACGACGGCCGCACCAAGAACTACATGCAGTCGGACAAGACCACTCCACTGCCGTATATCTCCCAGGACGGCGGCAACACCATCAAGCCGATTCGCACCACCGACCAGGTGGAATTCCAAAACCCGGTCGTGGTCAGCTTCTCCCACAAGTTCTGGCGCTTCCAGCCCACCCAGCCGATTACCGGCAACAACACCGCGGCTGAGCTCCCCATCACCTGGGAGAACTCCCGCGATGCTGAGCTCAACGCTCTGGACGTGACCGGCGACTACACCATCGCCGCGTTCAACGTTCTCAACTACTTCACCTCCCTCGGCGAGCAGTACGGCGGCACCTCCTACAACGACATGCACGGCAACCCCGTCACCGTCAACCGTGGCACCACCCGCGGCGCATACACCAAGGAAGCATTCAACGACCAGCAGGAAAAGATCGTCGCCGCCATCAACGGCCTCGATGCCGACGTCGTCGCCCTGTCCGAGATTGAAAACGGCTACGCCGTCACCGGCAACGCGGCAGACCGCGACAATGCCCTCAAGGCGCTGACCGCCGCCCTCAACGCTGCCGGCGGCAACTGGGAGTACGTCCCCTCCCCGTCCAACATCCCGGTGAAGGGCGACGTCATCCGCACCGCCTTCATCTACAACCCGGACAAGGTCGCGCCGGAAGGCGAGTCCAAGATCTTCTCCGATGACCGCTTCACCGGCACCGCTCGTGAACCGCTGGCGCAGGAGTTCAAGTCCACCGACCCCAAGGTCACCGAAACCTTCGTGGCCGTGGCCAACCACTTCAAGTCCAAGGGCTCCGTAACAGGCGGCGACGCCGACCAGGGCGACGGCCAGGGCAACAACCCTAACGTCCGCAACGCGCAGGCCCAGGCAGTCCTCGATCACCTGGCCAAGGTTCCGGAGTGGCAGGACAAGGCCACCTTCGTGATAGGTGACCTGAACGCTTACACCATGGAGGAAGCCATCAGCGTCTTCCGCAATGCCGGCTACTCCGTCCCTGCAGAGACCTACGGCGCGGATCCGTCCTACCAGTTCGACGGCCTGCTGGGATCCCTGGACCACATCCTGGCCAACGACATTGCCACCGGCAAGCTGCAGGACGCCCAGGTGTGGAACATCAACGCCGACGAGTCGGTGGCGTTCGAGTACTCCCGCCGCCGCTACAACACCGTGGACTTCCACGACGCATCCCCGTTCCGCTCCTCCGACCACGACCCGGTCAAGGTGGGCTTCACCCTGTCTGCTGAGGAGCTCCCGGCCATCTCCTCAATCGACGCCACCGCTGAGGTCCTCCCTGAGGGTGAGGCCGCGCTGGCACTGCCGCAGGAGCTTGTCGACGCCATGGTCGACGCCGACGGCAAGCCCCTCGCAGTCGGTGTGAACGCCACCCCGGTCGCCTTGGCTGACCTCCCGGTTCCGCTGACGGTGGACGGCCTGCCTGCAGGTTGGGAAGTTCTGGGATACAAGAACGGCGCTATCCAGGTCAAGGCTCCGACCGACGCGACCCCGGGTGAGATTTCCGGAATCACCGTCAAACGCACCGAGGACGACGCGGTGGCCACCAACGGCACCATCACCGTGCTGGAGGAGGAGCAGCTGCGCTCCATCGAGTCCACCGCCATCAACGCTGACGGCCACCTCATCATTACCTACACCGACGGCACCACCGAGGATCTGGGCAAGGTTACCGGTGACAAGGGCGAGAAGGGTGACCAAGGCGAGCCGGGCACCGACGGCACAGATGGCCAGGACGGCACCGACGGTAAGGATGGCCGCGGCGTGCAGGCCGTCCAGGTGCTGGAGAACGGCGACATTCAGGTCACCTACACCGACGGCACCGCCGCCATCGTGGGCAACGCGAAGGGCCCACAGGGCGAGCCTGGCATTGACGGTATTGACGGCACCGATGGCACGGATGGCAAGGACGGCCGCGGCATCACTGCTGTTGAGGTTCTCGACAACGGCGACGTCCAGGTCACTTACACCGACGGCACTACCGAGACCGTGAAGATTGGCAAGGACGTCAAGACCAAGCCGGCCCCATCCGGCAATGGCTCCAGTGGTTCTTCCACCGGTTCCTCCGCTGGCCTGTGGCTGCTGCCGCTGCTGGCTCTTATCCCGGCCGCAGCATGGGCATACGACAACTACGCGGGTAACAATCGCTTCGCGCTGTCCGGCTTCACGCTGCCGCGCAGCGTCTTCGCGCCGGTTCGTAACGTCCAGAAGCTCATCTGGAAGTTCTTGAAGTAACACCCCACAGCTAAGGGCGGTGAGACGATGGGTCTCACCGCCCTTGTGCTATTCGCCGACCAAGGGGCGGGGGCCTTGTACGATACTGCGAGATCTCGATTTTCCAGCGCGAAAATTTCGAGATCTCGCAGTTTTGTACAAGTGCGCTACATACAAGCGCCTAGTTAGGCGTTGACGGAGCGCGCGAAAACCCCGGAGTACGTAGAGGGCTCAGCGCCGGCGGCGGCTGCCTTTTCCACGGCGCGGAGGAAATCGGCGGCCACCTTCTTGTCGTCAAGGTTGCGACCGGACACTGAGAGGCGGACGGTGTTGCCGCGCCCGGCGCCGCGCTCAGCCGCGCGGATAATGTTCTTACGCCACCACTTGGCCGCGCCGAAGCCCTCACCGAAAGACAGGTTTCGGGCCGCGTGCACCTCACCGGAGGCCAGCTCGTGGACGCCGCTGGACGACGCCGCGAAGGCGAAGTCGAACTCCGGGAGCACGTCCAGCGTGCCCGGGGACATCCGCCAGCGCGGCGGAGCGAAGATATCGAAATCGAAGCCCAGCGAGCTCATCTGCCGGGTGGCGCCCGCCAAACGCAGCTTCGCCTCGTGGGTGTCCAAGTTGGCGAACTCCGCGCGGCGGCCCTGCACGGCCTGGTCGAAGCCGTTCAGCATGAGCTCCCGGCCGCCGTCGCGCTGGTCGTGCAGCCACTCGCGCGTGCCGGGGTCCTTGGCCAAGTGCCAGTTGCCGTCGATATGCGGCGCCACCAACAGCGCCACCGGAATCCCCGCTTTGTCCAGGGATTTTATGAGGCTAGCCGTATTCTTCCGGGTGTCGTTGAAAATACTGGAAATCGATACCAGGAGGTAGCCATGCATAACGGCCATTATCCCACAGGATTCCAGCGGGCGCGCGCTGAAACCTGTGAGGTCAACGCTAGGCCAGCTTGCCGGTGGCCTTGTTGATGATCCACGCGTACTCGTACGCGCCTTGCTTCCACCTGTCGTAGCGTCCAGAGACACCGCCGTGCCCGGCGGACATCTCCGTCTTGAGAAGGAACGTGCCGCCCGTTGCGGTGGCGCGCAGCTTAGCGATCCACTTCGCCGGCTCCACGTAAAGAACGCGGGTGTCATTCAGCGAGGTCACCGCCAGGATGTCGGGGTAGTCCTTGGCTTCCACGTTCTCGTACGGCGCGTAGGACGCCATATAGTCGTAGAACGCGGGTTCGTTGTACGGGTCGCCCCACTCGTCCCACTCGATGACGGTGAGCGGCAGCTCCGGCATGAGCATCGAAGTCAGCGGATCCACGAAAGGCACCACCGCCTGGATCCCCACGAAGCGGTCTGGGGCCATGTTGGCCACCGCGCCCATGAGCATTCCGCCTGCCGAGCCACCTTCGGCCACGAGCATGTCTGGCCGCGTCAAGTCGCGGGCGATGAGGTTGTCGGCCACCGCGATGAAGTCCGTGAACGTGTTCTTCTTCTTATCCAGCTTGCCGTCCTCGTACCAACCGCGCCCCATTTCGCCGCCGCCACGCACGTGCGCCACGGCGAAGATCATCCCGCGGTCTAGCAAGGAGAGTCGGGTGTAAGAGAACGCCGGGTCCGTCGTGGACTCGTACGAGCCGTAGCCGTAGAGCAGCATCGGGTTCGGTTTGGAGGTGTCCAGGTCCTTGCGGTGGATAATCGACACGGGGATTTCCACACCGTCAGGCGCCGTGGTCCACCAGCGGTAGGCGGTGTACTGCTCCGGGTCGTAGCCGCCCAGGACCTCCTGTTGTTTGAGCAACGTAAATTTGCCGTCGGCCACGCGATAGTCATACAGGCTCGCAGGCTCGATAAATGAACTGTAGCCCAGGCGGATAACGGGTGCATCCCATTCTGGGTTCCCCAACGCAGAAACGGTGTAGAGCTCTTCGTCGAATGTAATCTCGCGGAAGCTGCCGAAGCCTCCGTCGAGGCGCATGATACCCAATCGGCCGATGGCGTCGCGACGGTAGGCCACCACGATCTGGTCGCGGTAGGTGTCCACGCCTTCCACGCGTACGTCCTCGCGGTGCGGCATGAGCACCTGCAGGTCCTGCAACGCAGGGAGCTTGTCGACGCCCACTGGAGTCGCGCCGACTTCAAAGTTGCGACCGGTGGCGTTGTGGGTGACCACCCAGTAGTCTTCGCCGTCCACGACGGCATGGTCCACCTCGTATTCCACACCACGCTCGCGCGACCACAGGACTTCAAACTCACCCTCAGGGTTGTCTTGATCAAGCACCCACGTTTCCGACGTAATCTTCGACGCCACCTCGATAATGAGGTACTTCTCGCTGCGGGTGGCACCGACGCCCACGTTGAAGTGCGCGTCTTCCTCTTTGAACACCACAACGTCTTCGTCCTGGGAGGTGCCCACTTTGTGGCGCCACACGGTATCGGGGCGCCAGGCGTCGTCCACACGCTGGTAGAACAGGTACTCCTCCCCCACCCAGGTCGCGCCGTAGAAGATGCCCTCAAGCTTGTCGTCCAGCATGTCGCCGGTATCCAGGTCCTTGATGCGCAGCTCGAAACGTTCGTCACCCGCGGTGTCCACGGAGTACGCCAGCAGGCGGCCGCTCTTGGTGACGGAGGAGGCACCGAGGGAGAAGAACTCATGGCCGTCCGCGAGCTCGTTGAGGTCGAGGAGAACCTGTTCTCCTTCGGGGACGCCCTCTTCCGGGATCTGTGGCGGCACCCACGGGTCATGGCTGGCATCCACTGGGATCCGGCAGGAATAGCCGTAGTTCTTACCTTCCTCACTGCGGCCGTAATACCAATAATCGCCCGCGCGGGTGGGCACGGACATGTCCGTCTGCTTCACTCGGGACTTGATCTCTTCGAAGATGTTGTCCGTCAGCTCTTTGAGGTGCGCCGTCTGCGCCTCGGTGTAGGCGTTTTCGGCCTCGAGGTGGTCGCGCACCTCCGAAGATTCCTTATCGCGCAGCCACTCATAGTTGTCCACGAACTCGCGCCCGTGGAACGTCCTCGTGTGGGGTTTCGTCGCCGCTACCGGTGGCGTCTTGTCCGATGGCACGGCAGTGCCGGAGGTAGTCACATTGCTGTTATTCATACCGTCCCATGGTAGCTACCCTCGGCACCCCGCTGCCGCGCGGCGAGACTTAAGCGCCGGGCCAGTTGCTAAACGACGCCCCGGAGAGGCGCTCGTAGGCCTCGATGTAGCGGGCGCGGGTGGCGGCCACGACGTCGGCAGGCAGGTGCGGTGGCTGGGTCTCGCTGGCGGGGTCCCAGCCGGAGGCATCTGAGGTCAGCCAGTTGCGGACGTACTGCTTGTCAAAGCTGGGCTGGACCCTGCCTTCCTCGAAGCCGTCCGCCGGCCAGTAGCGGGAGGAGTCTGGGGTGAGGACCTCATCGGCGAGTACCAGGGTGCCGTCGGCATCGAGGCCGAACTCGAACTTGGTGTCCGCGAGGATGATGCCCTTGTCCTCCGCAAGGTGCGCGGCGGCAGAGTAAATCTGCAGGGTGGCGTCCTTGAGCTGCTGGGCGCGCTCGGCGCCGAGCTTGTCCACAACCACTTCAAAGCTCACGTTCTCGTCATGGTCGCCCTGCTCCGCCTTGGTGGCTGGGGTGAAAATGGGCTCGGGCAGGCGCGAGGCCTCCCCCAGGCCGTCGGGAAGCGCGATGCCGCACACGGTGCCGGATGCCTGGTATTCCTTGAGGCCCGAACCGGTGAGGAAGCCGCGGGCGACGCACTCGAAGGGCAACATCTCAAGCTTGTGGACGATGATGGCGCGACCCAAGACCTCCTCGGGGATGCGCGGGTCGTCGATAGGCCCGGCGAGGTGGTTGGGGAAGTCGATGGCGTCGAAGAAGAACATCGACGTCGCGGTGAGCACGCGGCCTTTGTCCGGAATAGCCGGTTCGAGCGCGAAGTCGTACGCCGAGATGCGGTCGGAGACCACCATGAGCAAGGTGGCGTCATCGACCTCGTAGATGTCGCGGACCTTGCCGGAGGCCAGGTGCTTGTAGTCGTTAAGCTGCGGGCGCATGGTGGGGTTTCCTTTGCGGTTATCGGGTGGGTGGTGTGGCCGGGCGGATGAGAGGCCGGGTGGACTAGAGGATGTCGCCCGGGGTGTAGCGGGCGGCCTGCGGGTGCTCGGAGACCAGCTGGTTGACGCGGGCGAGCACCTGGGAGACCTGGGCCTCAGCGGCGCCGATGAACGCGTGCTTGTCCGCCAGGGCGGCATCGAGGGCCGCCTTGTCCATCGGCAGGCGCTCGTCAGCGGCGAGGCGCTCAATGAGATCCTGGTCGGCACCATTCTCGCGCATGTTGAGCGCGACGGCCACCGCGTTTTCCTTGATGACCTCGTGCGCGGTCTCGCGGCCGACGCCCGCGCGGACGGCGGCCATGAGGATGCGGGTGGTGGCCAAGAACGGCAGGTAGCGCTCCAGTTCGCGGTCGATCATCGCGGGGAAGGCACCGAACTCGTCGAGGACGGTGAGGAAGGTCTCAAACTGACCGTCCAGGGCGAAGAATGCGTCCGGCAAGGCCACGCGGCGCACGACGGAGCAGAACACGTCGCCTTCGTTCCACTGCTGGCCGGCCAGGTCCGCCACCATGGTGAGGTAGCCACGCAGGATGACCTGCAGGCCGCCGACGCGCTCGCAGGAGCGAGCGTTCATCTTGTGTGGCATGGCCGAGGAGCCGACCTGTCCCTCCTTGAAGCCTTCGGTCACGGTCTCATTGCCGGCCATGAGGCGGATGGTGGTGGCCAGGGAGCTCGGGGCGGAGCCCAGCTCCACGAGCGCGGACACGGCGTCGAAGTCCAGGGAGCGCGGGTATACCTGACCCACGGAGTTGAAGATGCGGCTGAATCCGAGGTGATCCGCGATGCCGGTTTCCAGCGACGCCAGCTTGTCCTGGGAGCCGCCGAGAAGATCCAGCATGTCTTGCGCGGTACCCATTGGCCCCTTGATGCCGCGCAGCGGGTAGCGAGCCAACAGAGATTCAGTGCGCTCGATGGCCAGCAGCATCTCATCCGCGGCGGAGGCAAAGCGCTTACCTAAGGTGGTGGCCTGCGCGGCCACGTTGTGGGAGCGGCCCGCCATGACCAGAGACTGGTAGTTGCCGGCGTGCTCGCCGATGCGGGCGACCACGGCGATGGCCTTGTCCCGCAGCAACTGCAGGGAGCGCATGATCTGCAGCTGCTCTACGTTCTCGGTGAGGTCGCGGCTGGTCATGCCCTTGTGGATGTGCTCGTGGCCAGCGAGCGCGTTGAATTCCTCGATGCGCGCCTTGACGTCGTGGCGGGTTACTCGCTCGCGGGCGGCGATGGATTCCAGGTCCACCTGGCCGATCACGGCTTCGTAGGCGGCGATGGCCTCGGCGGGGATGTCGATGCCCAGATCCTTCTGCGCCTTCATCACGGCGATCCAGAGCTGACGCTCCAGGATGATCTTGTGCTCCGCGCTCCAGAGGTTGGACAACTCCGGGGAGGCGTAGCGGGCGGACAGGACGTTGGGAATCTGCATCTTCTCGGTCACGCCGATTATTATTCCACGTCCGCTCGATACGCACGACATTCCTGGCGGATAACCTCGCCCCTTTAGGGGATGCTGATGCCGCCGTTGGCTGCCTTCAGACCGATGTCCTTGCGGTAGAAGCTGCCGGGCATCTCGACGCCCTCGATGACTTCGTAGGCCGCCGCCCGGGCGTCTTCGAGGGTTGCGCCCTTGCCCAGGATGCTGAGCACGCGGCCGCCGTTGGCGACGAACTGGCCGTCGGTGTTCGCTTCCGCGAGCGCTGAGCCCGCGTGAAGAATCTTGGCCGGGTCGTCGAGGTCCGGCGAGGTGATGGTCGCGCCCTTCTGGGGGTTGTCCGGGTAGCCTTCGGCGGCGAGCACCACGGTCAGCGCGTAGCCGTCTTCCCATTCCAGCGGTGGGAGCTCAGCGAGCTTACCGGTGGCCACTGCGTTGAGGGCCTCGCCCAGCGGGGACTTCAGCATGGACAGCACCGGCTGGGTCTCCGGGTCGCCGAAGCGGCAGTTGAACTCCACCACCGCGGGGCCTTCCGCGCCCCATGCCAGACCGGCGTAGAGAAGGCCGGAATAAGGCACGCCGCGGGCGGCCATCTCCTTGGCCACGGGCACGCAGACCTCGTCCACGATGCGCTGCACGCCGTCCTCGGGCAGCCACGGCAACGGCGTGTAGGCGCCCATGCCGCCGGTATTGGGGCCCTCGTCGTTGTCGTAGGCGCGCTTGTGATCCTGCGCCGGCAGGAGCGGGACCACGGTCTCGCCGTCGACGAGGCAGAACAGAGACACCTCCGGGCCATCCAGGAAGGACTCCAGCAGCACCGGGTTGCCGGCGGCGTGGACGGCGAAGACGTGCTGGCGCGCCGCCGCGCGATCCGCGGTGACCACAACGCCCTTTCCGCCGGCCAGGCCGTCGTCTTTCACCACGTACATGGGCCCGAAGTTGTCCAGTGCGCGCTCCACGGCGTCATCAGTGGAATCCGGAAGCACCTGCTCCGCCCGCGCGGTAGCCACCCCGGCGGCGGCCATGACGTCCTTGGCAAACGCCTTGGAACCCTCAATCTGGGCAGCGGCCTTGCTGGGGCCGAACACGGCAAAACCTGCCTCGCGCACAGCGTCGCTCACCCCGGCCACCAATGGGATCTCCGGGCCGATGACCACGAGGTCGGCCGAGATTTCGCGCGCGAGCGCCACCATGGCGTCCGCGTTGGCGACGTCACGTGCTTCCGGGTGGCAGGTGGCTTGCGCCGCCATGCCCGGGTTGCCCGGCGCGGCATGCACCTCCTTGACTGCGGGATCGGAGGCCAGGCCTTTGACGAGGGCGTGTTCACGGCCGCCCGAGCCGATAACGAGGATGCGCATGGGTGTCATTCTAGCGGTAGCCTGGGTGCCATGGCTTCTGTATTTACCAAGATCATCAACGGCGAGCTACCCGGGCGTTTTGTTTACCGCGACGAGACCGTGGTGGCGTTTTTGACCATCGAGCCGCTGCGCTACGGACACACGCTGGTGGTCCCCATCAAAGAGGTGGACAAGTGGACCGACCTAGACGCCGCTACCTGGGCGCACCTCAACGAGGTGGCGCAGAAGGTGGGCCAGGCCTGCATCGAGTCCTTCGGCACGCCGCGCGCGGGCTACATCATCGCCGGTTTTGACGTCCCGCACACTCACATTCACGTTTTCCCCACGGAGAAAATGAGCGAGTACGACTTCAGCAAGGCAATGGCCATGGACGCCACCGACGACGCCACGATGGACGACGCCGCAGCCAAGCTTCGCGACGCCCTGGGCACCACCGAGCAGTTCTCCTAGACCTTAGCTGTGCTCACCCGTGGAGGGGTGCTCCTCGTATTCCTCGAAACGCGGAATACGCACCGTGAAGGTGGAGCCCTCCCCTACGGCGGACGAGACCGTCACCGAGCCGTCGTGTTGTTCCACGATGGACTTCACGATGGCCAATCCGAGGCCTGAGCCGCCCGTGCCGCGGGTGCGCGAGGTGTCCTCGCGATAGAAGCGCTCGAAGATGTGCGCGGCGACGTCCGGGGGCATGCCCTTGCCGTTGTCCGCGACGTCGATAAGCACGTCCTTGGAATCGCGCCGGAGCTGTACTTTGATGGTGGCCTCCTCGCCGCCGTGGCGCAGGGCGTTGACGATGAGGTTGAGCAGCACCTGGTGCAGGCGCTCCGCGTCGCCCTTAATGACCGGCAACGAGCTGACCTTGTTCACCACTTCCACCGTGCGGCCCGGGTGCGCCGCGCGGGCGGTTGAGGCGGCGGCGAGCGCGACCTCCAGGACGTCGATAGTCCGCATGTCCAACCGGGATCCCTCGGCGCGAGTGAGCGCCAAAAGGTCTTCCACCAGCAAGGACATGCGGTGGGATTCGTCTTCTACCTTGTTCAGAACCAGGTCAATGTCCTTCGTGGCGCCGGAGCGGTAGAGCTCCGTGTAACCTCGCAAGCTCGTCAAAGGGGTGCGGAGTTCGTGGGACGCGTCGCCGACGAAGCGGCGCATCTGCTGCTCCTTGGACTGGGCTTCCACGATGGATTCCTGCAGGCGCGAGAGCATGACGTTCAGCGCCGCGGACAACTGCCCCACCTCGGTGTTGAGCGGCCATTCGGGCACGCGCTTATCGACGTCGCCCTTAGCAATCTGCGCCGCGGTGCGTTCCACCACACTCAGTGGTCGCAGCGCGCGCCGGATCAGGGTGGTAGCCATCACCGCAATTATCGCCAGCACCACGATAGAGATGAACGCCTGGATAAACGCCAGGCCGCGCAGGACGTTGTTTTCCCGGTCGAGGTTTTTGGCCACCACCGTGATGGTGGCGTCACCCTCGGTGGCCATGCCGCGCCACTGGGAATTGTTGAGCGCGTCATCGACGGAACCGACGTTCTGCGGTTGGCTGCCGATGACGAGGTCTTTGACTTCCGGGGTGCTGCCGCGGTCATTGAACACTTGGACGGTGCCGTCGGGAAAGACCTTGATGACGCAGAAATCCGAAGGCGGCCGGGCCGCGGCGTTCGCGCTAAATAGGTCCGAGTTCTGCGCCCAGCCGCTCATGGCACCGCGGAGATCGTCGTCGACCCGCTCATAAGACACGTCGCGCATAATCGAATAAACCGCGACCGACGAGACCATCAGGCCGAAGCCTGCGACGGTCACGATAAGCATGACCAGCAGCGTGCGCAGCGGAAAGTCGACCTGGAAACGCCGTGCCCCAGATCGATGACTGTTGCCGTTTCTCCGGGTTCGTCTCCGCGCCTGTTTGCCTTGGCGCTCGCCGTCAGGCGCGCCCGATGCGGCGTCCCCGCCGACCGACGCTGCATCGGCAAACGATTCTTCACCATCGTCGTGGGCGTCGTCGCCAGTCACGGCGTGGGCGGGTGCGATCACCGCACCGATTGTTGGTCCCTCCGGATCCATCTCGCCAGCTTCTATTACGCCAGAGTGGAGCGGCGTCTCCTCGTCGGAAACAGACGGCACCGACGCGGCGCTAGCACCGAGAGGAGACTGCTCCCCGCGGCGTCGGAAGCGCGAAAATAGGGACATAATGTCCGTCACGGTCGGGTTTACTGACGCGGCTTACGCAGCACGTAACCCACACCACGTACGGTGTGAATGAGCGGTGTGTCGCCGGTATCCACCTTGCGGCGCAGGTAGGAAATGTAGGACTCCACAACGTTGCCATCGCCGCCGAAGTCGTAGTGCCACACGTTGTCCAGAATCTTCGACTTGGACAGCACGACCTCCGCGTTGAGCATGAGGTAGCGCAGGAGGTTGAACTCCGTCGGCGAGAGCTCGATGAGCTCGCCGCCCTTGGTCACCTCGTGGGTGTCGTCGTTGAGCTCGAGGTCGTGGTAGGTCACGGTAGCCGACTGCGGGGACTCATCCGCGATCGCGCCACGGCGCAGGATAACGCGCAGTCGGGTAATGACTTCTTCCAGGCTAAACGGCTTGGTGACGTAATCATCTGCGCCGATGGTCAGACCGTGGATGCGCTGATCCACGCTGTCCTTGGCGGTCAGGTACAGCACCGGGCCGTCGAGGCCCTCTGCGCGGAGCTTGCCCAGCAGCTCGAAACCGTCCATTCCGGGCATCATGACGTCCAAGATGTAGGCGTCGGGCTGGAACTCGCGGGCGATGCGCAGTGCGTCAGCGCCGGAGTTGGCAGTGCGTACGTCGAAGTCTTGGAACTTCAAGCTCACCGTGAGCAATTCCACGATGTTGGGCTCGTCATCGACGACGAGGACTTTGACGAGTTGGCCAGTGTTGTTGTCTTCCATCACTTCTACTTCCAGCTAGCTTCAAAATACATTCAATGGACCTTCAATAGATGCAGTATGCCACGCCGGTTTCCGAGCACACTGAACGGTTCCTGAAAGGTTACTGGACGCCCTGCTGGTCCTTACGGACGCGGAATATTGCGCAGGTTGGACGCGGCCATGTCCACCATGTGTCCCACGCCGCCGCCAAAGACGGTGCGCGTGGCGGCCTTGGAAAAGCCCATAATCTGCGCCCACGTGATGGTCGGCGGGATGGACAACGCATTGGCATCCGTGCGGATATCCACCAGCACCGGCCCGTCGTAGGCCATCACCTCTTGGATGACCTCGCGCGCGTTCTGTGGATCCTCGACGACCACAGACTTAATGCCCACACCCTCGGCGATGTGCGCGTAGTCCACGAGGTCGTGGTCCGTCTGATACTCCGGCATCCCCTTGACCAGCATCTCCAGCTTGACCATACCCAGCGAGGAGTTATTAAACACGAACATCTTCAGCGGCAACTCGTGCTGGCGCACCGTAATGAGCTCGCCCATCAGCATGGATAGGCCGCCGTCGCCAATGAAGGAAACCACCTGGCGGTTGCGGTCCGCGTACTGCGCACCGATGGCATGTGGAAGAGCGTTGGCCATCGTGCCGTGGCGGAAGGAACCGATCTGCTCGCGCTTGCCGTTCGGCGTAATGTAGCGCGCGCCCCACACGTTGTTCATGCCGGTATCCACGGTAAACACCGCGTCCTCGGCCGCTTCCTCGTCGATGATATTGGCCACGTACTCTGGGTGGATTGGGGTGTGGTTGCCCACGTCGGAGGTGTACGCCTCGATCACATGGTCCAGCTTCCGGTGATGCTCCTTGAGCATCTTGTCTAGGAAGGAGCGATCCTGCTTCTCTGCGATGTGCGGCAGGATGTTGTCGATCGTCGCGCCGACGTCGCCCACCACCGGGTAGGTCACGCGGGTGCGACGCCCCAAGTGTGCGCCGTTGATGTCCACCTGCGCCACGTTCTTCTTGGGCAGGAACTCTGTGTACGGGAAGTCCGTGCCCAGCAGGATGAGCAAGTCCGCCTCCTGCATGGCGTCGTGCGCCGCGCCGTAACCTAGCAATCCCGACATGCCAACGTCGTAAGGGTTGTCATACTGGATGTACATCTTGCCGCCCAGCGCGTGGCCGACGGGGGCCTTAATCTTCTCTGCCAGCGCCAGCACCTGGTCGCGGGCGTCACGCGCACCGCCGCCGACGAAGAGAGTGACGGTGTCGGCGTCGTCGATGGCCTTCGCCAACGCGGCCGCCTCCTGGGCGTCCGGGTATACCACCGGGCGGCCGGAGGAAATCACGGAACCGGCGAAGATGTCATCTTCCGCCTCGTGCTCGGTAATATCGCCCGGCAGCGCCAGGACTGAGACACCGTTTCCGGCCATGGTGGACTGGATGGCGTGGTGCAAAATGGTGCCGCCCTGGTCAGCGGAATTGACCATCTCGCAGTAACCGGAGCACTCCTTAAAGAGCTCCTGCGGGTGTGTCTCCTGGAAGAAGCTGGAGCCGATCTTCTGCGAGGGGATATGGCTGGCCAGCGCCAGCACCTTCGCGCCGTTGCGGTGGGAATCAAACAGGCCCTGAATAAGGTGGGTATTGCCCGGGCCACACGACGCCGCGCATACCGCCAACTCGCCGGTCAACAACGACTCCGCGCCGGCCGCGAACGCGGCCGCCTCCTCGTTGCGCACGTGCACCCACTCGATGGAAGAATCACGCACGGCATCAACGATGGGGTTCAACGAGTCCCCCACCAAGCCGTAAATCCGCTTAACGCCCTGCTTTTCTAACGTTTCAATGATCTGTTCTGCAAAGTTCATAGCCATACATCCGATTGTCCACGCCTCGTGCGGTTTTCGCCATAAGACCAGGCGAGCGGGCCGCCACGGTAAGCCACAGCATGGGCAGCATCACGGTTGTCAGCTCATATCCTGATGTCTTTCCTGAAACTACCCACCGCACCACTGCGTTCAACGGCGTTCAACGGCGTTCAACGGCCATGCAGCAATACCCCCCCCCTACGGTTGTGGCCACCGAGAGACTCGGGATATCCCTTTTACCCAGTCAAGCATTCCCGGATTAGTACAACGGATGAGGTCGAAAACATCTCTAAGTCGGCGGCCGTGGGTTACGTAGCAAACAGTGCAATGCCCCTGGCAGAAATTACGACTTCTACCAGGGGCGAGAGAGCTGGAGACGAGACTTGAACTCGCAACCTACGCATTACAAGTGCGTTGCGCTACCAATTGCGCCACTCCAGCAGCGTGACGCCAGTTTTGCTGCGCCACGAAAACCACATAGTACCCGACCGTCGCACAGGGAGGAAACCTGCCAGTAGGCTAAGGGGGCGTCGGGAAGCACCCCGGCGGACAATACGCATTGAGGATTGAGGAAACGCATACCGTGAGTTCAGTGTTGGGGAAGCTTTCGGCGTTGCTGGGCGCGCAGGGCCACTTTGCGACGATTGATGCCGTCAAGGCCGCGCCGCCGCCGTCACCGCTGGCACCGATTGACCTCACCAACCCTGTTCAGGTCGCCGGCGTCATGGACATCGCCGCACGCGTCGCAGACCTACTGCTGTCCTCCGGGCAATCGAACTCCGATACGCGCGCCCAGGTCCATGCGGTGATGTCCGCCTACGGCTTGCACTACTGCCACGTGGACATCGTGATGAATACCATCACTATCCACACGAGCGTCGGCACCGGCGAGGACAAACGACCCGTCACAGTCTTCCACGTGGCCTCCGGAGTGGCCGTAGACTTTGCCAAGCTCTCCGCCGTGGACCAGCTGATCCGCTCCATCCACTCCGGTGCCACCCCACCCGCGATGGCGGAGAGAATCTTGGAGGACATCACCCGGCAAAAGCCGCCGCATCCATGGTGGGTCACCTTGTTGGGTTGGGGCGTGATGGGTGGTTTCATCTCCGTAATGTTGGGCGGCGACCTACTGGTGGGCGTCATTTCCTTCTTCGTATCCATGCTCATCATCGGCGTCAACGATTGGCTCGGCTCGAAGCGCCTACCGCCGTTTTATCAGAACGTCGTCGGTGGCTTCCTCGCTGTGGTCCCTGTCGCGGGTCTGTACCACTTCGCCGCGCAGAACGGCATTACTTTCTCCCCCAGTCAGGTCATCGGTATGGGAATCATCGTCCTCGTCGCCGGCCTCACTCTGGTGCAGTGCCTCGTGGACGGCATCACGCACTCGCCGGTAACGTCGGTGGCCAAATTCTTCGAGGCCATGATGATGACCGGCGGCATCATCGGCGGCGTCGGCTTGGGCATCCAATTCGCCCAATTCGCGGGGATTGAGCTACCGCCGCTGGAAATCATCGCTCCACCGGTGTACCACGAGGTCCCGCTATTGGTGCTGTGCGGCGCCATCGGTTCCGCGGGCTTTGCGGTCGCCTGCCACGCCGGATGGCGCGAGACCTTCGTCTCCGCGCTCACGGCCGGCGCCGGCATGCTGTTTTACTACCTCATCCTGATCCCGTTCGGCGTGGGTCCGGTATCCGCCTCAGCACTATCGGCAGTGGCTGTGGGCCTGGCCGGTGGTTTGCTGTCGCGCCGCTACATGATCCCGCCGCTGATTACCGGCATCGTAGGCTACACCCCAATGCTGCCCGGCCTAACGTTGTACCGCGGCATGTACGCCTCTCTCAACGAGCAGATGATCACAGGATTTACCAACCTGGCCATGGCGATTGCGATCTCCGGCGGCTTGGCGGCCGGCGTGGTCTTCGGTGAACGCGTGGCCCGGCGGCTGCGCCGCCCGCAGTACTTCCGGCCCTACAGCGCTTTCAAACGCGCTGGACGTTATTCCTTTGCCAAGGCCGCGCAGCTGGCGCGTCATACACGCATCCCGCGCGTTCCCATGTCACCGTTTGCACCGCGCGCCATGCGACCGCAACGCCCACCGCGGACGTCGACACGCTATAGCGTCCTGCAAGGAGAGGCCGAGGCAAACCCGGAAGAGAAAAGCACAGATCGATAGCGTAGAATGAGCCAGTTGTATAGCGCCAAGCTTTTTATTATCCGTGACATCCCCAGGAGGATTTCGTGCCGCCAAAGGTAACCGATACTCACCCGAACGCTGAGCAACCCAACTTTATTGAGGAGGAGACCGCCCTGGCGGCCCGCCGCATCGTTGCCACGTACGCGGAGGACTTCATGGATGGCGTCACGCTGATGTCCATGCTGGGTGTGGAGCCCGAGGGCCTGGTGCACAAGAAGGTGCTGGCCGAGCAGGAGGAGCAGGCTGAGCCTGCGGAGAAGCCGACGAAGAAGACCACCAAGAAGTCAACGAAGAAGACAACGAAGAAGACCACCAAGAAGTCAACGAAGAAGACGACGAAGAAGACCACCAAGAAGTCGACCAAGAAGACGACTAAGAAGGCCGCCAAGAAGTCGACCAAGAAAACCACGAAGAAGGCTTAAACACCCATGACGGCGAGCGGTTCCAACAGCTTTGTGGTGGTGGCCAACCGCCTGCCCGTGGACCTGACCACCACCACCGACGGGCAGCGCGAGTGGGTGCCGTCTCCCGGCGGTCTCGTAGCCGCGCTATCTCCGGTGCTGGAGAGCCACCAGGGGTGCTGGGTAGGCTGGCCCGGCATCATCGATGAGGCCCCGGAGGCTTTCCGCACGGATAAGGGCGTGCTTCTGCACCCGGTCAAGCTGGGCGCCACGGACTTCCAGGAGTTCTACGAAGGCTTTTCCAACGCCACTTTGTGGCCGCTCTATCACGATTTGATTGTCACACCGGTGTACAACCGGGATTGGTGGGATACGTACCGCGAGGTCAACCTCAAATTCGCCGCGGAGGTGGCGGAGGTGGCCGCCGAGGGCGCCACGGTGTGGGTGCAGGACTACCAACTGCAGCTGCTGCCGGGCATTTTGCGCCAGATGCGCCCGGATCTCACCATCGGCTTTTTCTTGCATATCCCCTTCCCCAACGCGGATCTCTTCCGCCAGTTGCCGTGGCGTGATGAGACAGTGCGCGGTCTGTTGGGCGCGGATCTCATCGGCTTCCATTTGGAATCCAACGCCACCAACTTCCTGGACCTGGCCCGCAGCATGGGCCTCGAGGTAGAAGGAAACGCTGCCACCCGCGAGATCGGCGCAAAGATCACCACCAACGACGGCCGCGAAGTAGGCGTGGGCGCGTTCCCCATTTCCATCGACGTCGCCTCCATGGGGACGTTCGATGACACAGACGCGGAGAAGATCGCGCAGATGCGCGGGGAGCTCGGGGACCCGTCCACGATCATTTTGGGCATCGATCGCCTGGACTACACCAAGGGCATCCTGCAGCGGCTGCTGGCGTTTGAGGAGCTGCTGGAGACCGGGGCGGTGGAGCCTGCCGACGTCACGTTTGTCCAGGTTGCTACCCCGTCCCGCGAGCGCATCGAGCAGTACCGTGTGGCGCGCTCGAAGGTAGAGGAAGCCGTTGGCCGCATCAACGGCCGTTTTGGCACCATCGCGCACCCGGTGGTGCACTACCTGCACCGCTCACTGCCGAAAGACGAGCTGCGCTACTACTTCCGCATGGCGGACATCATGGCCGTCACCCCGTTCAAAGACGGCATGAACCTGGTGGCCAAAGAGTACGTGGCCTGCCACGACGACGGCACCGGCGCGCTCGTACTCTCCGAGTTTGCGGGCGCCGCGGCGGAGTTGACCCAGGCCAGCCTGTGCAACCCCTTTGATATGGAGTCGGTGAAGCGCTCGCTGCTCAACACCATCCAGTCGCTCCAGTCCTCCCCCGAGATGATGACCGAGCGCATGCACCAGCTGCACCAGCAGGTGACCGAGCACGACGTGAACCTGTGGGCTGACGCTTTCCTACACTGCCTTGAGGAGTCCCGTGCGCACCACGCTTAAGGCCTGCGCCGCGGCCACCGCACTGCTGATGGTCGGCGGCCTCACCACGGCATGCTCGAAGAACTCGGCGGAGCCTCCCATGCGGATCGCGCAGCGCAATTGGCAGGTCACGGGCATCTTCACAGATCCGGAGGCCCCCACGTCCCTGCCAGCCTCCGTGACCAAACTCCCTGAGGTCACCTTTGGCGAGCGCTCTGCCACTGGTTCTACCGGCTGCGCCCGCTTCCAGGCTTTGGTGAGCTATCACCACGCAGAAGAAGGCGAAGACGGCGAGCAGACCTCCATCCGGGAGGCGAACCGCCTGCGGTTGGACAACGTCCGCATGGACTCACCTTCCGAGGATTGCACCGGTGCGTCGGCGTGGGCACACGGCCAGCTCAGCGCGTTGTTGGCGGAGGGCCACGAGTTCGAGATCTCCTTCGGCACCTCGGAGCAACTGGCGCTCACGCTTGTCGACGATCGCGTGGACAGCCCCGCGCTCCGCCTGACCTCCTTGGACGCCGGGGATGCCCCCGCCAAGTAGCGGCAGAGCAGTTAGACTCGGACATTATGGACGGCACTGAACTGGCATACGCTTCCCCTTCCGAGATTTCCGCCGCGATTGAGCGCTTGGCGGCCGCGCCTCGCCTGCTGGTGGTCAGCGACTTCGACGGCACCCTCGCGGATTTCGCCACGGACATCTACGCCGTCGCCCCGCACCCGGACGCGGTGACTGCGCTCGAGCGGCTGGCCACTGCGCCGGACACCGCCGTCGCGGTGCTGTCCGGCCGCCACCTGGAGGGGCTGAAGAAGGTCTGCCCGATGAGCGAGAACGTCATCTTTGCCGGCTCGCACGGCGCGGAATCCTCTGCGGGTGGAATCGAACTCACCCCCACCATGCGCGAGCACCTGGAGTCCATCGGCGCGCAGCTGGAGGCGCTGCATCGCACCTATCCTCACACCGCCATCGAGGTCAAGCCCTACCAGCGGGTCTTCCACACGGTGGCGCTGGCGCAGCATGACCCGGAGCTCGCGGCGGAGGCACTGCGCCAGGCGGCGGCGCTGGATGCGGAGGGTTTCCCCGACGTGGTGGTGGGCAAAAACATTGTGGAGTACTCCGCCGCGGAGGTCAACAAGGGTAAGTGGATCACTGCAGAGCGCGCGGACTTCGCCGCCGACGCCGTGGTTTTCTTGGGTGACGACACCACCGACGAGACCGGCTTCAGGGTGCTGACCGGCGACGCGGACCTCGGCGTGAAAGTGGGCGACGGCGCCACCGCTGCGCGTCTGCGCATCACGGACCGGCAGGCCGTGGCGGATTTCTTCGGCGCTTTGGCTACTGCCCGGTTGGCACGGCTGGGGCGATAGTCGCGCCCGCGTGGAACGTGGTGCTGAGAATCTTGCGCGTCGGGTTGCCGCGATCCTCGTGGCGCCGGGCGGTGTCGGGGGCGTCGATAAGCTCCTGGAGCAACTGCCCGGCCGCGGCACCTTTGGCCTTGTTGGGTTGGACGACGGTGCTCAACCCACGCGCCAGCGCCGTGTCCACGCCATCGAACCCCGTCACTGACAGCTGTTCTGGTACGGAAATCCCCTGCTCTGCAGCGTAATCCAATACTGCGAGTGCCATGGAGTCCGTGGTGCACAACACGGCGGTGAGATCCGGGTGCGCGCGCAGCAGCTGCTCGGCGGCGTCACGGCCATTGGAGCGATCGTTGATGTGCCGGGTGTGTACGGGAATCTCCTCGCGCGAAATGCCCGCCTGGGCGAAGACGTCGAGGGCGCCGGTGATGCGGGCGCGTTGGACGTGCATGGCCGCGTTGTCGATGTCCGCGATCGCCACCGCGCCGTCGGCACGCTCGTGAAGCAGGCGGATGGCCAGGATGCCGATGCGACGATGCCCGGCGTCCACCAAGGCCTGGGCGGCGGGGGCGATCGCCGCATAATCATCGATGCCTACGAAGGGGAGCCCGGTGTCCGTGGGCTGGTCGCACACCACCACAGGCACACCGCGCTGCTGGGCAGCGAGGAGATAAGGATCGTTCTTGGCCACCGAGTAGACAACGAAGCCGTCCACGGCGGCGCGACCCAGAAGCTGCGCGGCGCGATGTTCTTCATGCGCGGTGTCCGGCCCGGCCGGGATAAGCGTGAGCGAGGCATTGGTGCCATAGGACGCCTCGGCCATGCCCGCGAGGAAGTCCACCGAGGCCTTGTCCTCGAAGGCGTAGGTGAGCCGCTCAGTCAGCAGCACCCCGATGGCCCCGGCGCGGCGGGTCCGCAGGCTGCGGGCGGTGGGATCGGGGCCGGGGTAGCCGCGCTTGGCGGCGGCGGCGAGGATGCGCTCGCGAGTGGCGGGAGCGAGCTGGTCCGGGCGGTTGTACGCGTTGGAGACGGTGGTGCGGGAGACGCCGAGCTCAGCGGCCAGTGAGGCCAGGGTTTTGCGCCGACGTCCGGAGGTATCCATACGGCTTAGTCTAGAGCAGCCCGCGAGCCCGGGCCGCGTACCCCGGGCTGGGCTGCGTTTTCAATAGATTTTCAGTTGACAATTGTTTTCAACAGGGCTTAGATTCTCCATTATGACTTTCGCTTCACTCATGAATCCGCGCCGCACCGCCCGAACTGGCGGGGCGACTATTTTACTCGCATCTTCCCTCGCCTTGACCTCGTGTGGCACTGGCGACACGAGTGACAACGCCGAGACGAAGAGCGGCGAGGACACTATCGAAATCGTCGCCTCAACCTCCATCTGGGGAAATGTAGCGGAGGCCGTGGTGGCAGGCACCCCAGCGGAAGACACGGTGGAGATCACCGCAGTAGTCGAGGGCAACGACGCCGACCCACACCACTTCGAGCCTTCGGCCGCGGACATCGCCCGCGCCACCGAAGCCGACATCGTGGTGGTCGGCGGAGGCGGATACGACGCTTGGCTTTACGACTCCTTGGAAAACAAGGACAACGTCATCCACGCGCTGCCGCTGACGACTCATTCACACGACCACGAGTATGAGGGCCACGATCACGAGCACGGCGGCGAGGGTGCAGTGGAATCCATCGACGGCAACGAGCACGTCTGGTACGACACCGACGCGCTGAGCCAGGTGGCCGAGGACATCGCAAAGAAGGTGGGCGACGACGCCAACGCCGAGGACTTCACCAAGAGGATGGACGCCCTCCACGAGCGCACCCACGCTCTGCCCAAGAAGACTTATGCGCAGACCGAACCCATCGCGGACTACATCCTGGAGCACTCCGACATGGAGGACAAAACCCCGAAGGGCTACCGTTCCGCGACCTTGAGCCACGGCGAACCCACCGCGGCGGACCTCAACGCTTTCCTCGAGGCCATCAAGCACGGCGACGTCGACGTGCTGATCTACAACCCGCAGACCAAGACCGACCTCACCGAGCGCATCCGCAAGGCTGCCGAAGAAAACAACGTCAAGGTCATGAAAATCGGCGAGACCCCGCCGGACGGCACCAACTTCCTGGACTACTTCGACGAGGTAGTCACCAGCCTGGAAGGCCTGGCATAATCAGCACAGTGCTCATCCAGTTCCATTCCGCCGCGGTAGCACCCCTCTGGTCCGACCTGGACCTCGGGGTGGACCGCGGCGAATTCATCGCTATCTTAGGCCCCAACGGCGTCGGCAAATCAACGCTGCTGGGCACGATCCTTGGCACCCGCGAGCTCACCTCCGGGTCCGTGGACGTCAACGCCCGGCTGGGCTTCATCCCGCAGCAGCGCATGTTCCCCGCGGACTTGCCGCTGCGCGCACGAGACTTGGTTTCTTTGTCGTTGGCCCACGGCGTGCTGCGCCGCCGCAGCGCATCCAGTCAGCGGGTGCTGGACGCGCTCACCGCAGTCGGCGCGGAGGGCCTGGCCGACCGCCGCGTCGGCCAACTCTCCGGCGGCCAGCAACAGCTGGTGCGTCAGGCGCAGGCTTTCGCCGCCGACCCCGATCTCATCCTCGCCGACGAGCCGCTGCTCAGCCTGGACCTGGCCCGGCAACAGGAGACGGTGCACCGTTTAGACGAGCGTCGGAAAGCGCAGGGAACGTCCGTCATTTTTGTCACCCACGGCATCAACCCGGTGCTCGATGTGGTCGACCGCGTGGTCTACCTCGCGCCGAACGGCCACACCATCGGCACGGTGGACGAGGTCATGCGTTCCGACGTCCTGTCGGAGCTCTACGGCGCCCACGTCGAGGTCGCGCGCGTCAACGGAAGGCTGGTGGTCGTATGACCTTCGCGCAATTTCTGGAAGACACCCAGTATCTATTGGCGGTGGATTTCGTGCAGGATTCGCTGCTGGCCTGCGTGCTCCTGGGGCTCTTGTCCGGCGTCATGACCTCGCTCATTGTGCTACGCCAGATGTCTTTTTCGGTCCACGCCACCTCGGAGCTGGCGCTCATGGGCGCGGCCGCGGCGCTGTTTTTCGGTCTCAATATTGGCTTCGGCGCGATCGTCGGCTCCATTGTCGCGGCGGTGCTACTGGCGGTGCTGGGCCTGCGCGGCCAGCAGGACTCCGCCATCGGCGTGGTCATGAGTTTCGGCCTGGGCCTCTCGGTGCTGTTCATCCACCTCTACCCCGGCAATTCCTCCACCGCGATGTCACTGCTTACCGGCCAGATTGTGGGAGTGTCCACGGCGTCGCTGGGGCTGTTGGCGGCGACCACCGCGGTGGTCGTGGGGCTGGTCGCGCTATTCTGGCGCCCGCTGCTCTTCGCCTCCGCCGACCCGGTGCTCGCCAAAGCCGCGGATGTGCCGGTGTCCGCGCTGTCCGTGGGCTTCGCGGTGCTCGTCGGCCTGACCGCCGCGCAGTCGGTGCAGATCGTGGGCGCGCCGTTGGTCATGGCGCTGCTCATCACGCCCGGCGCGGCCGCTGTGCAGATTACTTCCTCGCCGCTGCGCGCGGTGGCCTGGTCCACCGTTTTTGCACTGGTGGCGGCGGTGGGTGGCTTCGTGCTATCGCTGGCACCGGGGCTGCCGGTGTCGGTGTTTGTCACCACCATCTCCTTTGTCATCTACTTGGTGTGCCGCGCGGTGGGCTCCGCGCGTGGGAAGAAGGCGCAGCGGGATGAGGCGGCCGTCGCCAAGCGGGCGCGCGCGGGGCATCATGATTGCCCGCACCCCGCCGACTAGACTTGGTCGCCGTGAGTGTAACGGTGACCCGCGAGCGTCTGCTCCACGACGGCCTCGAACGCCAGTACGTCCTGGTGGAACCCGAGGGCCCGGTGGAGCGGACGTTGTTGTTTTTCCATGGCTCGCTGCAGTCGGGCAATGTGATTCGGCGCTTTACCGCCGGCACGTTCGATGGACTCCCGGGCACGCGCGTCATCTACCCCAGCGGCGTGCACAACCACTTCAACGACGGGCGCGCCAGGCTACCGGAGAAGACCCGCGAGATGGGCGTGGACGACGTCGATTTCACGCGCGAGTTGGTCGGGCGCTACGGCGGCCCGGTGTTCGCGTGCGGGTACTCTAACGGCGGTCACATGGTGATGCGCCTGCTTATCGACGCCCCCGGTCTGTTGCACGGGGCTTGCATGTTTGCGGCGACCATGCCCACGCGGGACAACCTGGCCACGACGAATCCGCTTGACGTCTACGAGCCAACGCCCGTGATGTTCCTGCACGGCACTGGGGATCGGATTGCGCCGATCAGCGGCGGGGAGGCGGCGCTGTCCGCGGCGAAGTCGCGCGGCAGTGTGCTGTCGGCGCGCGAGTCGGCGGAGTGGTTCGCGCAGGCCAATGGTTGTGCCACGGGTGCGGTGTCGCGGCCTTATGCGGACGTGGAGCGCGTGCGCTGGGAGGGTGCACAGCCGGTGGAGCTGTGGTCCGTAGACGGTATGGGCCACGTCATCCCGAGCGGCAACGAGGTGAGCCCGCGGCTGGGCGCGAACACTGCGTCTTTTGTGGCGGCGGACGCGGTGCGTGGTTTCTTCGGCTTCTAGGTGCTCTGCGCTTAATGATCCGAAAAGCTACTGATGGCGAGGTTTGTGTACAGAAAAACTGTAAGCAAACCTCGCCATCAGTAGCACAAAGCGGTATTAGTCGGCCAGGCGGCGCTGGCGCGCAAACTCGCTGAGCACCGCGCCAGCCGCGACGGAAGCGTTCAGGGACTCCACCCATGCGGTCATCGGGATGGACATGATGACGTCGCAGGTCTCGCGGACCAAGCGCGAGATGCCCTTGCCCTCAGAACCAATGACGATGACCACCTTGTCCGCGCCGCCGTCGTAGGTATCCAGTGTGTGCTCACCACCAGCGTCCAGGCCAACGACCTGGTAGCCATTCTGCTGGAACATCTTCAGCGTACGGGTCAGATTGGTTGCGCGCGCCACGGGCAGGCGCGCCGCCGTGCCCGCCGAGGTGCGCCACGCCACCGCGGTCACCGAGGCCGAACGGCGCTCCGGGATGACCACGCCGTGGCCACCAAAAGCCGCCACGCTACGGATGACCGCGCCCAGGTTGCGCGGGTCGGTGATGTTGTCCAGCACCACAAACATGCCGTTCTCGCCCGTGGCAGCAACGTCACCCACAAGGTCTTCCACGTCCGCGTACTTGAACGGTGGGATCTGCAGGCCGATGCCCTGGTGCATGCCGTTGCCGGTCATCAGGTCCATCTCGTGGCGCGGGACCTCCACAATCGGAATGTTTCGCCCGTTAGCGATGGCGACGGCCTCGGTGAGGCGCTCGTCGGAACGCGTGCCCTGCACGAGATACAGCGACGTAGCCGGCACCTTCGCGTGAAGGCATTCCACCACCGGGTTACGGCCGACGACCAGTTCCGCCTTGTCCTGCTCATGGCGGCCGGAGTCACGACGCTGGCGTTCCAGCTTGCGCTTGTGCGCCTTGTGGTAGACGCGGTCCTCGGCCTTCGGCGTCGCACCCTTGCCTTCCAGGCCGCGGCGGCGCACGCCGCCAGAGCCCTTGACCTGGCCCTTCTTGTTTGTCTTACGCGGCCCAGCGCCGCCTCGTCCGTGAGTGCGTGCCATATGAATTGTCCTAACCTAGGTGTTGAGCTGCCAGGTGGGTCCGTCAGCGGTGTCGGTGACGGTGATGCCCGCCGCGGCCAGGCGGTCGCGCACCGCGTCGGCGGTGGCGAAGTCCTTGGAAGCGCGCGCGGAGGTACGCAGCTCGAGTTCTGTCTGCACCAGCTTATCCAGCGCGGTCACCATTGCCGAATCGGACGATTCCGTGGCCCACTGTTCGTCCAGGGGATCCACGCCCAGCACGCCCGCCATCGCGCGTATCGACGCCGCTATCTCCAGCGCCGCATCCACCTCGCCCGCGGCCAATGCCTTGTTGCCCGCGCGGACCGTGTTGTGGACTTCCGCGAGCGCCTTGGGCACCGCGATGTCGTCATCCATCGCCGCCGCGAACTCGGGCGTCCACTCCCCTACTGGAACCTCGCCGTGCTTGGTGGCGCGCTGCACGAAGTCCTCGATGCGGCGGTAGCCCGCCGCGGCCTCGGTGAGCGCGTCCTCGGAGTACTCGAGCACGCTGCGGTAGTGCGCGGACCCCAGGTAGTAGCGCAGCTCCACCGGCCGCACCAGTTCCAGCATGTTTTCCACGGCGAGCACGTTGCCCAAGGATTTGGACATCTTCTCGCCGACCATGGTGACCCAGTGGTTGTGCATCCAGTAGCGCGCGAAGCCGTCGCCGGCCGCGTGCGACTGCGCCATCTCGTTTTCGTGGTGCGGGAACTGCAGGTCCAGGCCGCCGCAGTGAATGTCGAACTCGCCGCCCAGGTAGAAGGTACTCATGGCGGAGCACTCAAGGTGCCAGCCGGGGCGGCCGGCGCCCCACGGGGTGGGCCAGGAGGGCTCGCCGGGCTTGGCGGCCTTCCACAGCGCGAAGTCCTGCGGGCCACGCTTGCCACTGATGGCACCCTCGCCCTGTTCCATCTCCTCCACCTTGTTGCCGGACAGCGCGCCGTAGTCGCTGCCCGCGGCGGCGGACCAGGCGGCCACGTCGAAGTAGACGGAGCCCTCGGCGGCGTAGGCAAAGCCGGCGTCGATAAGCCGCTGCATGTACTCCACCATTTGGGTGACGTGCCCGGTGGCGCGGGGTTCCACGGACGGTGGCAGCACGCCGAGGAGGTTGTAGGCCTTGGTGAACTCGCGCTCGTAGGTGGATACCCACTCCCACCATGGACGGTTGTTCTCGGCGGCCTTGGTGAGGATCTTGTCATCAATGTCGGTGACGTTCCGCACGAAGGCCACGTCAAAGCCCGAGGCCGCGAGCCAGCGGCGCAGCACGTCAAAGGCCACTCCGGAACGCAGGTGGCCGATGTGTGGCTTGGCCTGCGGGGTCGCGCCGCACAGGTACACCGAGGCGTGGCCGGGGCGCAGCGGTTCGAAGTCGCGGACGGATCGGGTGGCGGTGTCGTAAATAGCTAGAGTCACGCTGTTCATCCTACTGTTGGTTCTTCCACACCACGGCGGTTGCTACCGACGCCCGGCCCTCGCCGCGGCCGGTGAAACCCATGTGGTCGGTGGTGGTGGCGGACACAGACACGGGCGCGCCGAGGTGGCCGGAAAGTACACGCTGGGCTTCTTCGCGGCGCGGCCCCATCTTTGGGGTCTGGCCGATGAGCTGGACGGCAACGTTGCCGATGATAAAGCCATTGTCTTCCAAGAGGGCGCACACGTCCACGAGCAGGCGCTCGCCGCTGACGTTTTTGTACTCGGGCTTATCGACGCCCACGAAGGAACCCAGGTCACCCAGCCCGGAGGCGGACAGCAGGGCGTCCACGATGGCGTGGGCAACGAGGTCGCCGTCCGAGTGTCCCTCGCAACCATCCTGGCCCTCGAACAAGATGCCCGCGATCCAGCAGGGTTTGCCCGCCTCGATCTGGTGGGCGTCGGTGGCAATCCCAACGCGCGGGATGATGGGCAAGTTATTGGGGCTGGGGGCGGGAGTTGTCACTAGGTACCTCAAAAATTGTTGGTTCGGCTTCGTCCACGATTGATTGTGCCAGCTTCAGATCTAGCGGGGTGGTGATTTTGAGCGCCATGGGGTCGCCCGTGACGCACTCGACGGTGACGCCGAACCACTCCATGAGCGAGGCGTCGTCCGTGGCCACGAACTCCGGGTCGGGCAGGGCGAAGTACTTCTCGTTGGCGGCGCGCAACTGGCGCAGGTCGAAGCCCTGCGGGGTCTGCACGGCGCGCAGCTGGGAGCGATCCGGGGTGGAGGCAACGGTCAGCGGTGTCCCTTCCCCGCGATCGTCGCTGCTAGCGGCCACGACCTTGATGGTGTCACTGACCGGCAGCACGGGAATGACTGCGTCCGCACCCTCAAGCACGCGTCGCGTCACGCGGGCAATCATGCCGGGCGGGGTGAGCGCGCGGGCGGCGTCGTGGATGAGCACCACCGCGTCGTCGTCGGCAATAGCTTGGAGCCCGCACCAGACCGAGTCCGCGCGTTCGCCGCCACCATGGACCAAGCGAACGGGGATCTCGGCGTCGACAAGCCCGTGCTTGGTCAGCAGCTCGCGGGCGTAGGACTCCATCTCCGGGGAGATGAGCACGATGACCTCATCCACGATGGCGGAGTTGAGCATCGCGCGCACGGAGCGGACCACGAGGGGGCGCTCACGCAGGGGGACGTAGGCCTTCGGCACCGCGGCGCCAAGGCGGGTGCCTTGGCCTGCGGCGGCGACGATGCCAATGACGCGACGGGCGGGAGCGGGCATGGCCGTTTAGTCTTCGTCGTCGAAGCTCAGGTCGTCCAGGTCCACGTCCACGTCAACGTCGGTGGTCACGGACTTGTCATCTACCAGGCCGGCGGCGCGGTGACGCTCGATGGTGGCGTCGATTTCCTCGAGCATGGTGTCGGCCTTCTTCTCATCCAGCGGGCCCGCCAGGGCGAGCTCGCCGACGAGGATGCTGCGCGCCTTGGTAAGCATGCGCTTTTCGCCCGCGGACAGGCCGCGGTCCTGATCGCGGCGCCAGAGGTCACGGACAACCTCGGCCACCTTGTTGATGTCACCGGATGCCAGGCGCTCCTGATTGGCCTTGTAGCGGCGGGACCAGTTGCCGGCCTCTTCGACGTCTTCCTCACGCAAGACGGAGAAGACCTTCTCCAGGCCCTCCTTACCCACGACGTCACGCACGCCGACGCGTTCGGCGTTCTTGGAGGGCACGCGGACCACGAGGTCGGACTGGTTGATAGCCAGGACGAGGTATTCCAGGGTCTCGCCGCCCATCTCGCGGGTTTCGATAGCCTCAATCCGTGCCGCGCCGTGGTGCGGGTAGACCACGACTTCGCCGACCTTAAATTCCATTGCCACTCCCTATTGTGTCCCGTGTCGCTTCCACCTGGCGGCGCGGGATGTCCCCACCCCGCGCTCCTGCGACGCTCTCGCGCGCAAGGCAGACTTAGGGCAACGATTTTACCAGAGCCCCACCTTGGACGGTCGACGTCCCCTGAACAACCGGCGACTACCCCCGCTTATTGCCCCTATGTGACGAATGCCCTCCCCTATTAACTGTGTACTCGGGGCGAAAAGATACTAAGGTAAGGGGCTGATAACGCTTATATCCAAATCTGATGGAGGACGCTCGAAGTGAAGTCCCTGTTTACGGCTGTCCGCCGTGGCGGAATTGTATCTGTTGCTGCCATGTCTGCACTCACCCTCGCATCCTGCTCCGGTGGCCAGATCACCCAGACCTCGTCCCAGGTCGCGGCTGTTGACGGCGAGAGCGGTGTGACCGAGGACGGAAACATGGCCGTTCGGGACGTCACCATCGTCGTGGACCCGGAGACCAATGACGCGGCTCTGAAGTTCACCGCCGTGAACCAGGCTTATAAGGAGGAAAAGCACAAGCTGTCCTCCGTTGAGGTCGACGGCAAGCCGGTGCAGATGGGCTCCGTCAAGGAGATCGGCCGCGACTGCCGCGTGGTGGGCGATTCCAAGAAGGGCCTGGAGTCCTACCCGCAGGCTAAGGAAGGCGAGGGCTCCGGCTGCATCCAGTACGTGACCACCACCCTTCAGAACGATGACTTCGCCTACGGCGGCTCCCGCCCGGTGAGCTTCACCTTCGACAACGGCAAGGTGGAGCTCAACGCCTCTATCATCGCGCCGCAGCTGACTGCTGGCGAGGAGAACCGCGACGCCAAGTCCACCGAAGGCTACACCACCAAGGCTCCTTCCGCGCACCACTAAAGCGCCCTGATTTTCATAGCTGTCCGACGCCCCCGCTGCCTCACGGTTGCGGGGGCGTTCGGCGTTCGACGCAGTGATGTCTAGGGCGGGTTGTAGAGTTCTGGGTATGGCTAAAAAGTCCCGTCCCGTGCACACCTGTTCTGAGTGTGACTACGTATCTCCCAAGTGGTTGGGTCGTTGCCCCGAGTGTGGCTCGTGGGGCACGCTCGTGGAGTCCGCGCCGAGCGCCTTCGACGGCAAAGGCGGGGCCGGGGTGGCCGCGGCCGCGGTGGGCGGCCAGCTGGTCAAGGGGCTCACCCCCACCGCCCCGGCGCAGCCGATCACGGCGGTGAAAGCCACGGCGTCCGCCGCGCTGCGTTCCGGCATTGGGGAACTGGACCGGGTGCTGGGACGCGGCATCGTGCCAGGTTCCGTGGTGCTCATGGCGGGCGAGCCGGGCGTGGGCAAGTCCACTCTGCTCCTGGAGGTGGCCTCGCGGTGGGCGCAGGAAAAGGACGTACAAGGCGCGCCGCGGCGCGCCTTGTACGTCACTGCGGAGGAGTCCGCGGGGCAGGTGCGCGCCCGCGCCGAACGCACAGACGCGCTGCATGAGACGCTGTTTCTGGCTGCCGAGTCCAACCTGGACGTGGTGTTCGGGCACGTGGAACAGCTCAAGCCTTCGCTGCTCATCGTGGACTCTGTGCAGACCATGCACGCCGCGGGCGTGGAGGGCGTGGCCGGCGGCGTGGCCCAGTCCCGGGCGGTGACCGCCGCGCTGACCACGCTGGCCAAGACCACCGGCATCCCCATCCTGCTCGTGGGACACGTGACCAAGGACGGCAATGTGGCGGGCCCGCGGGTACTGGAGCACCTCGTGGACGTTGTCTTGAATTTTGAAGGCGATAGGCAGTCCAGTCTGCGCATGTTGCGCGGCATCAAAAACCGCTTCGGCGCCACGGACGAGGTGGGCTGCTTCGAGCAGACCGCCGCGGGCATCAAGGAGGTTCCGGACCCGTCGGGGCTGTTCCTGTCGCACCGCGGGAATACCCCGGACGGTTCCGCGGTGACGGTGGCCATGGACGGCGTGCGCCCCATCGTCGCGGAGGTACAGGCGTTGACGGTAGATCCGGTGGCCAAGAACCCGCGCCGCGTCGTCACAGGCTTAGACCACAACCGCGTGCCCATGGTGCTCGCGGTCCTGCAGGCGCGTGCGGGCCAGCGCACCAATGACAAGGATGCCTACGTGGCCACGGTTGGCGGCATGCGCATCAACGAGACCGCCACGGATCTGGCGGTGGCGCTGGCTACCTGGTCCTCGCTGCACGAGCACTCGTTGCCGCCGAAGACCGTGGTCATCGGCGAGGTCGGCCTGGCCGGCGAGCTGCGCCGCGTGCCCAATCTGGAACGCCGCCTCAGCGAAGCCGCGCGGCTGGGATACAAAAACGCCATCGCCCCGGCCGGAGAAAAGGTCTCTATACCGGGGCTCAGGGTGCGCCAGGCCGCAACTCTCAGCGAGGCCATCGCGCTGCTCGAGGACTGACGAAAGCTCGGTCCTAGCGCAGGTTAAACGTCAGCGCGGGCGACGGGTTGTTGCCGATGACCGTGTGCAGGAAGTAGCCACCCGCGGGTGCAGGCTTGCGGTCACGGCACTGCTCCGGGGCGGAGCCCATGCGGGACCACACGGCCTCGAAGTGGCGTTTCTTGCCCGCTTCGAACTTCTCCTCACCCGTGAGCACCGACGGGTAGCAGTCCGTATCGGACCACACGCGCTTATTGGTGGACAGGTCGTAGACCTCGAAACGCAGCTCGTCCTTGTCCAGGTCAATCTCGCAATCAGAGGACGTGGGATTGTCCACCGTCATGTAAAAGGTGGGCTGCTGACCCTTCTTGTAGGTGGACTCATCGCTGGATGCGGTGATCTTCAGGTCCTCGAGCTTGCAGGACTTCTTGTCCTTGGAGTGCTTCTTTTTGTCCGCGTCTTCGTACGGCGAGGGCTTGGCGGCGGACGTGGACTCAGTGTTCTCGGTATTCTCGGTATTCTCGGTCGCAGGCGCGGACTCAGTAGCTGGAGCGTCCGTGGCCGGGGAGTCAGACGCAGGGGTGGTCAACTCCGCGGTGGCCGCGGTGTCGGTAGCGTTAGTTCCTTCCGCCTGGTCGCCGCCCTTGCCACCGAACGCCGCCGTCAAACCCCAGATGAGCAGGGCAATGACAACAAGCAAGATCACCAGCGCGGCCACGCGGCGGCGCACGTAGATCTCGCGGGGCAAGCGGCGAGGAGACTGTTTAGACACAATCCTTATGTTAAAGGGCGCCCTCACCCCAACTTGGCAAGCGGCGCCCGCGTGTCTTAACTACCTAGCGGCAGGCGTAGCCCTGTACTAGGCCACGCCATCCAGGACGATCTCTTCTACTTTGCCGTCGCCGAGCAGGTAGCGCAGGCCGACGATGCCCATCGAGCCGTCGGCAAGCTTTTCCTGCAGCTTCGGCGAGCGGGCCCGCAACAGCTCCACGATCTGCACCACGTGCTCGCGCTCGACGTCCGCGCTTTCCGCGCTTCCCGCGCGCTGCGCCAGCTTCGTAGACAGCGCCACCTGCTCCACGATGGTGCGCTGGTAGCCCTGCGGCACGTCCGCGCCGCCGAGCACGCCAGCGGTGGCCTTCACCGCGCCGCAGGACTCGTGGCCCATGACCACGAGCAGGCTGGCGCCTAAGTTCTCCACCGCGAATTCCACCGACGCCAGCACCGCATTGTCCAGCACCTGACCGGCGGTGCGGATCACGAAGGCATCGCCAAGCCCGAGGTCAAACACGAGCTCCGCCGGCACCCGCGAATCCGAGCACGACAGCACCACCACGCGCGGGTCCTGGCCCTCGACGAGCAGGCTGCGGCGCTGGGTATCGGTGTTGGGGCGCTGCGGGTTGTCCGCGGCGAAGCGGGCGTTGCCTTCCTTCAACGCGTCCCAAACGTGCTGTGGTGTAGTTGCGGAATCAATAGAAGTCATGGGCTTTAGTATAAGCACCTATACTTATGCCCCGACTATGAATTCCCCACTGTCTACCGCTGATATCCGCGCAATATTGTCCTGGTTCGATGCCAACGAACGCGATCTCCCCTGGCGACGCCCCGGCACCTCCGCGTGGGGCGTCCTCCTCTCGGAGGTCATGAGCCAACAGACACCAGTGGCGCGCGTGGCGCCGCAGTGGGAGGAGTGGATGCGGCGCTGGCCCACGCCCGCGGACTTCGCGGCGGCGGATAAGGCCAGCGTGCTGCGGGCGTGGGATCGGCTGGGCTACCCGCGGCGCGCGCTGCGTCTGCATGCGGCGGCGCAGGCCATCCGCGACGAACATGGCGGGGTGGTGCCCGACGACGTCGATGAGCTCCTGGCGCTGCCGGGCATCGGCGACTACACGGCGCGAGCGGTGGCGTGCTTCGCCTTCGGCCGCAACGTGCCGGTGGTGGATACGAACGTGCGCCGGGTCCACGCCCGCGCGGTGACGGGCGTGTTCCTGCAGCCTGCGGCGTCACGCAAGGAGCTGGCGCAGGTGGCGCCGCTTCTCGACGCCGCCGGGGCTCGCGGCCCCCGTTTATCCGCGGCGTTGATGGAGCTGGGCGCGCTGGTGTGCACGGCGAAGAACCCAGACTGCGGGGTCTGCCCGCTAAAGGCTTCCTGCGCGTGGCAGCGGGCGGGGTGTCCGCAACCGTCGGCGGACGAGGCGGCGCAGGCGAAGCGGCGGGGGCAGAAAATCGAGGGCACGGACCGGCAGGTGCGCGGCAAGATCATGGCGGTGCTGCGCGCGGCGGAGGCACCGGTGGCCCAGGCCGACATCGACGCGATATGGCCCGACGCCGCGCAGCGCTCCCGAGCGCTGTACTCCCTGCTCGAGGATGGCCTCGCGGAGCAGGACGACGACGGGCGCTTCAGCCTGCCGCGGTGATCCTTGTAGCTGGCGCCCTTGTGGCTGGCGGTGGCGCTTTAGCGCCACCGCCCCCGAAAATTGAGGCCACCTGGCAGGTTGACGTAGTAGCCGCCGCGGCTGTTGATGGTCACGGGACCAATTTTGGTGGAGCCGGACGCTCCGGAACCGGAGAGGTTGATCCAGCTGTTCTTGCCCATTTTTTGTCGTTTGCGAAAATACAGACCCATGGCGATGTATTCTAGCGCACCACCGTTTAGTCTAAGTGCGTGAACTTTTCTGCATCTCTGATTCGCTCTCTCTTGGCAACACTGACGATCCTCGCCGTGGTGGTGGGTCTGGCGCCGGTTGCCGCCGCGGCGTCGGCGGGCACGGCGGGCACAGTGCCGGGGACCGTGCTGGGTTCGCGCCCGGCTAGCCACCTGGTGGAGTACGGTTCCAGCGGCAACCGCGTGCGGGCCACAAAGTTCCGCTATCTGTCCACCACGCAACACGGCGACGCGGCACAAGTGACCGGAATGCTGTTCGAGCCGTCCGTTCCGTGGCGCGGGCGCGGCGAGCGCCCCACCGTCATCATGGCGCCGGGGACGCGCGGGGCGGGCGACACGTGCGCGCCGTCGCGATCGCACTTCCTCATCGGCAGCTTCGAGCGCGGGCACCTCAATGCCAACTACGAATACGGCACGCAGGTGCCATTCGTGGAGCACGGCGTGCGGGTGATTGTCACCGACTACATCGGGCTGGGCACGCCGGGGCACCACACGTACGTCAACAACATTGAGTCCGCGCACGCGGTGCTGGATGCGGCGCGGGCGGGCCTCAAGCTGGCGGGCGCGGGTGCCGATGCGCCGGTGGGCTTCTTCGGCTACTCGCAGGGCGGCGGTTCCGCGGCGGCGGCAGCCGAACACGCCGCGACCTACGCGCCGGACCTCAACGTCAAGGGCACCTACGCGGGCGCCCCAGTGGCCGACCTCTCCGCGGTGATGCACGCGGTGGACGGCGGCGACATCGCCCACGTCATGGGCTACGGGATTAACGGCTTCGCGTCGCGCGATGCGGAATTCCGCGCGGAGATTTTCCGCAACCTCAACGCGCGCGGTAAACGCTTTCTGCGTTCGGCGGCGTTCGCGTGCGTGGGCGACTCGATTGCGACGTGGGGCTTTACGGATTCGCGCTCGCTGACTAAGACGGGCGAGTCCTTCGGCGACCTGATGGACCGCAACGACGGCCTGCGCCGCGTGCTGCGCGAGCAGAAGCTGGGGTATCGCCGGCTCAACGCGCCGATGCTCATTGGCGCGACACCGACGGACCAGACGGTCCCCTACCGCCAGGCGCGCCAGCTGGGCCAGCGCCACTGTGCGGCGGGTGAGAACATCACGTTCCTGCCCGTGCACACCGGCGGCCCGGTGCGCAAGACCGCGGCCAACCACGCCACCGGCTACCTGCTCTCCGCACCGCAGGGCGTGGACTTCCTCCTAGACCGCTTCAACGGCAAAGCCGCGCACAGTAACTGCGCGCGGCTGCTGGGTTAGCGTCGCTCGGGTTTTGGCTAAGCGGGCCGGGCTGCGTGAGCGCTACTCGGTGGCGGCGCCACCCTCAGGCTTGGAGGAGCCGGGGCCCACGATGTCCTTCTGCACGGAACCGCCGGGGACGAGCACCTGATCGGACTCGCCGTCGGAGTCGCGGGTCTCGGTATCGCCGTCGGTGCCGAAGGTGTCCTGCGGCAGCGGGCGCGGACGCGGGGTGAACGTGAAGGTCGCGCCCTTGTCGTCCTTGGACTCGCCGTCCCAGCCCTCGACGTCCACCGTCACGATTTCGCCGGCACCCAACTCGCCGAAGAGGATCTTCTCCGACAGGGTGTCCTCGATTTCGCGCTGAATGGTACGACGCAGCGGACGCGCGCCGAGCACCGGGTCAAAGCCGCGCTGCGCCAGCAGGTTGCGGGCCTTCTCGGTGAGCTCGATGCCCATATCCTTCTCGGCCAGCTGCTTGTCGGTGCGCGCGATGAGCAGGTCCACCATCTTGACGATGTCCTCGCGAGTGAGCTGGTGGAAGACCACCACGTCGTCGATACGGTTGAGGAACTCGGGGCGGAAGTGCTTCTTCAGCTCGTCGTTGACCTTGTTCTTCATCCGCTCGTACTGCGCAGTGGAATCCGTCTCGTTGTCCGAGGTGAAGCCCAGGCCCACGGCCTTGGAGATGTCCTGGGTGCCCAGGTTGGAGGTGAAGATGAGCACGGTGTTCTTGAAGTCCACCACGCGGCCCTGGCCGTCGGTCAAGCGGCCTTCCTCCAGCACCTGGAGCAGGGTGTTGTAAATCTCCTTGTGAGCCTTCTCAATCTCGTCGAAGAGCACCACGGAGAACGGCTTGCGGCGCACCTTCTCGGTGAGCTGGCCACCATCCTCGTGGCCGACGTAGCCCGGAGGGGCACCGAAGAGACGGGAGGCGGTAAAGCGATCGTGGAACTCGCCCATGTCGATGGAAATCAGGGAGTCCTCGTCGCCGAACAGGAACTCTGCGAGCGCCTTGGACAGCTCCGTCTTACCCACACCGGACGGGCCGGCGAAGATGAAGGAACCGGACGGGCGCTTCGGGTCCTTGAGGCCGGCGCGGGTGCGTCGGATAGCACGGGAGACGGACTTGACCGCCTCGTCCTGGCCGATGATGCGCTTATGCAGTACGTCTTCCATGTTGAGCAGGCGCGAGGTCTCGGACTCGGTGAGCTTGAAGACCGGGATGCCGGTCCAGTGTGCGAGCACCTCGGCGATCTGGTCCTCGCCCACCTCGGCGATGTCCTGGAGGTCGCCGGAGCGCCACTCCTGTTCCTTCTCGGAGCGCTCCTCGGTGAGCTGGCGCTCCTGCTCGCGCAGGTCGGCTGCCTTCTCGAAGTCCTGGGCGTCGATGGCCGCTTCCTTCTCGGCGCGCAGGGCAGCGATGCGGTCGTCGACCTCCTGCAGGCCCTTCGGCGCGGTCATGCGCTTGATGCGCATGCGAGCGCCGGCCTCGTCGAGCAGGTCGACGGCCTTGTCCGGCAGGAAGCGGTCATTAATGTAGCGGTCCGACAGGCTGGCGGCGGCGCGCAGCGCCTCGTCGGTGTAGGAGACGCGGTGGTGCGCCTCGTAGCGGTCGCGCAGGCCCTTGAGGATCTCCACGGTGTCCTCGAGGGAAGGCTCGCCCACCTGCACCGGCTGGAAGCGGCGCTCCAGGGCAGCGTCCTTCTCGATGTGCTTGCGGTACTCCTCGAGCGTGGTCGCGCCGATGGTCTGCAGCTCGCCGCGGGCCAGCTTCGGCTTGAGCAAGCTGGCAGCGTCGATGGCCCCCTCGGCCGCGCCGGCGCCTACGAGGGAGTGAATCTCGTCGATGAACAAGATGATGTCGCCGCGCTGGTTAATTTCCTTGAGGACCTTCTTCAGTCGCTCCTCGAAGTCACCGCGGTAGCGGGAGCCGGCGATAAGGGAACCCAGGTCCAGGGAGTACACCTGCTTGTCCTTCAGGGTCTCTGGGACCTTGCCGTTGACAATGTCCAGGGCGAGGCCCTCGACCACGGCGGTCTTACCCACGCCAGGTTCACCGATGAGCACCGGGTTGTTCTTGGTGCGGCGCGAGAGCACCTGCATGATGCGCTCAATTTCGGAAGCGCGGCCCACCACGGGGTCCAGCTTGCCTTCCTTCGCCGCCTTGGTCAGGTTGCGGCCGAACTGGTCCAGCACCAGCGAGTTGGAGCGGTCCCCGCCCTGGTTCTGGTTGCCGGACATGGAGCGCCCCAGGGAGCCTGCCGACGCCGCGCCTGCCCCCACCGGGCCTGCGCCAGCCATGCCGTTCCCGCCCTCTTCCTGGTTACCCTCGTAACCGGACAGCAGCTGAATAACGGTCTGCCGCACGCGCGGCAGGTCAGCGCCGAGCTTGGTCAGGACCTGTGCGGCTACGCCCTCGCCCTCGCGGATGAGGCCGAGCAGCAGGAACTCAGTACCGATGTACTTGTGGCCCATCTGCAGACCCTCGCGCAGGGAGAGCTCCAAGACCTTCTTGGCGCGCGGGGTGAACGGGATGTGGCCCGTCGGCGGCTGGTTGCCGTGGCCGATAATCTCTTCCACCTCGCGGCGGACGTCCTCGAGCTGGATGCCCATGGACTCCAGGGCCTTGGCGGCCACGCCTTCGCCCTCGCTAATCAGGCCCAGCAGGATGTGCTCGGTGCCGATGTAGTTGTGGTTGAGCATGCGCGCCTCTTCTTGCGCCAAAACGATGACGCGGCGGGCGCGGTCTGTAAACCGTTCAAACATGTTTCGCTGTCCCCTAGATACTAAAGATGTTTTTCGCTTATACCCACCATAACGCCCGGCCCCGCGAACCCATCCACCGTTTCCTGATCCGCAACGTGAGTTCGCGCCCTTTACGCAGCTCATCGTCCATGTACGCCCATAGCGAACACCGCGCCGCCGGCCCTGCGGAGCGGAAGAATTCAATCCCCGAAAGCCCAGCGGGGGCGTCGGCAAGCCACTACCCTGTGCACCATGACCGCACCGACACACACCACCTCACACACGTCCGCATTCCCCGTTGACGGCAGCATTGATTACCGTGGCTGCTTCGAGCACGCTGTGGGCGACGCGCACCAGGTCAAGACGGATTTGGTCTACCGCGCAGCCTACGGCTCGAATACGTCGCACTACGATTACACCCCGGCCGCCGTCGTGGAGGCCACCTCTGCGGAGGAGGTTGGCCGGATCTTCGCCGCGGCGCGCGAACGGGGCATCCCGGTGACGCTGCGCTCGGGTGGTTCGTCGTTGTCGGGCCAGGCGGCGTCGGATAGCGTGATGGTGGACGTGCGCAAGCACTTCCGCGGCATGGACATCCTGGATGGTGGCAAGCGTGTGCGCGTGCAGCCGGGCCTGACCATCGATGACGTCAACCTGCGGCTGGCACCTTATGGCTACAAGCTGGGGCCAGACCCGGCATCGACATCCGTGGCCACCATCGGCGGCGTGATTGCCAACAACTCCTCCGGCATGGCGTGTGGCACCGAGTTCAACTCGTATAAGACGATCGAGTCGATGACCTTCGTGCTGCCGTCCGGCACCACAATCAACTCGGCGGACCCGGACGCGGACCGTCGCTTCGCGGAGGCGGAGCCGGAGCTGGTGGACACCCTGCAGCGACTGACGCGCCGTGTGCGCTCCAACCCGGAGTCCGTGGCGATTATCGAGCGGCATTTCGCCATCAAGAATTCCATTGGTTACACGCTCAACTCTTTCCTGGACTACGACTCCCCGGTAGAACAGTTCATTCACCTCCTCGTGGGTTCGGAGGGCACGCTGGCGTTCATCGCGGAGGCCACCTTCCACACCATCCCGCTGCGGCGCTTCGCGACGACCGCGATGGCGGTGTTTTCCAACCTCACCTCGGCCACCGACGCCCTGCCCGCGCTCAAGGAATCGGGCGCGGCCACGTTGGAGCTTCTCGACGACAAGTCGATCATTGAAGGTCAAAAAATCCCGGGTACGCCGCAGGAGATTCACGGCTTCGACCCGCAGGGGCAGACCGCGATGATCGTGGAGTACCACACCGATACCCTCGAGGAGCTGCGCGAGCTCGAGCGCATCGGCGGCAGAATCATGGCCGAGCACAACCTGTTCACGCCGGCGGAGTTCTTCACGGACGAGGCCCGGCGCGCCGGGGCCTGGAAGTTCCGCAAGTCGCTGTACCCCATCATGGCCGAGTCCCGCCCCACCGGAACGATGGCGCTCATCGAGGATATCGCGGTGCCCGTCGCGCGCCTTACCGACGCCGTGAACTCCATGGGCGAGCTGTTTGCCAAGTACTCCTACCGCGACGCGCTGATCCTAGGCCACGCGGGCGACGGCAACCTACACTTCACCATGACCGACGATTTCTACGGCGACGCGAACCTCAAGCGCTACCAAGAGTTCACGGATGACCTGGTGGACCTGGTCTTGGGATTTGAGGGCAACCTCAAGGCCGAGCACGGCACGGGCCGCGTGATGGCACCGTTCGTGCGCCGCCAGTACGGCGACGAGCTCTACGAGGTGGCCCGCGAGCTGAAATTCGCGGTGGACCCGCAGAACTGGATGAACCCGGACGTCATCATCACCGACGACCCGGAGATCCACCTGAAGAACCTCAAGCACCCGGAAGAGGTGGAGGACGAGATCAACAACTGCGTGGAGTGCGGCTTCTGCGAGGCCGTGTGTCCGTCGCGGGATCTCACGCTCACCCCGCGCCAGCGCATCGTGGTGCGCCGCGCCCGCGCCAAGGCGGAGGCGCTCGGCGATACCGCGGCGGTCAAGGAGATCGACGACAACCACCTCTACCCCGGCGTGCAGACCTGCGCGGTGGATTCCATGTGCGCCACGGCGTGCCCGGTGAATATCGATACGGGTAAGTTCATCAAGTCCCTGCGCCGCACGGACGCCAGCCCAGCGGAACAGAAGGTGTGGAACGCGGCGGCGAAGGCGTGGGCACCGGCGACCAAGGGCGCAGCCGCCGCGTTGACCGCGGCGAGTGCGCTGCCGCCCGCCCTGGTTCAGGGAGTGACCGGCATCGGGCGTGTGGTCGTGGACCCGGACACGATTCCGCTGTATACCAAGGATCTCCCCCGCGGTGGCACCGCACGTGGCGGCACGGGTCGGGGCCGCGGGGAGCGCGGAGGGCAGTTCGTCGGCGCGGCGGACGGCACGCTCGCCGGCATGTACCTGCCGGCATGCGTGAACACGATGTTCGGACCTGTCCGCGGCGGCGACGGCGCCCCGCGGGCCTTCCAGGAACTGCTCGCCAAGGCGGGACTGAAGCTGTTCGTGTCGGACAACATCGACTCGCTGTGCTGCGGCACGCCCTGGTCGTCGAAGGGCATGGCGGACGGCCACGCCACGATGTCCGGCAAGGTCGCAGCGAGTGTACGCCAGGCGCTCGAGAGCCACCCGGAGCTGCGCGGGCTGCCGATCATCTCCGACGCGTCAAGCTGCACCGACGGATTTGCGGACATGCTCACCGGCGACGATAGCGTGAGCGGCGATGCCACAGTCATGGACGCGGTGCGGTTCGTGGCGGAAGAGATCGTCGACAAGCTGGACGTGGCCAAGGCCTACGACTCGGTGACCCTGCACCCCACCTGTTCCTCGACGCAGATGGGCATCAACGGCCACCTCACCGCGCTGGCGGAAGCCTGCGCGCACGAGGTGCACGTGCCGCTGGACTGGCACTGCTGTGGCTTCGCGGGCGACCGCGGCATGCTCCACCCGGAGCTCACCGCGTCCTCGACGAAGGAAGAGGCGGCGGAGGCCCAGGCGCTCGACGCGGACGCGCACGCCTCCTGCAACCGCACGTGCGAGATCGGGCTGACCCGCGCCACCGGCAAGCCCTACCGCCACGTGCTGGAGTTGCTCGCCGCCGCCGCGCGCTAGGGCGGAAAAGCCGAAGGTCGGATCTAGCGGGTCGGTGTCAAGGTTGCGAGGGCCTACGGCATTGTTGAGACTCTACGCAGCGGGATGGATGGGACTTGCTCCGGTAGTCACTCGAGTAACCTCAAATGAAGCTGATGAGTAGGAGTAGGCCGGGAACTGAGCTTGCATGACCACTAAACCTTAAGGAGGCTACATGTTAGAGTCCCTAACTATACTTGGCAGTTTCAGCATCGCTATCCTCATTCCAGCTTTATTGATTGCCATAGTCGTTCTTCTTATCTTGTCTCTTAAGAACAAGAAGAAGTAGGCCTCAATTCATTTGCGAGATGTTGGGGGCACCGTTGCTTTCCCAGTTCAGGAATGTGGCGCCCTAAACAAACTAGCCATCGCGTGCCAACGGTAGGAGCAGTTTTCTCCAACCCCCAACGAGCTCTTCCCGACCTTTAGATCCCGACCTACAGCGCAGCGGCCACAAGCCGCTCGCTAGGCGTCACCCGGTGCGACCGGCGCAGTCTCCTCTGCGTCGACGCGCACGCGCTTGACCAGCGGGGTCATCGCCGCGGCCACCACGGCCAGCGTGCCGCCGACCATGAACGCCCAGCTCGCGCCCTGCGCCGTGGCGGCGGCTTCGCCGAGGCCGGACTCTTCGCCCAGCTGGGTACCGCGGGTGAGCACCACGATAAGCAGCGCCGTGCCGGTCGCGCCGGCCAGCTGCTGCAGGGTGGTCAGGATCGCGGAGCCGTGTGAGTAGAGCTCCTGCGGGAGCGATGCCAGGGACGTGGTCATCAGCGGGGTCATCATGAAGCCCACGCTCACCGCGAAGAGCATGTAGATTGCTACCACCTTCCACAGTGCAGCGTCCTCCCCCAGGAGGGACAACAGCCAGATGGAGACGGCCATAGCCAGGGCACCCGGGATCATCAGCGGACGCGGTCCCACGGAGTCGAAGATGCGGCCGATAATCGGCGAGAGCAGGCCCTGCAACAGGCCACCGGGCATCACCACGAGGCCGGCAGTCATGGCCGTCACGCCCAAGGAGGTTTGCAGGTAGATGGGCAGCACCGTCACGGAACCGAGCAGCAAGCCCATGGCCAGCAGCATAATGACTACCGCGATGGTGTAGTTGCGGATGGTAAATGGCCGCAGGTCCAACAGCGCGCGGCTGTCCTTGGCCAGGGCCAGTTGGCGGCGCACGAAGAACACCAGCGACACCACGCCGACCACGGTCACGACGACCGGGACGGTGGCGTTGCCCGCCAGCATCTGCTCAATCGACGACAGGCCATACACCAGGCCGCCGAAAGCGAACACGGACAGCACCACGGACGGCACGTCCAGCGGGGTCTCGCGGGTCTCACCTACGTTGGGTAGCTTGGCCACTCCCAACGCCAGGATCAGCAGCCCCAGCGGCAGCATGAACCAAAAGATGAAGTGCCAGCTAAACCTATCCAGAATCAGTCCGCCAACTGTCGGTCCCAACGCCGGGGCCACGGAAATCACCACGGAGATAATGCCCATGATGGTGCCGCGCCGCTGCGGCGGCACCAGGGTCATGGTCACCGTCATCAGCAGCGGCATGGCCAGCGCCGTGCCGGACGCCTGAATGACGCGCCCGGCCAAGAGCACGAGGAACGTCGGCGCCAGCGCCGCCAGCGTCGTGCCCGCCATAAACAGCAGGACCGACGCCACGAAAATCTGGCGGGTGCTAAAGCGCTCAATAAGAAAGCCCGTGGTCGGGATAACCACTGCCATCGTCAGCATGAAGCCGGTGGTCAGCCACTGCGCGGACGTTGCCGGAATACCAAAGTCCGCCATGACGGCAGGCAGCGCCACAGACAGGGACGTCTCGTTCAAGATCATGACGGTGGCCGCCGCCACGAGCACCACCAGGCTCATGGTGACCTCTGGGGTCATCTTCTTTGTTTGCTCCGCCATGGAGATTTCCTCATCTTTCGTTTCATTGCAGCCGTTTCTTTCAGCTGTCCAAACAACGCGATACTACGCCTGTTTTATTTCCCCACCTGCATCGCTGCAATGCACGTCACGCTGCCCCGGAAAGTGGTGTGCCGTTACACTGAGCACGCTGCCCCCGCACCTCCTCATCGACCCCAGTTCCCGCAACCAACATCAGAGGTTGTGCAACAGGGCCTGGCCCCCGCTACTCCAGCACACCGTTCCGGCGTTAAGCTCCTGCGCCCGCATCACCGTTGGGGAGTTACAGGTCCAATCATCAAAAGTCAGGTATAACGTGTTACCACCGCCTTCGCTCAGGTGGTTGGCATAGTAATCAAACGCCTTGTGGGCTTCAGCGCAATCGATGTCTCCGGAGAGAGTGACGTCGTAGCCATCGCTGGAGGTGCAGGAGCCATTCTCGCTTGCTGACGCCTCGTGCGCGGCGGGGTCGTAGTACTCATTCGGGTCGCACTGCGCCATGCGCTCCGCGATGCTGGTGGGCAGGCCGCGCTGCTTAAGAGCATCGACGTCGTAGCAAGCCATGGACATACCGTCGAGGTTCTCGCCGGCGGCGGGGATTTGCTGCCAGGCGCCATCAACGAACTCGAAGTAGAGCACCATGTCCGTTTGCATGCGGCCGGCGTCGGCAAACTTACCGTTGCAAGTGGTCACGTGATTGATGTGCGAATTGATGGCCTGGAACTCGGAGAGGTCGCAAGAGCCGGAGGCGGGCGCGGCGTCGGTGGCGGTGGTTGCGGCGGCCGTAGTCTTGGCGCTGGACGTGGCGGGTTTCGCGCTCATGGACGGCGCCGCTTTACTGGTGGTGGTCGGGGTGTCAGCCGTGACGGTGACCACGGTGGTGGGCGCGGCCTGGTCGTCGCTGCTGGAGCAGGCGGTCAGCATGGCCGCGGTGGTCAGGACCGCCGCGGCCGCGCCGAGGGTGCGGCGAGAGTAAGAGAGAGCAGTAAACATAACTCTTACTATGCCGAAAAAGCCGCGCGGGCGCGCGGCTTGTGGTGGCTGTTGTAGGGCGGTTAGGCCTTCGGCTCAGGCTTGACCATTGGGAAGAGGACGGTCTCCCGGATGCCGAGGCCGGTGAGCGCCATGAGGAGGCGGTCGATGCCCATGCCCACACCGGCGCTCGGGGGCATGCCCTGCTCCATGGCGGCGAGGAAGTCCTCATCAAGCACCATGGCCTCGTCGTCGCCGTTGGCGGCCAGGCGGGCCTGGTCCTCGAAGCGCTCGCGCTGGATGACGGGGTCAACGAGCTCCGAGTAGCCGGTGGCCAGCTCAAAGCCGCGGACGTAGAGGTCCCACTTCTCGGTCACGCCGGGCTTCTCGCGGTGGTCGCGGGTCAGCGGGGAGGTCTCCACGGGGAAGTTCTTGACAAAGATCGGGCCCTCGAGCTGGTCCTCGCAGAGCAGCTCCCAGATTTCCTCGACGAGCTTGCCGTGGCCCCAGCCGCCTTTCTCCGGGACCTTGAGGCCGATGGCGTCGGCGATGCCCTTGAGCTCGTCCACGGTGGACTCGATGGTGACTTCCGGCTGGCCCGGGAACTTGCGCGCCAGGGCCTCGTTGAGGGACTCGTACATGTCGAGCTCCGGCCAGGAGTCGCCACCGAGGTCGTACTCGGTGCCGTCGGAAAGCGTGACCGTGGTGGAACCGAAGACCGCACGCGCCACGGACTGGATGAGCTCGCGGGTGGTGTCGGCGCCGGTGTTGTAGTCGCCCCAGGCCTCGTAGAACTCGAGCATGGCGAACTCCGGGGAGTGCGAGGAGTCCACGCCCTCGTTGCGGAAGTTGCGGTTGACCTCGAAGACCTTGTCAATGCCGCCGACGACGGCGCGCTTGAGGTACAGCTCCGGGGCGATGCGCAGGTAGAGATCGATGTCGAGCGCGTTGGAATGCGTGACAAACGGGCGCGCGGCGGCGCCGCCGTGCAGGGTCTGCAGCATCGGGGTCTCGATTTCCAGGAAGCCCCGGTCCTCGAGGTAGTGGCGCAGGGCGCGCATAACCTTGATGCGGGTCATGGCGTTCTTGCGGGCATCCTCGCGGACGATGAGGTCGTTGTAGCGCTGGCGCACGCGGGTGTCCTCCGCCAGGTCGGCGAAGGAGACGGGCAGCGGGCGGACAGCCTTAGACGCCATGGTCCAGCTCGTGGCCATGATGGACAGCTCACCGCGGCGGGAGGAGATGACGCGGCCGGTCACGGAGATGAAGTCACCGAGGTCGACGTCCGACTTCCAGGCAGCCAGGGCGTCCTCGCCCACCTCAGCCAAGGACAGCATGGCCTGAACCTGGGTGCCGTCACCATCCTGGAGCGTCGCAAAGCAAAGCTTGCCGGTGTTGCGCATGAAGATAAGGCGCCCGGCGATGGACTTGACGACGTCGGTTTCCTCGCCCGGGGTCAGGTAGGTGACACCGTCGACCTTCTCTCCGTCGTAGTCCTCCGGGACGGCCTGGAACTGCTCGCGCAGCTCGCGCAGGGAGAGATCGCGCGGGACGGCCACGGGGTAGGCGTCGGTGCCGGAAGCGATGAGGCGCTCGCGCTTGTCGCGGCGAATGCGCAGCTGCTCCGGGAGTTCGGCGGTGGGGTTGTTGTCAGTCGTCTTCTGCTCAGTCACGCCCTTAAGGGTAGCGGATAAAGACGCAGGAGCGGGCACGGGATCCGGGTGCCGCTCAGTAGTACCCCCTCCGGACACCCTCCATTTAGGAAACATTATTGTTGCGTAATTGTTTGTGTTTGATTGCTGTTCCCATGCGCGGGATGAACAACCCCGATGGGGGTAAAATCCCCAGTTTTGTTGTGACAAATTTAGGCGAGTTTACGCAACGTTCAACAACTTGTCACCTGGATCTAGCCGGGCGGCCACGTGGTGATTTTATGCTTGCGTAGTCCAACGAAATTTCTATCCATTTGGAGCATGACCATGGCACTCAAGGGCCGTAACCTTCTCTCTAACCTGTTTGCTTCCTCCCGTTCCAAGCTGACCTGCACCTACAAGTGCGGTAACGGCTGCTTCGGTGACTGCGAGAACACCTCCGGCAACACCTACTTCGGTGACCTGATGTCCCGCCGCGCCGCTCTGCGCGCTGGCGGCCTGACCGTCGTCACCGTCGGCGGCGGCGCTGCACTGGCAGCCTGCTCCTCCGAGGGGTCCGACAACGCTGCTGGCTCCTCCTCTTCCGCCGGTTCTTCCCAGAAGACCTCCGAGGTCAAGACCGAGCACGTGTCCAACGAGGGCATGCAGTTCAAGCCGGTTGAGCCGAACACCAAGGACGAGGTCGTCATCCCTGAGGGCTACGAGCAGGCAGTGCTCATCGCCTGGGGCGACCCGGTCATCGAGGGTGCACCGGAATTCGACCCGGAGAACCAGAAGCCGGAGGACGCTGAGAAGCAGTTCGGCTTCAACAACGACTTCGCTGGTCTGCTGGAGCACCCGGACGATGAGAACCGCATGGTCTACGTCTGCTCCCACGAGTACACCACCGAGCCGCAGATGTTCCCGGACTACGACGCCGAGAACCCGACCGAGGACCAGGTCAAGATCGGCTGGGCTGGCCACGGCCTCACCGTCCTCGAGGTGTCCAAGGTGGAGGGCTCCGGCGAGCTCAAGCGCGAGTTCGGCCCGCTGAACCGCCGCCTCACCGCGACCTCTGACTTCAAGCTCGTCGGCCCGGCTGCCGGTACCGACTTGGTGAAGACCGAGAAGGACAAGAAGGGCGAGCTCGTCAAGGGCACCCTGAACAACTGCTCCGGCGGCGTGACCCCGTGGGGCACCATCCTCTCCGGCGAGGAGAACTTCGACCAGTACTTCGGCAACGCCAAGGTGGACGACAAGAAGGCTCAGAAGTCCCTCGAGCGCTTCGGCTTCAAGGACGAGCCTTCCGCACGTAAGTGGGAGAAGTTCGACGACCGCTTCGACGTGTCCAAGACCCCGAACGAGCCGAACCGCTTCGGCTGGCTGGTAGAGCTGGATCCGTTCGACCCGGAGTCCACCCCGGTCAAGCACACCGCTAACGGCCGCTTCAAGCACGAGGCTGGCAACGTCCACGTCCTCGATGACAACACCGTGGTCTGCTACTCCGGCGATGACTCCCGCTTCGAGTACCTGTACAAGTTCGTCTCCTCCAAGAAGTACAAGGAAGGCGACAAGAAGCACAACATGACCATCCTGGACAACGGCACCCTCTACGTCGCTACCTTCGAGGGCAACTCCAAGGATGACGAGATCGACGGCTCCGGCGCTCTGCCGGAGGACGGCGCATTCGACGGCAAGGGTAAGTGGGTTAAGCTGCTGACCTCCAACACCGACGAGAACAAGTTCGAGTCCCACGTGGACGGCATGTCCGCCGAAGAGGTCGCAGTGTTCACCCGTGAGGCTGCCGACAAGGTTAAGGCCACCATGCTGGACCGCCCGGAGGACGTTGAGGTCTCCCCGACCAACAACAAGGTCTACATCGCGCTGACCAACAACAAGTACCGCGGCGCTGCCGAGGGCGAGAACGGCCGCCTGGAGGACGTCAAGGAATACGCTCCAATCAAGGAGAACAAGAACGGCCTGGTCATGGAGATGGACGACGACCACGCTGGCGAGGAGTTCACCTGGAACCTCATGCTGGTCTGTGGTGACCCGAAGGAAGCGTCCACCTACTTCGGCGGCTTCGACAAGGAGAAGGTCTCCCCGATTTCCTGCCCGGACAACCTCGCGTTCGACAACCACGGCCTGCTGTGGGTCTCCACCGACGGCAACGCCCTGGACTCCAACGACGGCCTGTACGCCGTGACCACCGAGGGCGACAACCGCGGCGAGCTCAAGTGCTTCCTCACCGTTCCGGCTGGCGCTGAGACCTGTGGTCCTATCGTTGACGACGACCGCGTGATGGTCAACGTTCAGCACCCAGGCGAGACCGACGAGGCCACCTACGAGAACCAGACCTCCCACTGGCCTGAGGGCGGCGACTCCATCCCGCGCCCAGCCTGCGTTGTGGTCTGGAAGAAGGACGGCAAGATCGGCATCGAGGGCTAAGTAGTAACTACCCCCGAACCGGGCCCGCAGCGTCGCGGGCCCGGTTTCATTTTTCACCCCTTCCCCCTCCATCAAGCGCACCAATCACTATATGAACAGCAATTTCACTCAGTAGACTGACAAACTGTTCCGCCGCGTGTGAAACATCACCCACCTACAATTCTTCTTCCGGAGTAGCGACTATGGCAGTCTAAGAATAATAACTTTCTTAGAAAGGAGTCCCATGGATACTTGGGAACCAACTCTGTCCGCCGGACCTCTCCTCGCTATCGCGGCCTTGTCCATCGCTCTCATCCTCGCGATGGTCATCTTCTTTAAGGTTCATGCATTCGTCACCTTAACCACCGTGTCGGCGCTTACTGCTCTCATGGCAGGAATACCACTCGACAGCATTGTCCCTACAATGACAGAAGGTTTCGGTAAAACGCTCGGATCGGTGGCACTATTGGTCGGTCTTGGAGCGATGATCGGTCGGCTTGTCGAAACCTCCGGCGGTGCCAAGTCCCTTGCAGAGCTACTCGTTTCAACCTTCGGCGAGCAAAAGGCCCCTCTCGCACTCGGTGTGGCTTCACTAATCATGGGTTTCCCCATTTTCTTTGATGCGGGTCTCATCGTGATGCTGCCAGTTATTTTTGCCGTTGCACGACGCCTCAAGGGGTCGGTGCTCACGTACGGCATCCCAGCTGCCGGCGCCTTTTCCGTCACCCACGTGTTCCTGCCACCACACCCCGGCCCAGTGGCAGCAGCCGAGTTCTTCCATGCGGATATTGGCCTCATCCTCCTTTTCGGCCTGCTGGTAGCCCTCCCTACCTGGTACCTTTCGGGTTACCGCCTCGGACTATTCCTCGGCAAGAAATTCCCTGACCGAATGGTCGACTCACTAACGGGCCCCATAGTCGATGATGGACAGCTGCCCACTTCTCCCGCGTCTCCACTAAAGGTTATCGGCATCCTGCTCATCCCTATGCTTCTCATCTTCGGTAACACCGGACTTTCCACTTTGCAGACAACTGGTGCGGCCGATGGAGACGCCACGTGGGTCCAGTTCCTGGTATTTCTCGGACAAACCCCCATTGCACTTCTCATCACCACAGCTGCTGCGATGCTACTCCTCGGCCTTCACCGTGGGATAGATAAAACCGCAATTGAAAAGACCATGGAATCGGCACTAGGACCAATTTGCTCAGTCGTTCTCATCACTGGTGCAGGTGGCATGTTTGGCGGGGTTCTCCGCGCCTCGGGCATTGGGGATGCGCTGGCAGACTCGATGGCTGGCTTAGGCATCCCCGTCATTATCGCCGCCTACATCATCGCCGTTGCACTGCGCCTCGCGCAGGGTTCTGCAACGGTCGCGTTGACCACTGCTGCGGCACTCATGGTTCCGGCAGTCGAAGCTGGCGGCTTCACAGCTGTTCAATTGGCACTCATCGTCTTGGCCACAGCCGCGGGCTCGGTATTTGGCAGCCACGTCAACGACTCCGGTTTTTGGCTGGTCGGACGGCTGATGAACCTCGACGTCGCCACCACCCTGCGAACGTGGACGGTAAATCAGGCGCTCATCTCGGTTATTGGTTTCACCTTTGTTGGCGCGCTCTACGGTGCGAGCCTAATGTTCCGATAGCTGATCGCCAGTACGAATCCACCTTGCTGCCTTACCTACAATGGTCTCCAACGGCTCCGAGATATCGAATAACTTTCCTGACTCATCGGGGCCCAACGATTCCAAGGTCTCTACTTGGGAGTGCAGCAAAGACGCTGGCATAAAGTGCCCCGGCCGGTGGTTCATCCTCTCGAACAAAACAGAAAACTCACCATCAAGGTGCAAAAAGGCTACTTCCGGAACATACTCCCTGATGAGGTCTCTGTACGAACGTTTCAAGGCACTGCACCCCACCATCGCCCCGTTATCGGCAGCCGCCAACCAGGCCCCGATTTCGCGCAACCATGGCCACCGATCCTCATCAGTTAGTGGAACACCGCGCGCCATCTTGGCGATATTTTCCTGCGGATGAAGATCATCGCCATCTCGATAAGCCAGTCCGACCACTGGCGACAGCATCTCCCCCACAGTTGACTTACCAGATCCCGACACTCCCATGATAACGATGTGCCGGTAAGCAAAGTCGTTGCATTGAGGCGAAGGAAGCAAGGCGTTCATCACCTCATTTTAGCACCGCAAAGCGTGCCTGCAGGACCAGCCTGTTATGAATATGACCACTATAGCTACACCCCTTCACCCATACCTCTCGCTGAGTTCCGACCGTCCTCGCCGATATTCTTAAACCCGATGCCCAATGGCAGGCCGACGTTGTCGAGCAGGCGCACGCCGCCGATGGTGGCGGCGACGAACAGCCGGGCGTCGCCTTGTTCGGGGGCGGGGCCGCCGTCGAGAGCGCGCAGCTGAACGTACTCCGGGGTAATACCCGCGGCCTGCAGCACGGCGTCCACAACCTCGCGGACTGCCCTCTCCCCGCCCTCGGCGGCGTGCGCCCCTGCCGTCAGCGCCGCGGACAGGGCGCTGGCCTGTTCTCGGGCATCGGCAGGCACCTGCGTGTTGCGCAAACTCATGGGCACGCCGTCGGCCATCCGCACAGTAGGCACGCCCTGCACGCGCACGCCGAGGTGGAAGTCCTTCACGGCGCGCTGCAGCCCCAGCAGCACCTCAAAGTCCTTCTCCCCCACCACGACGTCCGAGGGCTTGACCACGCCAAGCAACGCCAGGTGCCACGCCACCTCACGACCGATGACAGCCGGCTCCTCCAGGCCGTGATCTACAGGCAACACCGTGGTGCGCAGGCCACGCGGCCACAGGGTGTCCTCGGAATAGGCAAACACCGCGTCCACCCCGGAGCGCGCGAAGACCGCGTAGTCGTCCTCGTCCGCGCCGGAATAGGCAACGATGACGACGGCACCGCGGATGCGCTTCGCGGCGGCGATAAGGCTCAGATGCCCCGCGTGCACCCCGGCGCGCAGCGGCACGAGCGCTACTGGCTTGCCCTTCTTCTTGAAGGCGCTTGCCACCATGCCGATGTGGCGGGCGTCCTCCACCCGAGTCGCCTGGCCAAGTTCGAAGCTCATCGCGTTTCCTCCTGTAGTGCCCACATTTCAAGTTCTTCTGCTCCCGGCTCCCCGGTCTCCGCCGTGACCTCGGCGTAGCGACGGGTGACGTCCAGGTAGGCCCGGCGCATGCCCGGGTCCTCCAGCACGGCGTGGCCGGCGATGATATCGCTGGCGCTGGGCTCCACCAGGCCGGTGTCGAGGGCGGGTGCATCCTCTAGCAAACCTAGTTCGGCCATCGCGGCGTGCGCGTGGGCGGCGACGCGGGCGCTCATCCAGGCGTAGTTGACGTACGCGGCCAGCACCGGCCGCTCGGCGTCGGTGCGGACCGTCACCATGCCACCCAGCTCACCGACGACCAGGCCCGCGATGGTCTCCCCAAGCTCGTCCAGCGCCGTCACCACCCAACGCTCGGGCACTGGCTCCTCGGAAACGGACATCCCCGGCACTAACCCGGTATTCATGCCGGTGACCGGGGCACCCGCGATGACGACGGCGCCGCGCGTCTCGACGTCGTCAAGCGCCTGCGCACCTTTACCCAGCACGGTGTGCCAGACGATCTGGCTGCGCCGAATATGGGGCGCAAGCTGCTCCACGACGCGCGGGAGCTGGGGCGTGCTGACAGCGAGGATCACAAGTTCCACGCCGGCGGCATCGGCAAGGCTGCGCAGTGGCACGACGGTGTGTCCGGTAGCGGAAAGCCCGTCGGCCATCAGATGCCCGACGGGCTCGTTGCCCACCACCCCGACACGCATGCGGGGTGCTGTCATTTACTTGTCCTTCTTCATGGAAGCCAGCAGGTCCGCCACGGTCAAAGCGCCCTCGCGGTGGGCGTCGCTGCGGCGGCGGCCGCGGCGGGTCTCCTCAGTGGTGTCCGCCTCGGTGACCGGCGTGCCGTCCACTTGGGTCTCCAGGGTGGCGTTGGTGTCATCCTTCGCTGCGTCTCGCGTGGTGGCGTCGTGCTTCTTCACCGCGTCATCGCCGCCGGCGTCCCAGCGCACCGCCTGGAAGCTGCCGGTGTCAAAAGTGGAGGCCGGGGAAGCAGGCTGGGCCTTTTTCTCGGCCTTCTTCTCTGCCTTCTTCTCGGACTTCTTGTCCTTGGTCTTGGACTTCTCCTCCGCCGTGCTGGTCTCCGCACCAGATTCCTTAGCGGTTGTCTTATCGGCTTCCTTATCGCGGATGAGATCGGCCAGCGGATTGGCGTCGTCGTTGCGCGGCTGGGTGCCCAGGCGGCCGGCGATGGCGTCCGGGGACGGCGCACCGGAGGACTGCTGGGAGAAGCTGGTCTGCTCCTCCAGCTCCATGATGCGGCGGGCCTCTGCGCGCAAGGACGCCGGGACGTAGGTGTACTCGCGGCCGGCGAGCTCATCGAGTTGCTCCCGCAGTGCCTCAAGCTCCTTCTTGATGTCCTGCAGCAACTCCATGTCCGCGTCGCCGTCACCGGAACCCAACGCGACGCGAGAGGTGGCCCGCTCTGCCTTGCGCTCGGCCTCCAGCCGCTTGACCTCGGAGGCGTGCAGCTCCTCGCGTAGGCGCAGCTCCTCGCTCTTTTCCTCTGCCTTGCGGCGGTAGTGCGTCACCAGGAAGAAACCGAGCACCGCGGCCCACAGCGCGGCCAAAAGTGCGATCTTCTGTGCCCCGGCGCTTCCGGTGACCAGCATGATGATGCTGGCGAGGACCGCGAGGACCACCAGCGCGATGAGCCCAATCTGGCCTTTGTCCATACCCGCGGGTGCGTCGGCGGTGCCCGTCGTGTCGGCGGTCTGCGCAGCGTCGACCTTCTTGTCAGCGTCGCTTGAGTTATCAGCGGTGTTGTTCATCGCGGCATCCATATCCCCTACCTTAAACCACGCTGGCGGAAGAGCCGGGAGGTACTTCGCAGTTTCGCTCCAACACCACGCCGGCGACGGCCATGGCCAGCCCGCCAAGCACGCAGGCGATCACACCGGCGGTGTCATTGCCGGCCGCGACGAGGGTGCTGGCCTTAGGGATCACGAACGTCGCCATGCCCGCGTAGCCGCCGCCAACGATGGCGCCCGTCCACGCCGACGCCTTGCCCACCAGCGCGAAGCGCGCGATAGTCATGGGGTTGAGCTGCGAGCGATCCAGGCCGATGCCATGCGCATCCTCATCCTTGGCACTGCGCACCTTCCATGTGCACCCGGCGCAGACCGCGGCCATGAGCCACAAGGTGGCCGACACGCTCACGGGGATCGCCACCAGGGAGCCGTAGAACCCCCAGGTCACAATCGCCATGGCGGCCGCGCAAAACAGCGCGGTGAACACCAGGGCGACTATCGACGTCCGCTTCATTCCGCGTCTCCTTCCAAGGCACCGACCTCACGGATGCTGTCCACCTCAGAATGCTTGAGGCCGGCGAGAAGGTCAATGACCAACTGATCCCCCAGGCGCGCTTCCGGATCGATGCGCGACCACGGCAAGAGCACGAACGCGCGCTCGTGGGCGAACGGGTGCGGAAGGGTGAGCACGGGGTCGTCGGAAAGCACCTCCACGCCGCCGCGGTGGACCTGAATGAGGTCGACATCGAGGGTGCGCGGGCCCCACTTGCGCACGCGGACGCGATCGGCGGCCTGTTCTAGGCGCTGGGCGCGGGCGAGCAGCTCGTAAGGATCCTCGGCCACGTCCACGATGAGCACGGCGTTATAGAACTCGGCCTGGTCTTCCACGCCCCACGGCGGGGTGGCATACACCGGGGAGACGGCTACAAGCTCGGCGGCGAACTCGTCCACGACGGTGCGCAGCAGGGCCAGGCGATCGTCCATGTTCGAGCCGATGGATAACACCGCGCGCGTGCTGGCGGTGGCTGGCCTGCTAGTCATGAGCGCACCGCCTTCCGGGAGCGCCGTGCCACCACCGCGACGTCCGCGAAGGTGCGCGGGATGGGTGCTTGTGGTTTGTGCACGGTGACCTCGACGGCGAACAGTTCGGGGAACTGGGCCATGGCGGACTCGGCGATCTCGGTGGCGACGGTCTCGATGAGGTCCCGGGCGGGGCCCTCGACAACCGCGGCGGCAACCTCGGCGAGCTCGGCGTAGTTTACGGTCTTGGTGAGGTCGTCCTCCGCGGCGGCCGCGGAATAGTCCAGCCAGCACGTCAGATCCACAATGAAGGGCTGCCCCTCGCGCTTTTCCTCGGCGAAGACGCCGTGGTAGCCGTATAGCTCGAGGCCGGTGAGGTGGATGCGATCAGCCATGGTTAGTTAGCCTCTTCTTTTGCTTGTGCGCTGTCATGAGCACTCATGTAGTCCGCGCCCAACGCGGTGGCGGCCGCAACGTCGACGGCGTCGCGGGACACGGCGACGTCGTGCACGCGCACGCCCCACGCGCCCTGCTGCGCGGACAAAGCGGTCACCGCGGCGGTGGCCGGATCAGCGAACTGCGGGCCAGCTTCCAAGCCGCGGTCCGCCCGGATGCCCGCGAGGAAGCGCTTACGGGAAGCACCGACGAGCACGGGGAATTCACCCGCGATGAACTCCGGCAGCGCCTTGAGCAGCGCCCAGTTGTCCTGCGGGGTTTTGGCGAAGCCGAGGCCGGGGTCGAGCACGATGTTGTCTGTGACGACGCCGGCGGCCAACGCGTTGTCTACCAGGCGGCCGAGGGTCTCATGCACGTCGCGGACGACGTCGCCGCCGTGGTCGGCCGCGCCGGCGGCATCGCCGAAGCGGACGGTGCGCCAATGCATGAGGCACACGGGCAGCTCGGCTTCCGCCATGACGCGATACATGTCCGGATCGGCCAGGCCGCCGGAGACGTCGTTGATGAGATCCACGCCGGCTTCCGCGGCGGCGCGGGCGGTGGCGGCACGCATCGTGTCCACGGAGGTACGGATGCCTTCCTCATGCAAAGCCGCGATGACGGGCGCGACGCGCTGCGCCTCGACGTCGGCAGGCACACGGGTGGCGCCGGGGCGGGTGGACTCCCCGCCCACGTCGATCATGTCGGCGCCGAGCCGCACGAGCTCGCGCGCGTGCTCGATGGCGGCGTCGGTGGCTAACCACTTCCCGCCGTCGGAGAAGGAATCCTCAGTGACGTTCACGATGCCCATCACCAGGGTGCGGCCGGGAGTGGAAAGCTCAGAAACTCGCATGCCTCGATACTACTAGCCGCGGATGAGGCTCAAGACCTCCGCGCGGGAGGCGGCGCTGTTTTTAAACCCGCCGCGCACGGCAGACGTCGTGGTGGTGGCGCCCGGCTTGCGGATGCCGCGCATGGCCATGCACAGGTGCTCGCACTCAATGACCACGATGACGGACTGCGCGCCAAGAACCTCCACGAGCGCGTCCGCGATCTGGGTAGTGAGACGCTCTTGGACCTGGGGGCGCTTGGCGTACATACCAGCCAGGCGCGCGAGCTTGGACAGGCCGGTGACGTGCCCGTCCTTGCCGGGGATGTAGCCGATGTGCGCGGTGCCGTAGAACGGCACGAGGTGATGCTCGCACGTGGAATAAATCGGGATGTCGCGCACGAGGACGAGCTCCTGGTGCTCCTCCGCGAAGGTCTTATGCAGCACCTCGCGCGGGTCCACGTGTAGCCCGGCGAAGACCTCGGCATACGCCTTGGCCACGCGGGCCGGGGTATCCTTGAGACCCTCGCGGTCCGGGTCTTCGCCGACGGCCAGCAGCAGCTCGCGGACCGCGGCCTCGGCGCGCTCCTGGTCAAACTCCCGGCGGGCTACCGCGCCCTTGCTATCGGTCATTCGTTGTCTCCGTAGTTCTTCCAGCCCGGGTGCTGGCCGCCGTCGTCGCCCTGCTCGGGCTGCTGTGGCTGCGCAGGCTGCTCGGGGGCCTTGTCCGGCTTGGGCGCGTAGGGGTTATTCAGCTCCTGCTTGCCATTCCAGTTGTCCGGGGCAGGCTGCTGCGGAGCGGGCTGCGCGTGGCGGCCGCCGGACTCGCGCACGCGCGGGATCTGCGCGGTGTCGTCCTCGCTCGGACGCGGCGCGTCCCAGGGGCTGACGTTGTCCCCGGCATGCTTTTCCAGGCTGAACCCGTGCTCCTCGCGCTGGCTCGGCTGGCTTGGTTGGCCGGGCTGCTTCGACTCCTTCGAGTCGGTGTCGAGCTTGTCCTGCTCCAGCGCCTTCTCCGCCAAGCGACGCTCGCGGGCCTCCTTCGAGGCGTCGAGAAGCGTGCGACGCTTCGGCGGCTCCTCGCCACGCTCAATGGCAAGCTCGGTCGGGGTCTTGATAGGCTCCCGGCCGGCCTGCTTGGGGAAGCGCACGTTTTCGTTCGGGAACACATCGTCCGGCTCCGCCGGGTCGATGCCCTCGAAGATGACCTCCAGATCCGGGCGGCGCAGGGTCTCCTTCTCCAGGAGCTGCTCAGCCAGGGTGTCCAGGTAATCACGGTGGGACTCCAGGATCTTGTAGGCCTGCTCGTGCGCGCGGTCCAACAGGTACGCCATCTGCTCGTCGATGGTGGCGGCCACCTTGTCCGAATACTCGATGCTGCCACCACCGCCGCCGTAGCCTGCGAACGGATCGCCCTGCTCCTTGCCGTACTTCACCGTGCCCAGCTCCGGAGAGAAGCCGTACTCGGTCAGCATGGCGCGCGCGATCTTGGTGGCCTGCTCAATATCGGAGGACGCGCCCGTGGTCGGCGAACCGAACACCAGCTCCTCCGCTGCGCGGCCGCCCATGGCGAAGACCAGCTGGGCGTACATCTCATCGCGGGTGTACATGCCCTTATCGTCTTCCTGCGCCGTCATGGCGTGGCCGCCGGTGCGGCCGCGGGCCAGGATCGTCACCTTGTACACGCGCTCAATGTGCTTCTGTGCCCAGGCGGCCAAGGTGTGGCCGCCCTCGTGGTACGCGGTAATCTTCTTCTCCAGCTCGGAGATCAACTTGGAGGAGCGGCGCGGGCCGCCGATGACGCGGTCCGTGGCCTCTTCCAACGCATCCGCGGTAATCACGGTGCCGCCGATACGGGCGGTGAGCAGTGCGGCCTCGTTGAGCACGTTGGCCAAATCCGCGCCGGACATGCCGGCGGTGCGCTTGGCCAGCATAGACAGGTCCGCGTCGGGGCCCAACGGCTTGCCCTTGGCATGCACCTTGAGGATCTGCTCGCGGCCCTTGAGATCCGGGTTGGTCACCGGGATCTGGCGGTCGAAGCGGCCCGGGCGCAACAACGCCGGGTCCAGGATGTCCGGGCGGTTGGTGGCCGCCATCAAGATGACGCCCTCGCGGTCACCAAAGCCGTCCATCTCCACGAGGAGCTGGTTCAGCGTCTGCTCGCGCTCGTCGTGGCCGCCGCCCATGCCGGAGCCGCGCTGGCGGCCCACGGCGTCAATCTCGTCCACGAAGATGATGCACGGCGAGTTTTCCTTCGCCTGCTTAAACAGGTCGCGCACGCGGGAGGCGCCCACACCCACGAACATCTCCACGAAGTCCGAACCGGAGATACTGAAGAACGGCACACCGGCCTCGCCAGCCACGGCGCGGGCCAGCAGCGTCTTACCGGTACCCGGAGGGCCGTACAGCAGCACGCCGCGCGGAATCTTCGCGCCCAGCTCGTGGTAGCGAGTGGGGTCTTCCAAGAAGTCCTTGATTTCCTGCAGCTCGTCCACGGCCTCGTCCGCACCAGCCACGTCCGCGAACGTGTTGGTGGGCATGTCCTTGGTCAGCTCCTTGGCCTTGTTGCCGCCGAAGCCGAACATCCCGCCAGTCTGCATGCGCGACATCAGCCAGAACAGCAAGCCGAACATGATGAGCATGGGCAGCATGAAGCTCAGCATGGAGCCTAAGAAGGAATCCTGGCTCACGTGCGTGGTGTACTTCTCCGGCTTCGACTTCTTCACCGCGTCGAAGATCTCCGGGGAGGTCCGGGCCGGGTACTGCGCGATGACCTCTTCGATGCCGTCGCGCTCTTCCACCGTGATGGGTTCCTTGAGCTTCAGGCGCACCTGCTGCTCGCGGTCGTCGATCTGGGCTTCCTTGATGTTCTTCTTAGACAGCTGCTCCATGGCCACCGAGGTGTCCACGCGCATCATCCCGCGGGTGTCATCAAGCAGGAAGGTGATGGCAAACAGCGTCACCAAAACAACGGCCGCCGCGCCACCCCATTGAAGGATTTTCTTGTTGTTCATTAGGAGGTAACTCTAGTTGTTGCCGTAGACATTAGGGTGCAGGGTACCCACGTACGGCAAATCGCGGTAGCGCTCCGCGTAGTCCAGACCGTAGCCGATAACGAATTCGTTGGGGATGTCAAAGCCCACGTCCAGCAGATCAATATCAGCGGTGACAACCTCCGGCTTCCGCAGCAAGGTCACCACCTCCAGCGAACGCGGGTGGCGGTTCTTCAGGTTGCGCAGCAGCCAGGACAGGGTCAGGCCGGAGTCGATGATGTCCTCGACGATGAGCACGTCGCGCCCCTCCACATCGCGGTCCAGGTCCTTCAAAATGCGCACGACGCCGGACGACGTCGTGGCGTTGCCGTAGGAGGACACCGCCATGAACTCCAGCTGCGCCGGGATGGACAGCTTGCGTGCGAAATCAGTAAGGAAGAAGACCGCGCCCTTGAGCACGCAGACCAACACGAGGTCCTCGTCCGCATCCTTATACTTCTCCGACACCATGTCCGCCAGCTCTTGGATGCGGTTTTGCAAGGTCACCTCATCAATGAGGACCGCCTCGACGTCACCGTCGTCGTAGCAGTGTGCGGGGACGTCTGTGTTCTTCTTGTCGTACATCTCGGTCATGGTCGCGGCCAAGCCTTTCTTCGGTGTTTGTGCTGCTTCTAGCTGCCCGCTAGCTCACATTCTGTACAGACAGTGTGCCACCAACGCGGACAACTTCCAACCTTCTGCCGATTGTAACGGCACCTTGTCCCCGCCAGTGCGTACAGAGGGCCTCGATCTCTCTCAGCGCTTCTTTAGTCACCGGGGCGTCGTGTGCGTGCAGGAGCGCTCGGATGGCCCGGCGCCGCCGCGGGGCCGGCAGCGCAGCCAGCTCCGCGCAGTTCGCGGTCAGTGTCTCCGGCTCGAGCTCAGCGTTGTCCTCCGCGACCGCGTCGGCCGCCTGCGCCAGCGGCGCCACGGCATCGCCGCCGATGATTTCCCCGAGCCGCGGAATAATATCCTTACGCAGCGCCACCCTCCGAAAATCTTCCCGGTCGTTGTGCGGGTCCTGCCAGGGCTCCACCCCGAGCTCCGCGCAGGCGCCTGCGGTGTCCTCGCGGCGCACCTGCAACAGCGGCCGCACCACGGACCCCGAACGCGGCAGCATCGCCGTGGCGTGCCCGCGCAACAACCCCAGCAGCAACGTCTCCGCCTGGTCCTCCGCGGTGTGCGCCACCCACGTTTCGTCGCCGTGTTCTGCCAGCGCGGCGTAGCGCACCCGGCGCGCGGCGGCCTCCAGGGACTCCCCCGGGTGCTTATCGACGTCCACATCCACCACCGTCGCCTGTAACCCCCAGGCCCGGGCGTGGGTGGCGGCGCGCTCCGCGACGACGCGGGAACCGGGCTGGAGCTGGTGGTTGACACACACGACGGTGAGGAAGCTCGAGTCCTTTCCGCGCAGCTCCGCGGCCAGCGCGGCCACGAGCGCCAGCGAATCCGCGCCGCCGGACAGCCCCACCGCGACCGCGCCGCGACGCTCGCGCAGGGCGACGGCCACGGGGCGTCGACAAGCAAGAAAGTGCGGGGAGACGCGCGGCCAGAATGGTTCCACGAGGTTGCTCCGGCCTAGAACTCGCGCAGGGCACTGGCCAGATCGTCGAGGCCGGCCCGGGCGGCGAGGACGTCGGAATCGTTGCTGACCATGCCGAAGGAATACACGCGGCCCGACTTTCCGACCGCGGTGCCCGTGAGCGCGGACGTGCCGGTCAGGGTGCCGGTCTTAGCGCGGACATACCCCAGCCCGGCGCGATCGTCGTAGCGTTCCGCGAGCGTGCCCTCCCCGCCGGCCACGGGCAGGTAGCCCAGCAGGGGGCGCAGCTCGGGCTGCTCGACGGCGGCCGCGACGACGGCGTCCAGCGTGGCGGCGGGGATGCGGTTGTTCTTGGACAGGCCGCAGTTGTCGGTCAGCCGCACGCCGTCGGTGGGGATACCGTGCTCCTCGAGCACCGCGAGCGTGGCGGCGGTGGCACCCTCGAAGCTCGCGTCCTCGCCACGGGTGGTGGCCAGCTCGCGGGCGATGGCCTCGGCGGCGATGTTGTCGGAGTGCTTCACCATGTCCTGGGTCCGCTCGTCCAGGCGCGCGGAACGGGTACTGGCCAGGACCTTCGCGTCCGCAGACGCGGGGGCGAAGCCGGAGGACTCCGCGCCCAGACGCTGGGCGAGGCGCTGCGCGACGTCCAGGGCCGGGGTGTGACTACGCGGCATGTCGCCGGTCAGCTCGCCGGAGCGGCCCGGCTCGCCGAGGCGGGCGCCGAAGCGCATGACCGGCTGCATCGGGGCGATAAAGCCGCCGTCGATGTCCGCGCGCTCCCAGCCGGGGTTGAAGTCCTTGCCGCCCCACGCGCTGGTGTCCACGAAGACGCCGTCGACCTGCTGGCCTTCCAGCTCCTTGGCCAGGTCCTCGATTTGCTTATCGGTCAGCCAGACGTCACCGGCGGCCTTGATGACCACGTTGCCCTCGACCTTCCCAGCGACCACCTCGGTAGTGATGCGGTGGTCCTCCCCCAGCTCTAGCGTGGCGGCGGCGGTGGTGAGCACCTTCGTGGCGCTGGCGGGCAGCAGGGCGCGGTCGGCGGCGTGGTCCCAGACTACGTCGCCGGTGGTCGTGTCGGTGACCCGCGCGCTGAACTCGCCAAGGTCGGCGTCGGCGAGCACGCCATCCAGGCGCGCGGCGATGGCGGCGGCGTCCGCCTCACCCTCGGGCGCCTGCAGCGGGGCAAGCGGGGCGGTGGGCTCGGCTACGGTCAGCGGCTCGCCATGGCTTAAGTCCTTGTACTCGTTGTGTACAGCCACGCCGACACCGGCCGTCGCCGCCACCGCGCCCGCGGTCAGCAACGCGGCCACGGACCACCACACATGCTTCGCTTTCATCGCCTCATACCCTAGTCGGTTGCCACCGGGCGGGGTGCAAGCCCCCGCCCGCTAAGATGGGAGGCGGTAAAAATTTCGCGCACCCAACTGGAGGCAACATGAGCATCGAAGTGACCATCGAGATCCCAAAGGGCTCCCGTAACAAGTACGAGGTGGACCACGAGACCGGCAAGGTCTTCCTGGACCGCTACCTGTTCACCCCGATGGCCTACCCGGCTGACTACGGCTTCATCGACCACACCCTCGGCGAGGACGGCGACCCGCTGGACGCGCTGGTCATCCTGCCGGAGCCGGTCTTCCCGGGCGTCATCGTCAACGCGCGCCCGCTCGGCGTGTTCAAGATGACCGACGAGGCCGGCGGCGACGACAAGCTGCTCTGCATCGTCGACGACGTTCGCTGGGAGCGCTACCAGGACATCGCGGACGTGGAGCAGCACGTCAAGGACGAGATCGAGCACTTCTTCACCCGCTACAAGGACCTCGAGCCAAACAAGGAAGTCACCGGCTCTGGCTGGGGCGACAAGGCTGAGGCGCAGCGCATCCTCGACGAGGCCATCGCGCGCTACAAGGCCTAACCCGGGCGCTTCCCGCGGCCCGCTGTCGGCTGCGGGCCGTTCCGCGGCCTGATCCTCGGCCGTTGTACTTAAGGTCGGGATCCAAAGGTCGGATACACCCCTTCGAGAAGCTCTTCCCGACTTTTGGATCCCGGCCTTTGGCTTTTCACACTAAAGGTCGCGTAGCTCTCGACGCACCCACTCAGCAAGCTGGCTTGACCGCGGCCCTCCCACCGTCAGGTCCTCCGCCCGCACGCGCAGCACCCGATAGCCCGCGCCGCGGATCGCGTACTCACGCCCATGTTCCTCGCGCACCACCGCGTTGACATCCTCTCCATACGACTGCCCGTCGTATTTCACGCGACCGTCTACCTCAACCACGAGCCGACCGTTGACCAGAAAGTCCACGCGAAATCGGCGCTCCACGTCCCCCTTCCGCACAACCAGCAACGTCTGTGGCACCAACGATTGCAGCTCACCCTCCGCCAGCATCGCCTCCAGGATGACGCGCGCTTTCGTCTCCAGCGGCGAGTCCGCGCAATCCACCGACCGCATAATCACCTTGCGGAGACGTCCTTTCCCCCTGAACCGCGGCATCGCTTCCACCTGGGCCAACAGTGAGTCGCGGGAGCAGGAAGGCCAGCGGCGTCGCATAGCATCACAGACCACTAGCGCCTCCAGCTCATCGCCGTACGCCACGATGTCACGCATCGCGCGGAGCGGGTGAACAACTCGAGCTCCCTCAACGATGCGGATTTCAGGACTATCTACCGCGAGCTTGGCTGCACGGAACACCGCCCCGGGTGGGGTTTTGGTAGCTCCGGACACCTTGGTTCCAGGCATGAGCAGTTCAACTGTTGGGTCCTGAGTCAAGACGGGCAGGCGCCAAATCCGCGCGGCGGCAACACCTGTGACCACCGCTTTTCGCGCAGACCGCCCGCGCGCCACAGCGTGCGCCCGGGCCTTCTCCCACGGCGGGAGATTCTCATACAGTTCGCGGGGCACGGCCCACCAACCTGCCAGCTTGAGGTAGTCGCGCTCCCACACATGCAGAGCATCGTGGCCCAAGCGGTTGAGGTGGACAAGTCCGTATTCATTGTCAGCGGTCATAGTCGTGTTCATGCCCTTATCGTGCACAGTCACGCGAAAGGCACCCAGGCGCAGTGAACCGGGCTGTGGAGAACCCGCTCCACCGCGGAAGGTTTATCCACAGATTCGGCGGCGAGGCGCCGGACCCCTTGCCAACTGCGCACGACGCTGCTAGCCGCATGCGTACACTGGCGGCCATGAAAGAAGTCAACGTTTCTGAAGTTCCATCCGACGCTCAACTGATTGACGTGCGCGAGCCCGAGGAGTGGGCCGCGGACCACGCCGCGGGCGCCGTGCACATCCCGCTGGGCGAGGTCCCGGAGCGCGCGGGCGAGATTGCCCCGGACCGCGACATTTACATCATCTGCAAGTCCGGCGGGCGCAGCGCGCGTGCCGCGCAGTACCTGGAGCAGGCGCGCGGCTGGGAGGCCATCAACGTCGCGGGCGGTACCGACGCGTGGCGCGAAGCGGGCCTGCCGATGGAGACGCCCGAAAACTAGCGCCACCCCACAAGCCGAGCGACAAACCTCTGGTTGACCCGCCGCTAGGGCCCGCATCAGGGCCAAGCAGAGGTTTGTCTCTCGGGTTTTGCCACGGACCCGCCCCACACCCCGGCCCGCACACACCAACAAATAGTGGGCTTCAGCCCATCATTTGAGTTTGTAACCGTAGGAGGCATACTATGGTGGTATGTCTCTGAGCAATAACTCCGCTATCCCCACCGAACTGCTGGAATCCCCGTCATTCCAGCTGGAGCGCCTCCGCCGCCGCACCCGCGACGGCGTCGAAGCCGCACTCGCCACCCAAAAGACCACCCTGCGCGAATTCTGGGTCCTGACCTGCCTCGTACACGCCGACGCCGCGTCCCAGTCTTACCTCTCCGAAATCCTGGCCATCGACGCCTCCGACATGGTGCGCCTCATCGACGCCCTCGAGGAGCGCAACTGGGCCAAGCGCGAGCGCGATCCCAAGGATCGCCGCCGTCAAATCGTGGCTGCCACCAAGCGTGGTGCCAAGACACAAAAGGAACTGGCCACCCTCGTCCTGGACGCCGAGAACGAGGCCCTGGATCCGTCCACTGACAAGCAGCTCAAGCACCTGCGCAAGCTGGCCAAGTCCATCATCGCCGCCGACGTCGAACCCGATGCCGACGGCACGGAGAAGGAGTCTTAAATGCCCCACGAGTTGGATTCTGACCAGCCAGACAGTCTTCGCGCGCAGGCCCCACAGCCTGCGCGCAGCGCATTAGAGACCGTTCCCCCGCAGTACCTCGCGGGCAACCTCGCCCCGCGCACCCGCACGCTCTACGACGTCCTGCGTACCACCGCGGAGCTCTACCCGGAGGCCGCCGCCATCGATGACGGCGAGGTGCTGACGTACTCCGAGTTGCTTGCCGACGTCGAGAGTTGGGCCGCCGAGCTCCGTCGCGGCGGCGTGCGCCGCGGCGACCGCATTGGCGTGCGCATGTCGTCGGGTTCCCGCGATTTGTACCTGGCCATCCTAGCTACCATCGCCGCCGGCGCGGCGTACGTGCCCGTGGACGCGGATGACCCTGACGAGCGCGCCGAAATGGTTTTCGGCGAGGCCGACATCGACGGCCTTTTCACCGACGAGGGCTTCCGCATGCTGCGCGAGACCACCGGCCGCCGGGCCGCCGGGCCGCCGCCGGATGAGTTTTACCCGCGCCCGGAGGACGACGCCTGGATCATCTTCACCTCCGGTTCCACCGGCAAGCCGAAGGGCGTGGCCGTCAGTCACCGTTCCGCGGCCGCTTTCGTGGACGCGGAGGCCGCTTTGTTCCTGGTCAACCACCCTGGCGGTCCGCTCGGCCCGGACGACCGCGTGCTCGCGGGCCTGTCCGTCGCCTTCGACGCCTCCTGCGAGGAGATGTGGCTGGCGTGGGGCCACGGCGCCTGCCTGGTGCCCGCGCCGCGTTCGCTGGTGCGCTCCGGCATGGACCTGGGCCCGTGGCTGATCCGCCGGGACATCACCGTGGTCTCCACGGTGCCGACCTTGGCCGGCCTGTGGCCCGCCGAGGCGCTGGATAATATCCGTCTGCTCATCGTCGGCGGCGAGGCCTGCTCCCAGGAGCTCGTCGATCGCCTGGCCACCCCTGAGCGCGAAATGTGGAACACGTACGGCCCCACCGAGGCGACCGTCGTGGCGTGTGCCGATCAGCTGCACCCGGGCCGCCCGGTGTCCATCGGCCTGCCGCTCAACGGCTGGGACCTGGTGGTCGTGGACGGCCAGGGCCAGCCGGTTGGTCTCGGCGAGGTGGGCGAACTGGTCATCGGCGGCGTTGGTTTGGCCCGCTACCTGGACCCGGCCAAGGACGCCGAGAAGTATGCGCCGTTGGAGTCCGTGGGCTGGGATCACGCTTACCGCACCGGCGACCACGTGCGCTTGGAGGAAGACGGCCTGTACTTCGTGGGCCGCGTGGACGATCAGGTGAAGATCGGCGGCCGCCGCATCGAGCTCGGTGAGGTCGAGGCGAACGTCGCCGCGCTGGATAACGTGTACAACTCCGCCGTGGCGGTGCAGTCCACCGCGGGCGGCGAGAAGGTGCTCGTTGGCTACGTGTCCTTGGAGGACCCGGACCGCGGCTTCGACCACGAGGCCGCGCACCAGCGCATGGCGGAGACCATGCCCGCGGCGCTCGTGCCGCGCATCTGCGTCATGGACGAGCTGCCCGTGCGTACCTCCGGCAAGGTGGACAAGAAGGCGCTGCCGTGGCCGCTGCCCGGCGTCGGCGTGGAGGCACAGGGTCTGACCCCGACCGAGTCCTGGCTCGCCGAGCTGTGGGTCGACGTCTTGGGCGTGTCCGTGGAGGACGAGAACGCCGACTTCTTCTCCTTGGGCGGCACCTCGCTGGCCGCGGCCACGTTGGTGGGCCGCATCCGCGAGCGCTTCCCGACGGTCGCGGTGCGCGACCTCTACGATCACCCCCGCCTTGGCTCCCTGGCCGAGCAGTTGGCGGGTGCGGAGGAGCGCCCACGGGACGTCGAGAAGCGCGTGGTGAAGCCGGTGGGCGCCGGGGTGCGCCTGGCGCAATTTATGTGGCAGCTCCCGGCCATGACGCTGTCCGGCACGTCCGTGCTGACCTGGCTGCTGCTGGGCTCCAACGCTGCACATCTTGCGGGCGTGGAGTGGGCGCCGCTGACCAACTGGTGGATCGTCCTGGCGATGTTCCTGGTGTTCCTGACCCCGCTGGGTCGCATCCCCATTGGCGGCTTCGGCGCGCGACTGCTCACCGCCGGTATCACGCCGGGTGACTACCCGCGCGGCGGCTCGGTGCACCTGCGTATCTGGGCCGCGGAGCGCTGGGCAGATGCTTCTGGTTCGCGCTCGATTGCTGGCGCTACCTGGGTGAACAACTACGCCCGCGCGTTGGGCGTGAAGGTGGGCCGCGGAGTGGACTTGCACTCCCTGCCGCCGGTCACCGGCCTGCTCACACTGGGCGACCACGCCGCCGTGGAGCCCGAGGTGGATCTGACGGGCTACTGGCTCGACGGCGACATCCTGCACCTGGGCGCCATTCAGATCGGCCCGAACGCGCGCATCGGCGCCCGCACCACGCTGCTTCCGGGCACCGTGGTGGGCAACGACGCGCACGTGGAGGCCGGCTCCACCGTCACGGGCGAGAAGAAGATCAAAAAGGGTTCGCGCTGGTCCGGCTCCCCCGCCAAGAAGGTGGGTCGCTCCAAGCACCGCTTCCCGGACGAGCACCCGAAGCGCCGCCCGTGGTGGGTTCCCATCTACGGCCTGAGCTCCCTGGCGCTCGCGCTGCAGCCGGCCGTAGCCATCGGCCTGGGCGCGGTCGTGGTGGTCGCGCTGGTCGAGCTCCTGGGCGGCAATGCCTTCGCGGGCGGACTGTTCTTCGCCCCGCTCGGCGCCCTGGTGGCGTTCGCGGCCTACATGGCTATGACCTGGGTGGGCGTGCGCCTGCTCTCGCTGGGCCTGAAGCCGGGCGTGACCCCGGTCCGCTCCCTGAACGGCTGGCGCGTGTGGTTCATTGAACGCCTCATGGATGATGCGCGCACGCAGCTCTTCCCGCTGTACGCCTCGCAGCTGACCCCGTGGTGGTTCCGCTCGCTGGGCGCCAAGGTGGGCGCGGATGCGGAGATCTCCACGGCCGTGATGATCCCGAAGTTCGCGGACATCAAGGAAGGCTCCTTCCTGGCCGACGACACCATGATCGGCGGCTACGAGCTCGGCGGCGGCTGGGTGCTCACCGGCGAGTCCAAGGTGGGCAAGCGCTCCTTCGTGGGCAACTCCGGCATCACCGGCCCCGGCCGCAAGCTGGGCAAGAACTCGCTGGTGGCCGTACTGTCTTCCACTCCGAAGAAGTCCAAGGCCGGCTCGAACTGGTGGGGCTCCCCGCCGGAGCGCATGCGCCGCGTCGAGGCCACGTTTGCTGCCACCGACGGCGATGACGCCACCAACGCCGAGGCCCTTACCTACGCCCCGCCGCTGCGCTTGAAGGTGCTGCGCGCGATCGTCGAGACGCTGCGCCTGCTGGCTCCCATGACGTCCGCGATCCTGCTCGCGCTGGTGGCAGGCACCCTCCTGGTGCTGTACAAGGACTACGGCCTAGCCGTCGCGTGGGCATTGTCCGGTGTGGTTCTCATGGCGGCGGGCGCGCTGGCCATGGGCATCACGGTGGCGGTGAAGTGGATTTGTGTGGGCCGCCACCGCGCGGCCGACCACCCGCTGTGGAGCTCCTTCGTGTGGCTCAATGAGCTGCAGGACGCCTTCGTCGAGTCCGTGGCGGGGCCCTGGTTCTTCCAGCACACCATGGGTACCGGCGCGCTGAACATGGGTCTGCGCGCCCTGGGCGTGCACATCGGCCGCGGCGCATGGATCGAGTCCTACTGGTTCCCAGAGACAGACCTGTGCTTCGTGGGCCGCGGCGCCACGGTGGGCCCGGGCACGGTGGTGCAAACCCACCTGTTCCAGGACCGCGTCATGTCCCTAGACACGGTGACGCTTGCCGACGGCGCGACCCTCGCCCCGCACTCCGTCGCACTGCCGGCCTCCCGCATCGGCGACGCCGCCACCGTCGGCCCCGGCTCGCTGGTCATGCGCGGCGACCAAGTGCCCGCCCAGTCCTACTGGCAGGGCAACCCCATCGAGCCGCGTTAGCGCGCGAAGTCCTGGTACTTGATCATCTCGTTCTTGCGGAAGTCCCAGGCCTCTACGCGGACGCGGTCCGAGTAGGTCTTCACGCGCAAGCCCGTGATCGATCCCTCGTCCACGATGGTCTCATCGTGGTCGCCGCCCGGGCGGTACTCGTTGGTGATGGCGCCGGTGTTGACCACCGGGAAGCCCTTCTTGCCGGCTTCACCGGTGCCGTCGTAGCGGCGCATCCCCCACCAGTCGTTCTGCTGCAGGCTGGAATGAGTGTGGCTGGTAAACGCCACGATGTTGTTGTACTTGTTCAGTACGTTGGATAGCGCCTCAAGATCCTCAAAGTCGTTTTGGTACCACGCCGAGTGCGTCATGGACACCGTCTGTGGCAGCACCGGGTGAGTAAACACCAGCGGGGTCACGCCGCGGGACGTCCAGTAGCCGACGCGCTCGTCCAACCAGTTGAGCTGCTCCTCGGAAAGGCGCTGGAAGGGCTCCTTGCCGTCGCGGTCCACGTCAGAGTAGTACTCGGTGTTAATAGAGATGAGCGGAACGCCGCCAGCCATCTTCTCCGTGTACGGCTTGTCCTGGCCGGAGTACTTGAGGAAGCGCTCCAGGTTCTTCTCCGAGCCGTCCGGCCCGTACATTTCATGATTACCGATGGTCCACAGTTCCGCCTCGGCATCATGCGGCTCAGCACGGTGCGCAGCCAGGAACTCGTCCCACAAGTGCTGCTCGCCCGTGTTCACCAAGTCGCCGTTGAGCACCAGTGCGTCGGCCTTGTCTTCCATGGCGTTGAGATGGCGAATCGCCTGCTGGTATTCCTTGGTATCGCCCTGAATATCGGACAGCACGTCCACGATTGATTCTGGCTCGCCCGGGAGCTCGCCCAACGGCTCGGAAACGGCAACGTTATCGATGGCCCACCACCAGTCGTCGTTCCCACCCAGATAGTCAAAGCGCACCTTCATGTCCTGCGCCCCAGCGGGGACCTCCACGTTGAGGTTCTCGTGGGCGGAGAATTCATCAGCGGTGTACTGCTTGACGACGTCCCCTTCCCCACCGTCGAAGGACACCGTCACGGTGGCCTTCTGGTCCGGGGAGCCTTGGCGGTAGTGGTGGTCAAATGTCAGCGCCACGCGGTCTTGCGCGGCCACGGGAATGTCGGGGGTGATGAGTCCGGCGTCCATGGAGTCGGTGGCGTTGAGTCGCTGCTGCTTGGAGTCGATGACCGCGATCTGGTCGTGCGCCCCGGTGAACCAGTGCCGCATGTCCGTGCCAGCGGCCCACGTCCAGTGGCGAATGTCCGTGAGAGTCCACCCCTTCCACCGCGCTTCACCGGAGGTCACGCCGGTATCCTCGCTGGCCCAGCCTTCTGGAACCTTGTGGGTGAAATGCACCGGGTTAGGCACCTCATCAAACGACTCGGACCACAGCGTCTCGCCCGCATCACCGGTACCTGCTGGAGCGTCGTCACCAGGACGCGAAGACCCGGACGAGTTCGAGGAACCGCTAGAGGAACCAAGAAGCGACGTTGGCAGAGAAGAGGACAGCGACGACTGCGCGCCGGCCGTCGGGGCAACAGCAGTGGTGACAACAAGGGCAGAGGCGAGCAGCGCAAACGAGCGCGAATTAGGGATATGTTTCATGGGTTTTACTTTGCCCACTAAGGGGAAAACCCAAATCAACGTTAAATTAAGATTTGTTTAACAATTAGCGTTTGGGGACAGCAGAAGCCCCCCCCGCTGCTTCACGCAACGAGGGCTTCGCGCAGTGTTTAGTACGGAAGCTAGGAGCTAAACCTGCAACTAGTCGCCGATTTGGTCGCGGCCGCGCATGACGATCTTGTCATCCGGCTCGCCAACGACGTCGTGGTCCTTGTTGGTGTATTCAAACTTGGACAGGACGTAGCGCATCGCGTTGATACGGGCGCGCTTCTTGTCATTGGATTTGATGGTGATCCACGGGGACTCTTCGGTGTCCGTGTAGCGGAACTGCTCTTCCTTGGCACGGGTGTAGTCATCCCACTTGTCCAGGGAGGCCAAGTCCATCGGAGAAAGCTTCCACTGGCGCACGGGATCGATCTGGCGGATGGCGAAGCGGGTGCGCTGCTCCTTGCGGGTCACGGAGAACCACAGCTTGGTCAAAGAAATACCGGAGCCCAGGATCATGTTCTCCAGCATGGGAACCTCACGGAGGAACTCGGCGTGCTGGGATTCGGTGCAGAAGCCCATGACGCGTTCGACGCCGGAGCGGTTGTACCAGGAGCGGTCGAAGAACACGATCTCGCCGCCGGCCGGGAAGTGCTGGATGTAGCGCTGGAAGTACCAGGAGGTGGACTCGCGCGGGGAGGGCTTCTCCAACGCCACGGTGCGGGCACCACGCGGGTTGAGGTGCTCGTTGAAGCGCTTGATGGTGCCGCCCTTACCTGCGGCGTCGCGGCCCTCGAACAAGATGATGTGGCGCTGGCCGGTTTCCTTGGTCCAGTTCTGCCACTTCAGCAGCTCAATCTGCAGGGAGCGCTTGGTCTTTTCGTACTCGTCGCGCGTCATGCGTTCCTCGTACGGGTAGTTCTCACGCCACGTTTCGATAGGGGAACCGTCCGGCTTGAGCAGGGCGGGATCGTCCTCATCAGAGTCGTCGACTACGTAGCCGTCGGTTTGCGCCAGGTCAATCTCCGGCAGTTCGTCGTCTTTTTTGTCAGCCATAACTACAAGTTTAGCCCCTACCGGGAACTCGGGCGCGGTGAACAGCCATATCACTTCCGGGCCATGGAACGGACCTACCCCAGGCATGCAAAAGGCCCCAACCAGAAGGTTGGGGCCTTTCAAGAAAGCTAGCTACTTGCGTAGCAGGGCTTTACTTAAGCAATCAGACCGATCAGGTCGGAAGCGCCGCCAGCAGCCTTAGCCAGTGGCTTCATCAGCTCGAAGAGCGGGGTAACGAAAGCACCGATGGTGGTGATGAACTCAAAGCCCTCGAGCTTTGCAGCGAACTCGGAAGAACCGGTCAGGAACTCAGACATGTTATCTCCTATGAAGTGAAAGATGTAGATGGATTGAGTCAGGCCGAAGCCCGAAACAGGTTTACTTGGAGGAACCTGCGAAAGCCTCGACAAGCTTGCCAACGCCGCCGTTGGTCTCGTCGTTGCCAGCCAGGCCGTCGAAGAAGGAGTTCAGGCCGAAGAATACGTCAGCCCAGCCCTCCCAGGTGGTCTTGAAGTTGTCGAGGTGCAGCTGGATTACGGAAAGATCCATTGTGATTCTCCTTCGAGAAGTCCGCGGGTAATTTCTTACGCCGTCGGAGTGTGTACAGTTTGCAGACACCCGAGGGCGTCACAGGAGACTATTTTGTCACAGATTCCCCACCCGTCAACCCGGATGCTCAAAAAATGTTGTGTGGCCTTGCCGCCTTCGCAGCACTTAATATTCTGTGATCGAAGTCACTAAATTTTTCCCGCAATTCGGTTTATGGCGATAACCTGCCCGTTTCTTTACAAATGCATAAAGTGAAAACTAATTTTCACTCTAGTCACTCGCGTCAATTTGCATTTTCGGGCCACACCCAGATCCGATGCAGGAAAATTTGAGGGTGCTTTTTACCCCAATCCGGGGGCGTTCGCACGCCCCAGCAGTTCGACCGCGGCGCCACGAGGCGCGTCATGCGGTTGATTACATTCCGATAACTTCACACCATTATGGTGCACATGGTCTGTAACGCTTTGTACACTTCCGGCAATAAGATACAAACTCAAGTGCCACTACTCGCAATTTCAAGGCGACGATGGGCGTGTCTTGAACCCAAAGAAGGCTCTCAGGATGCTATAAGGGTTTGAGCCGCGGAAAGCTTACACCGTGCTTCCGAATTTGCATCACTAATACATAAGGCCGTGGGCCCACCAGATAAGTTCTGGTGGGCCCACGGCCTTGAGATTGCGGTTCGGGGAACCACGAGGGTGGGGCGAGCTTAGAAGCCCATGCCGCCCATTCCGTCCATGCCAGCAGCAGCGGCTGGGTCCGGGGTACCCTCCGGCTGCGGCTTGTCGGCCACAACCGCCTCAGTGGTGAGGAACAGAGCCGCAATGGAGGCAGCGTTCTGCAATGCGGAGCGGGTCACCTTGACCGGGTCGTTGATGCCAGCGCCCATGAGGTCCACGTACTCGCCGGTAGCAGCGTTCAGGCCCTGGCCAGCAGGCAGGGAGGCAACCTTGTCGGCCACCACGCCCGGCTCCAGGCCCGCGTTCTGCGCAATCTGCTTCAGCGGTGCGGACAGCGCCTCGCGGACGATCTTCACGCCGGTAGCTTCGTCGCCGGTGAGGTCAGACAGGGCGTCGAGAGCAGAAGCTGCCTGCAGCAGCGCCACGCCGCCGCCGGCCACGATGCCCTCTTCCACAGCGGCCTTCGCGTTACGCACGGCGTCCTCGATGCGGTGCTTGCGCTCTTTAAGCTCCACTTCGGTAGCAGCGCCGACCTTGAGGACGGCCACGCCGCCGGACAGCTTAGCCAGGCGCTCCTGCAGCTTCTCGCGGTCGTAGTCAGAGTCAGAGTTCTCGATCTCGGAACGGATCTGCTTGATGCGGCCGTCGATCTGTTCCTGAGAGCCGGCACCCTGAACGATGGTGGTCTCGTCCTTGGTCACCACAACCTTGCGGGCCTGGCCCAGCATCGGCAGGTCAGCGGTCTCGAGGGACAAGCCGACCTCCTCGGAGATGACCTGGCCGCCGGTGAGGATAGCCATGTCCTGCAGGGTGGCCTTACGGCGGTCGCCGAAGCCCGGCGCCTTGACGGCCACGGACTTGAAGGTGCCGCGGATCTTGTTCACAACCAGGGTGGACAGGGCCTCGCCCTCAACGTCCTCGGCGATGATCAGCAACGGCTTGCCGGACTGCATGACCTTCTCCAGGACAGGAACGAGGTCCTTGATGTTGGAGATCTTGGAGGACACCAGCAGGATGTACGGATCCTCCAGGACTGCCTCCTGGCGCTCCATGTCGGTGGCGAAGTAGCCGGAGATGTAGCCCTTGTCGAAGCGCATACCCTCGGTCACCTCGAGATCCACGCCGAAGGTGTTGGACTCTTCCACGGTGATGACGGAGTCCTTGTTCACCGAGCCGTTGCCCACGGTGTACATCGCCTCGGCGATCTTTTCGCCGATGGCTGGGTCTGCAGCGGAGATACCGGCAGTGGTAGCGATCTGCTCCTGAGTCTCCACTTCCTTCGCGGAGGAGAGCAGCTGATCGACGACGGCCTTGGTGGCGGTCTCGATGCCGCGCTTGATGCCCATCGGGTTGGAGCCGGCAGCCACGTTGCGCAGGCCCTCGCGCACAAGCGCCTGGGCCAGAACGGTGGCGGTGGTGGTGCCGTCACCCGCGACGTCGTCAGTCTTCTTCGCTACTTCCTTGACCAGCTCGGCGCCGATCTTCTCGTAAGGATCTTCGAGCTCAATTTCGCGAGCGATCGACACGCCGTCGTTGGTAATGGTCGGTGCGCCCCAGGACTTCTCCAGGACAACGTTGCGGCCCTTCGGGCCCAGGGTGACCTTGACGGCGTCAGCCAGGGTGTTCAGGCCGCGCTCGAGACCGCGGCGGGCCTCCTCGTCAAACGCGATGATCTTAGCCATGTGTTTGTGCTCCTTGATTTTTGTTTGAGGACGACACTCACGTCACCGACAATCGTGGGCGCCCGCGACGGCACGGCTGGCGAGTGTAAACCAACCTCACCCACGACACTGATCGTTTATCTAGCACTCGGGTTGTGAAAGTGCTAGGCACCATTCTGGCACTCGACGCCCGCGAGTGCAAGAAGTGACGCGAAAGCCCCGCTCGCACCACCCTCAGCGTTGTGAGGACGGGCGCACGGGGCGTCGTTGGCGTCGAAAAGCCTTTAAAGGACTATGGAGCCACCTTATTATTTGGCGTCGGTGACCGTGGCGGGTTCGGCCGGATCCAGAGCTGCCTTCTTTGCCACGGACTTCACCCAGGTGTACAGACCTGCCACCACAGCCACGACCAGGATGATGCCCAGGATGTTGGCGGTGATGCCGCCCTCGAAGATCTCCAGCGGGGAGTCGCCGCCGGAGGCCGCGATGATGGCGGCGTTGAGCACGCCGAACAGGGACTCGCCCACGATGAGGCCGGTGGACAGGAGGACACCAAGGCGCTTCTTCGCTTCGCCGTTGGCCTGCTTTTCTGCCCACTTGTCGTAGAACAAACCCAGGCAGCCACCAATCGAAATGATGATGGTGAGGGTCGACGGCAGGTACATGCCCATACCCACGGCCAGCGGCGGGAGCGACAGCTTCTTCGTCGTGGCTTTGAGGACCTCGTCCACGATGATGACTGCCACACCAATGCCAGCGCCAAGCCAAATGAGGGACCAATCAAGGGTGCTGTCGAAGATGCCGGTAGCCACCGAGGACATCAGTGCAGCCTGCGGAGCGGCCAGCGCGTCCGGGCCGGCGCCCTCCATACCCTGGAAGCCGAAGGCGGTGAGCATCAGCTGCAGGATTGGCGGGATGACGATCGAACCGAAGATAACACCGATAACCAGCGCCACCTGCTGCTTCCACGGGGTCGCGCCCACAAGCTGACCGGTCTTAAGATCCTGCAGGTTGTCGTTGGAAATCGTCGCAATACCGAAGACGATGGCGGTGGTAAACAGCGTGTAGGCGATCAGCGAGGCCGGGTCCGCGTCCGTGGAGGCGGTCAGCGCCGCGATCAACAGAGAGGCGGAGATGATGGCGATGATGCCCACAGAGGAAATCGGCGAGTTCGACGCGCCAATCAGACCCGCCATGTAACCACAGACGGACGCGATGACCAGGCCGACGACGAGGATGAACACCACGGAGACGGTAATCAGCAGCACCATGTGCTCGTGGATGGTGGACTGCGAGAGGAAGGAGTACAGCAGCAGGCCCACTGGCAGCATCAGCGCCACGATGACGCCGGCCACCACGTTGAACGGGATGTCCTGCTCGGTGACGTCCATGGTCTCGCCGGACTTGCGCTTACGGGAAGCAGCGAGGGACTCTGCGACGCCCTTGATCACGGGGCCGATGATCTTGACCAAGGTCCACAGTGCAGCGACGGACATGGCACCCACACCGATGAAGCGGATCTCGTCGGAGAAGGTGGTCTGCACAATCTCTGAGATGTCGGCCAAGCCGTCCAGCTGCCCCGCGGTGCGCATCGGCAACAGGACGATGAAGGAGATGAACACGCCCACGAGCATCGCGATGCCCACCGAGATGCCCACCAAGTGGCCCACGCCGATGAGCGCAGCGGACAGGGAGGTGCCCAGCATGGTGCCGCCGGCACCCAAGCGGAACGTGGTGGACACGGACGAGGCAATACCCTTCGTGGCGGCCAGCAGTGCCAGGCCGGCAGAGCTCAGCGCGCCACCTACGATCACGCGCAAGCCCTTGGAGTTTTCCTCATGGCCCGCGGCGTCCTTGTTATCGTCGCCTACCTTGAGCACCTCGGCGGCAGCGACGCCCTCCGGGTACGGCAGGTCAGAGCCGGTGATCAGCGCACGGCGCAGCGGGATGGAGTACATCACGCCGAGGATGCCGCCGATGGCGGTGACGGCCGTGGTGGTCCAGAACGGGAAGCCGGACCAGTAGCCCACCATGACCAGACCAGGCAGAACGAAGATGATGGCGGACAACGTACCCGCAGCAGACGCGATGGTCTGCACGATGTTGTTTTCCTTAATGTTGTGGCCTGCGAAGCGGCGCAGCACGGCCATCGAGATGACAGCAGCAGGAATAGAGGTGGCAAAGGTCAGGCCCACTTTGAGACCGAGGTAGACGTTTGCTGCGGTGAAGATCAGGGTGATAAGGCCACCGATGATGATGCCGCGAAGCGTGAGCTCGCGCAACGGGGTGGCGGAACCTGTGGCGCGGGTCGTTGTGTCCGCCATGTCAGGTCCTTTCTTAAAAAATGTCAGTAATATGGGCAGATTGTTTTTAAATTCTAAACCTCCCGTGTGCATGAGACATAATGGCGCTAAAAATATCCAGGCCACAACCCGAGTAGATTGGTAAGCATGACCACAATTTCTGACTTCATCTCCAACGATCGTGACCGCATCTTCTCCCAGCTGAGCGAACTCGTTGCTTTCAACTCCGTACACAACGAGCCCGGCTTGGAAGAAGAACCGAAGAAGGCCGCCCAGTGGGTGCAGGCCGCGTTTACCGAAGCGGGCTTCGACATCAAGGCCATCGAGACCGCGGACGGCTCCACCGCGATTGTGGGCAGCAAGCCTGGCGACGCCGCGAAGCCCACCGTTCTGCTGTACTCCCACTATGACGTGGTTCCCGTGGGCAACGTTGAAGCATGGGAGTCCGACCCACTGACCCTGACCGAGCGCAACGGCCGCTGGTACGGCCGCGGCGCCGCGGACTGCAAGGGCAACGTGGTGATGCACCTGGCCGCCCTGCGCGCCCTGGAGCAGGCCGGCGGTACCGACCTCAACCTCAAGGTGCTCATCGAGGGCTCCGAGGAGCGCGGCGGCAACGGCCTGTCCCAGCTCATCGAGGACCGCCCGGAGCTCTTCGCGGCGGACGCCATCCTCATCGCCGATGGCGGAAACACCAAGGTGGGCCAGCCCACGCTGCTGACCTCACTGCGCGGCGGCGCGCAAATCAACGTCCAGGTGGACACCCTGGCTGCAGGCGTGCACTCCGGCAGCTTCGGCGGCGCCGCCCCGGACGCGGCGAAGGCGCTCATGCGCACCCTGGATTCCCTTACCGATGAGTACGGCCGCACCGTGATCGACGGCGTGGACTGCGCCCGCACGTGGGACGGCGCACCGTACCCACGCGAGGACTTCCGCGGCGATGCTTTGCTTCTCGACGGCGTGGACATCATGGGCACCGAGGACGACGCCATCGCGGACATGGTGTGGTCCCGCCCAGCCGTGTCCGTCACCGGTTTCACCTCGACCCCAGTGGCCGAGGCCGTCAATGCCGTGGCGCACACCGCGCAGGCCAACCTGAACGTCCGCGTCCCTGCGGACATGGACTCCGCCGAGGTCGCGGAGGCCGTCAAGGCGCACCTGGAGAACCACGTGCCGTGGAACGCCCATATCAAGGTGACCATCTTGGAGGTCAACCGCGGCTTCTCCACCGATCCGAACAAGCCGGCCGCCAAGACTCTGGGCGACTGCCTGGCCGAGGCCTACGGTAAGGAGACTATCCAGTCCGGCATGGGCGGATCCATCCCGCTGACCGTGGAGCTGCAGGAGGCACACCCGAACGCCGAGATCGCACTGTTCGGCGTGGAAGAACCGCTGTGCACCATCCACTCCGCCAACGAGTCCGTGGATCCTACAGAGATCGAGCACATCGCCATCGCGGAGGCCCTGTTCCTCCAGCGCTACACCAAGTAGCACCGCCTACCCCACGCTAAGGTGGGGCGCATGGAATCCATGCGCCCCGCCTTTTCTGTTTCTCCCGACTCCCTCGCCGCTCGCTGCGCCGCGGCGGTGCACGCGCAGCGCGAGCAGATCTTCGCCGACCTCAGCGAGCTGGTCTCCTTCCGCTCCGTACACGCGGAGGTGCTCGCCAAGACCCAAGAGGGTCACGCTGCGCACCCGAAGCACAAGGAGTACGTGGAGTCTTACGACGCCGCGGCGGCGTGGGTGGAAGGAAAGCTCACCGAGCTCGGGTTTGACGCCAAGACCATCCACTGCGCGGACAAATCCCAGGCGGTGTTCGCGGAAAAGCTCGGCGCTACTGGCGCGCCCACAGTGCTGCTCTATAGCCACTTCGACGTCGTCTCGCCCGGCGACGAGACCGAGTGGGATCACCCGCCCTTCCAGCTCACCGAGGTAGACGGGCGCTGGGCGGCGCGCGGCGCCGCGGACTGCAAAGGCGCGGTGGTCATGCACCTGGCGGCCCTGCGGGCGCTGAGGGACCTGGGGACGTCGGAAAGCGAGCATGCCTGCGGCATCAAAGTGATCGTGGAAGGTTCGGAGGAAAACGGGGGCGCCGGCCTGCGGGAACTGGTGCGCGAACAGCCGGACCTGCTGGAGGCAGACGCCATCTTCATCGCGGATACGGGCAACGCCGAGGTGGGCCAGCCCTCCCTGATCACCATGCTGCGCGGCTCGGCGCAGGTGCGCGTGCGGGTGGAGACCCTGCACTCCCCGGCCCACTCCGGAAAGTTCGGCGGCGCCGCCCCGGACGCGGTGGCCGCGCTCATCCGGGCGCTGGACTCCCTGCGTGATGAGGAAGGGCGCACCACTATCGACGGCCTGGACTGCCGCGCGCAATGGACAGGCCAGCCCTACCCCAAGGAGCGCTTCCGTGCCGACGCCGGGGTACTCGGGGGCGTCGAAACGCTTGGCGGGGACGAGGACTCCGTGGCAGATCTGGTGTGGGCGCGCCCCGCGGTGACTGTGACGGGGTTTAGCTCCGCACCAGTGGAGCGGGCCGTCAACGCCGTGCCCGCGCACGCAGAAGCACAACTTAATCTCCGGGTGCCCCCAGAACTTGGCCTTAATACCAGGGAAGCCGCAGAAGTGCTGGTACGACACATCGAAAATCACGTACCCTGGGGAGCACGTGTGACAGCGGACATCCTCAGCGCGAGCCAGTTCTTCACCGCGGACGTTCATGGTGACGCCCTGACCTTGCTTGAGGAAACGCTGACTAATTCCTATGGCAGAGAGACCGGGCTGGTAGGCACGGGCGGTTCCATCCCGCTCACGGTGGAACTGAGCCAGGCTTATCCGGGAGCGGACATTGCTTTGTTTGGTGTCCAAGACGCGGCGGCGGATATTCATTCCCCCACCGAGTCCGTGGATCCATCGGAGATCGTGCACATCGCCGCAGCAGAAGCGGAGTTCTTGGCGCGGTTCGGGCGCTAGTTGGCGAATAGTTGTCCACACCACTGTGAGTGAGTCGCTAAAATAGCCACGAATACACGTGGTTGAAAACGGTATATGGCCAAGACCTTAAGGAGTGTGCTTCCTAGCTCGTGCTGATCCTGCTCGGTGTGCTTATTGCTGCCACCTGCCTCGCCCCACTACTCATTAAGGTCCTGGGCAGACCCGCCTTCGGCGCGTTGGCCATCCCCAACGCAGTGGGGTTCTTCTGGGTGCTGCAGCTGTTTACCACCGGAGCATTTAAGGACGGCCAGTACCTGTCCGAGAAGATTGAATGGATGCCGTCTGCACACCTGGCCCTCAACTTCCGCCTGGATCCACTCGCGGGCCTGTTCAGCCTCATCATCCTAGGTATCGGCACGCTGGTGATGGTGTACTGCTGGGGCTACTTCTCCTCCCTGCGCAACCGATCCGGTGCCTTCGCCGCGGAGATGGCGGGATTTGCCACCGCCATGTACGGCCTGGTGATTTCCGACAACCTCCTGCTCATGTACGTGTTCTGGGAGATCACCTCAGTACTGTCTTTCTTGTTGGTGAGCTACTACGGTGAGCGCGCCTCTTCTCGCCGCTCTGCCGGGCAGGCGCTCATGGTCACCACCCTGGGTGGCCTGGCCATGCTGCTGGGTATCATCTTGTTCGGCCGGCAATCGGGCATCTGGGATTTCTCCCAGGTGGACTCGTTTACCAACGTGGCGCAGACCCCGTACGTCACCATCGCCATCATCCTTATCCTGGCGGGCGCGCTGTCCAAGTCCGCCATCGCACCGGCGCACTTCTGGCTGCCGGGTGCGATGGCCGCGCCCACCCCGGTGTCCGCATACCTGCACTCCGCCGCCATGGTTAAAGCTGGCATCTTCCTCGTCGCCGTGCTGGCGCCGTACTTCCAGGTGGTCACCAGCTGGCACCTCGTGGTCATTCCGCTGGGTCTGTTCACGATGCTGCTGGGTGGCTGGATGGCGCTCAAGCAAAAGGACCTCAAGCTCATCCTCGCCTACGGCACGGTGTCCCAGCTGGGTTTCATTACTTCCGTCATGGCCATCGGCTCCCGGGAGGCGATGCAGGCGGGGCTAGCCATGACCTTCGCGCACGCGCTGTTTAAGTCCGCGCTGTTCATGGTCACCGGCGCCATCGACCACTCGACTGGCACCCGCGACATCGACAAGCTCTCTGGTCTGCGCCGGAAGGAGCCATTGCTGTTTATCATCGCCGCACTGTCCACCGCATCGATGGCCGGCGTGCCGCCACTGTTTGGCTTCGTGTCCAAGGAGGCGGTGCTGGAAGCGGTGCTGCACGAGGACCTGCTGGTGGGCATGCCGCGTGCCATGATGACGGTGGCCATCGTGGTGGGCTCTATCCTCACCATGGCCTATTCCCTGCGCTTCATGTGGGGCGCGTTTTCCGTGAAGAAGCCTGAGCACGTCTCCGGCGGCGGGGTCTCCCCCGCCGTGCAAGCCATGCACCGCGTGAGCCCGCTGCTCTGGCTCCCGCCGGGCGTGGCCACCGCACTGACGGTGTTCTTCGGCATCTTCCCCGAATTACTGTCCGCCGGGATTACCCAGCACCTCAACGCCACATTCCCTTTGGCTCGCGGCGTCGACGGCGCGGGGCAGGATGCTTCCGAGAAGGTCGCCGAACTCGCACTCTGGCACGGTTTCACCATTCCACTGGGGCTCAGCGCCATCATCATCGCCGCCGGTGTCCTCATGCACTGGCAGCGCCACCTGGTATACAAGGCGCAGTTCGACTACCCAGCGCTCGGCTCCGCGGACGATGCCTACGACGCGGTGCTCATGCACCTGCGCAACCTGTCGCTGCGCATCACCGCGTCGACGCAGCGCGGTTCGCTGCAGGTCAACCTGGCCATCATCTTCGGCGTGCTCATCCTGCTGCCGACGATCGCGCTCATCTCCGGGCAGCGCAATGACATCCGCATGATCCTGGCGGACAACCCCTGGCAGGCCATCGCGGCCCTGGTCATCATCGCCGCCGCGATCGCCTCCACGGTGCTGGATAACCGCCTGTCCGCCGTCATCGTGGTGGGCATCACCGGCTACAGCCTGGCCTTCATCTTCGCGCTGTACGGTGCCACGGATCTCGCGCTGACGCAGCTACTGGTGGAGACCATCATCATGGTGCTGTTCATGCTCGTGCTCCGCAAAATGCCGGCGAATACCGAATGGCGCCAAGACCCGAAGCTCAAGCGGCTCCGCGCCTGGCTCAGCATCGGCGTGGGGTTGTCGGTCACCACGGTGGCGATGTTCGCGATGAACGCGCGCTCGGCCTCCCCTATCTCTGAGCACATGCCGGAGCTGGCCAAGAACATCGGCCACGGCGACAACGCCGTCAACGTGTTACTCGTGGACCTGCGCGCCTGGGATACCCTCGGCGAGATTTCCGTGCTCGTCATCGCCGCCACCGGCATCGCGTCGCTCATCTACCGCACCCAGTCCTTCAGCCGGTCCTCGCGCCGCCCGACCCTCCGGGTCACGGGCCGCCGCTGGCTGGCCACCGGCGTGGAATCAGAGACGGCGCAGAACCGCTCCCTCATGGTGGACGTGGCCACCCGACTGCTCTTCCCCTGCATGATGGCGCTGAGCGCCTACTTCTTCTTCGCCGGGCACAACGCCCCCGGCGGCGGCTTCGCGGGCGGACTCGTAGCCTCCCTGGCGTTTACCCTGCGCTACCTGGCGGGCGGACGCGCGGAGCTGGAGGAGGCATTGCCTATCGACGCCTCGCGGATCCTCGGCGCCGGGCTGTTCATCTCCACGTCCATGGCGGTCATCCCGCTGTTCTTCGAACGCCCCGTGTTGTCGACGGCCTACGAGAAGGTTTCTGTGCCACTCATCGGCGACGTCTCGTTGCCGTCGGCGTTGGTCTTTGACCTGGGCGTCTACCTCATCGTCGTGGGCCTGACGTTGTTGATTCTTACGTCCTTGGGCGGCCAGTTGGACCGCGAGGAGGAGATGCGTAAGCAGCGCGCTCGCGACCGCGCCCGCAACCTGGCGCGCCAGAAGAAGCGCCGCGACGCCCTGCGCAGGAGCAAGGCTGCGGCGACCAGCACGTCCACCGCAGCCAGCACGACGAGCACAGCCAACACCGCCAGCAAGGGAGGCGAGAAATAGTCATGGAAGCCAACCTCTTCCTCCTCTTAGCCGCCGGCACGCTCATCGCCGCGGGCGTGTACCTCATGCTGGACCGCGCGATGACCAAGATCCTGCTGGGCACGCTGCTGTTGGGCAACGGCGCGAACCTGCTCATCCTCCTGTCCGGCGGGCGCTCCGGCTCACCGCCGATTGACGGCCGTGAGTCGCAGCAATACGGCGAACAAATAGCGGACCCGCTCTCCCAGGGCATGATCCTCACTGCCATCGTGATTTCGATGGCCATGACCGGTTTCATCCTCACCCTGGCGTACCGGCAGTACCGCTACCGCACCGATGACGTCATCGAGGACGACATCGAGGACGCAGCAGTGGCGGCGCGCCCGACCACCGCGTCGGCGCAGCCGGACCACGACGCCTCCGATGACCCGGACACCGGTCGGGCCACGCCGAAGGGTGACGCCTTCGGCCCAGAATCTTTCGAGGAACCAGTGAAGGGAGCAGCCAATGAGTGAGTTCTTTGGCCCACTGTCCGCAGCGCTGCTCCCGTACATCAACTACCTCATTGCACTGCCTGTGCTCATCCCGGCTATCGGCGCGGCGTCGTCGCTGCTGTTCGCCCGGCGCCCGGAGATGCAGCGCCTCCTGGCCATCACGTCGCTGCTGCTGGTGGCGCTTGTCGACGCCTGCTTGGTTATCGTCGCCGACATCGAGGGCATTCAGACCCTCCAGGTCGGCGGTTGGGACGCCCCGGTGGGCATCACTCTGGTGGCCGACCGGCTATCCACAGTCATGCTCTTCACTTCCTCCGTGGTGTTGTTCTGCGTGATGTGGTACGCCATCTCGCAGGGCGTACGCGACGGCTCGAAGGACGAACCGGTGGCGGTGTTCTCCCCGAACTACATGCTGCTGACCATGGGCGTGAACGTCTCCTTCTTGGCCGGCGACCTGTTTAACCTCTACGTGGGCTTTGAGATCTTCCTCGTGGCCTCCTACGTGCTGTTGACCCTGGGAGCATCCCCGGCGCGTGTGCGCGCAGGCGTGGGCTACGTCATGGTGTCCATGGCCTCGTCCATGGTGTTCCTCTTTGGCTTGGCCATGGTGTACGCCTCGGTGGGCACAATGAATATGGCGCACATCGGCATCCGCATGGCCGACGTGCCCGAGGGCACCCGAACCGCGATTTTTGGCACGCTGCTGGTGGCCTTCGGCATCAAGGCGGCCGTGGTGCCGCTGGACGCCTGGCTGCCAGACTCCTACCCCACCGCGCCGTCGCTGGTCACTGCCGTGTTCGCGGGCTTGCTTACCAAGGTGGGCGTGTACTCCATCATCCGCATGCGCACCTCGGTGTTCACTGATGGCTCACTCGACGGGATGCTCATGTGGGTGGCGTTGGCCACGATGCTCGTGGGTATTTTGGGAGCGATGGCGCAGTCGGACATCAAGCGTCTGCTGTCCTTTACTCTGGTCAGCCACATCGGCTACATGATCTTTGGCGTGGCGTTGGGTACGTCCCAGGGCTTGAGCGGCGCCATCTTCTACGCGGTGCACCACATTCTGGTGCAGACCGCACTGTTCCTTGTGGTCGGCCTCATCGAACGCCAGGCGGGCACGTCCTCGCTGCGCCGCCTGGGTTCGCTGCTGTACACCGCGCCGGTCATCGCGCTGCTGTACTTCATCCCCGCCATCAACCTGGGCGGCATCCCGCCGTTCTCCGGGTTCCTGGGCAAGATCATCTTGCTGGAGGCCGCGGCCAATGAGGATTCCTGGCTCAGCTGGGTCTTGGCCGGCGGCGCGGTGATCACTTCACTGCTCACCCTCTATGTCATGGTTCTGGTGTGGTCTAAGGGCTTCCTGCGCGACCGTAAGGACGCCCCGGAGGGGCACGTGGCCATGGCTCGCCCGGCGCCGCTCACGGAGGTTACGGACACCGTTGAATTCTCCGAACGCGAGGACGTGGGCCGTTTGCCCTTCGGCATGGTGGCCTCCACCGCTGCTCTGGTCGCAGCCTCGGTTTCCATCACTTTCCTGGCTGGCCCTATCTCGGGTGTGACCAGCCGCGCGGCGGAGTCCGCCCAGGATAATTCCATTTACCAGTATGCGGTGCTGGGCATCCATTCGGACAACCCCACCCGCCACCTGGATCAGAAGTTGCGCTACCACGGCGGCGCCGACTCCCGCGAGGTGCGTGACGACGCCCCGGCGACCTCCGCCCCGGCGACAACTGCACCGGAGACGACTGCGCCGGAGACGACTGCGCCGCAGTACGCGTCGGAGCCGTCGGGGACGTCGGAGAGGAGCAGCGATGAGTAACAGCCACATCGGGCGCCGCATCGACGGCGCGCGTAACCGCCTGCACCCGAGCTTCGTCGTGTGGATCACCCTGCTTTGGTTATTGCTCATGGGCGAGATCTCCGTGGCGAACGTCGTCGGCGGCCTCGCGGTGGCGCTGGCTATCGTGCTGTTCTTGCCCCTGCCCGCCATGCCGGTGACCGAAACCCACATCAGTTGGGGCAAGCTGGTTCTGCACCAGGTGGTGTGGGTGGTCGAGCTGCTGCAGGCCTCCGTCAAGGTGGCGTGGCTGGCGCTGCGCCCGGAGGCACCGCCGAAGACCGCCATCCTGGCCGTGCCGATGCGCGTGGAAAGCGAGCTGGTGCTCAGCTACGCGGTCTTGTTGTACAACCTCCAGCCCGGAGGCTCGGTCACAGACATCGACATCGCCAACCGCATGCTTACCATCCACGTGCTTGATGCCCCCAACGAGGACGCCATCGAGCGCGAGATCGCGGCCGTCGCCACGCTGGAGCGCCGCATGATCGAGATCTTTGAAAGGAAGCGTGGAGTATGAACCCGGACATCTACAACCTGGGGCTGACGATTGCCGCGGCGCTCATCACCATCTCCATCTTTGTGATGGCGTGGCGCATCATCGTGGGCCCCAACTCGCTGGATCGCATGGTGGGCATGGACGGTTTCGTGGCCATCTTCCAGTGTGCCCTGGCCACCTATATCTGCTGGACGCTGGAGACCACGGTGGTCAACGCCATGCTGGTGGTGGCCCTGCTGGGATTTATCTCCACCGTCTCCGTCACTCGCTTCCGCAGGAGGGATAACCAGTGAACTGGAACCTCATCGCAGACATCACCTCGCTGACCTTGATCCTGGTGGGCTCGCTGTTGATCTTCTCCGCGGCGGTTGGCGTGGTGCGTTTCAAAGACACCATGTCGCGCGTCCACGCGGTCACCAAGCCACAGACCACCGGCCTGCTGCTGACCCTCGTCGGCTCCTTCATCCGCGTCGTGGGGTCACCAGAATTCGAGGTCTCCCACCGCAGCGACCTAGGAATTCTGGTGGTCTTGGGCATCTTCGCGGCCATGACCACGCCAGTGACGGCGCAACGCCTGTCCCGTATTGCCCGCCGCGAGGGTCTCTACGCCGCAGATGAGAACATGAGCCGCAACGACCGCCCGGCGGGCAAGTCTATGCGCAGGGGTAATTCTCGATAATTTTAAGGCACTGGGCGTACACTTTAGCCTCGTGAAGAAACTAGCCGGCACGCCTACAATCCTGGTGCTGCTGTGCGCCTTCCTGGTCGTCGTGTTCTACCGCTTCTCCATCTTCGACGGCCACAGCGCCCTAGGCTGGCGGGTCCCCATCGATTTAAAGATCTACCAACTCGGCGGGGCAGAGGTGCGCCGCGGCGAAGCCTTATACGATGACTCGCTCTACGGTCGTCTGCCGTTTACTTACCCGCCGTTCGCCGGCGCGGTATTCCAGGGGCTGACCTACTTGAGCAAGAACTGGCTCATCGTCGTGTGGCAGTGCGGCATGGCCGTGGCGCTGTGGGCGGTGCTGCTCATGGTGGCCCGCGAGCACGGCCTCCGCGGCGTCGGCTCCGTCCTGCTCACTGCCCTGTTCACTGTGGCCATGCTGGCCACCGAACCCGCCCACGGCACCTTGTACTTCGGGCAAATTAATGTCTTCCTCATGCTGCTGGTAGCCCTGGACTTCCTGCCGGCCAAGCGGCGCCTGCCCGGCATCGGCGTCGGTGTGGCCGCTGGGTTAAAGCTGACCCCGGCGTACCTGGGGCTCGCTTTTCTCGCTGAGCGCCGGTGGTCCGCGGTACTTGGCGCAGCCCTCACCTTCGCGGTGACGGTGGGCATCGGCTTCCTCGTGGTCAAAGACGCCAGCAGCTTTTGGACTGACGCGATTTTCAATTCCTCCCGCGTGGGCGAACACACCAATCCCGGCGCGCAGGACCTCCGCTCCGTGCTGGAGCGCGTTCTCGGTATCACGTCCGGCCCCGTGTGGATTGTGTGCGCGGGCGTCGTGGTGGTGCTGACGGTCCTGGCGGTGTACGTGGCGCAGCGCCGCGGCAACCGTTCGCTGGCCATGGCGCTGACGGGCATTTCATCCTGCTTGATCTCGCCGTTTTCCTGGTACCACCACTGGGTGTGGGTCATGCCTCTGGCGCTCGTGGTGCTCATCGAGCTCAACCGAAGGCTCGGCGCCCGTCTGCACGGTGTCTTGGGCAGCCAGGTGGCGGGAGCACTCTCGCTGCTGGCATCGGCCGCGGTGCTGTTCCCCTTCGTCTCCGAGCCGGTGTTTGAGAGCCTGTCTTATTCAGAACTGCACAAAATTGATGCCCTCGCTCCATGGGGCGAGTTGCTGTTTACAGGCGCTGGTGTGGCATTTATCGCCGCCTATGGCCTCGGCGGCGGGTTGTCGTACCTCACCACATCCCGGAAGCGGCGAGCTGCCGGGACGTCGGCAAGCTAGGCACTAGCTGCAGGCCGCCGCGGACGCGCCCCGTTATTCGGCGTCCAGCGGGCGCAGCTCGTCCATCTCGGCAGCGGTACGCGCCACAACGTCGCACCAATCCCCACCGTTGTCTGCGAACCACTCGCGCTGCCGTTGGTAGCTGGCGCCGCGGTCGAGGATTTCCTCCACGAGCGCGAGCTCGCGCGCACAACCGATGTCCCCCGCGACGTCGGCAAGCGTGGCCACCAGATCCCGAATCTCGTCGGTCACCCACCGTTCCTCGGTGTCGCGGGTGGTGATGATCAGCGCATCCAGACCGTAGCGCGCGGCCCGCCACTTGTTTTCCGCCACGTGCCACTGCTGCAGAATAGGGAGCTCCTCGCCGGCGTCCACCATGCGGTCGAAATACACCACCAGGCAGTGCACCAAGGCGACGAGCGCGGAGATTTCCCGCAAGTTCGAACTGGAATCGCATACGCGCACCTCGATGGTGCCTAATGTGGCCGCCGGGCGGATGTCCAAGTGCATCGAGCCAGTGTGGTTGATGACTCCGGAGGTGGCTTGATCTTTCAAAAACCCCTGCCACTGCTCCCACGTCTCAAACTGGTACGGCATGCCCGCGGTGGGCAGCTGTTGGTAGAGCATCGTGCGTTGCGACGCATAGCCGGTGTCCATCCCATCCCAGCCCGGCGAACTCGCGGACAGTGCCAGTAGGTGCGGGAATTTGGTCATCAGGGCGTTGATGATGGGCCAGACCCGATCCTCGTGGCTGATGCCGACGTGGACATGGGTGCCCCAGATCAGCATGTGCTTGCCCCAGATCTGGGTGCGTTCAATGATTTCGCGGTAGCTTTCCTTGTCCGCCACCAGGTCCTCGCGGAAGTCCGCGAACGGGTGCGCCCCTGCGGACCACAAGCGCATCCCCTTTTCCTCCGCGACCTCCTTGATCGCGTGGTGGGCGACCTCCAGTTGGGAAATGGCTTCCGGAACTGTGGTGCAGACGTCGGTGACCATCTCCACGGTGTTGCGCAGGAATTCTTTGTCCACGTGGATTTCGGGGTGCCGCGTTCGGACCTCGTCGATGACCTCCTCTGCGCGCGACACCAAGTTCCAGTTTTCAGGATCTACTAGGGCGACCTCCCATTCCACCCCGAGGGTGGGCTCAGGGGAACGGTCAAAGTCGAGGTCTACTGATTTCACAAGGAAAGTCTATTGCGTGCACGCTGCAAAAATAAAGGGAAAATGCATAGAATTACCTAGCAAAGCGAGCTGAGCTTGAATCCCCGGGCACGTTGTCACTGAATAAAAAAGGAGCGGAAAGCCCAGGGGTTCCTTCCCTGAAGCTTTCCGCCCGTCGTGGTCGAGCTACAGCGTCGAGCTACGGCTCTACTGCGCGGTGAGTACGACAATGAGGCCGTCGGTCTCCTCCACTCCTTCTGGCAGCTCGTCAGCGGTGGAGCGCGCGACGCCGGACACCTCGGAAGCCAAGGTCTTGGCCGCGGACTCTGCGGCGGAGTCACCCTCGGGGAAGAACACGGTGGTCTCCGGCAGGATGGTGTCGGCTAGGTTGCCCACCTCGGTGACCTTGTAGCCCTTATCCATGAACTCATCGGCTTTCTTGGCCGCCAGCCCCTTGACGGTGGAGTTGTTCAACACGATGAGCTTGTAATCGGCCACGGACGCAGCGTCCGCGCCCGCCACACCTGCAGCTGCACTGCCGGCACCGGCAGAAGCACCACCGGACTCGCCCGGCGCGGCCTCTGGGGCGCCGGCCTCCGCCGGGGCGGCGGCAGCGTCGGCGCCGCCTGAGGCCTTGGCACCGCCGTTCGCGCCGGATGCCGCGCCGTCGGCACCACTGCCCTGAGCGTCATCGCCCTGGCCGGCGGCATCGTTGGCCGGCGCGCCGTCGCTACCGTTGGCGGCGTCCTGCGCCTGGGCCTGCTCGGAAGAGTTATTAGCGGCGTTAATAGCGTCGTTGCCCGCCTTGTCGCCCTGGGTAAAGGAATACAGGGCCCAGAGACCGAAGCCCACCGCGACGGCAAGCAGGACCAGGGCAAAACCGCGCAACGGGAGGCCGGAGGCACCGGCGGCGCCGGAGCCCCGGACGGCGTGGGCGCCGGAGCCCGAGGACGAGGTACGGTTCGGTTTATCAGGATTCACATTAGTCACAACGGTCACTCTAATGTGTCCGCTACTCGGATCGGCGCAGCGCCCTCCCGGCGTGGCGTTCCGCCTCGCGCGAATCCCGAATCCGCCGCAGGCGCCCCACCAGAACCGGATAGGCTGCCTGGGCCGCCGGAACGTCCAGAAGCTGATTGAGGCGCTGGTAATAACGCACCGGAGTCATTTGCAACCGCGCCCTAATGAGCTCCTCCTTCGCCGCCACCGAGCGCACCGGGGTGGATTCCACATCCAAAATGCGGGCATCTTCTTCACTCAGCTCGGACATAACTACACTGTAGGCCATGACCATTCGCCCCATCGTGATCCACGGCGACCCCGTGCTGCACAACCCCACCGACGTCGTCACCGAGCCCATCGACTCCCACGAGCTGCACACGCTCATCGCGGATATGTACGAGACGATGGAGGCCGCCCACGGCGTCGGCCTCGCCGCCAACCAGGTAGGAGTGAGCAAACGACTCTTCGTCTACCACTGCCCCGACACCGACGGCCCCGGCGGCACCGACAAGGAAGACGGCGGCATGCGTCGCGGCTGCGTCATCAACCCGGTACTGGAGACCAGTGAGATCCCGGAAACCATGCCGGCGGACGACGGCACCGAGGACGAGGGCTGCCTCTCTGTACCGGGCGAGGGCTTCCCCACCGGCCGCGCCGACTGGGCGCGCGTGACCGGCCTGGACGAAGAGGGCAACGAGATCACCATCGAAGGCTACGGCTTCTTCGCCCGTATGCTCCAGCACGAGGTGGGCCACCTCGACGGCTTCGTCTACACCGACACGCTCATCGGCCGCTACAAGCGCCAGGCCAAGAAGACCATCAAAGCCAACGGGTGGACCGAGGCAGGCCTGACCTGGTTACCGGGCGACACCGCCGATCCCTTCGGCCACGACGACGCCTCCGCCGCCGAATAGCGTCGCACCATGAGCCGCATTTTCCGCTCCGACGAGGTGGCCATCGGCGACCGCGTGGTGTGCCGCCGCAGCTTCGGCGCCCCACCCAACGTCACGCATTCCGACGTCATCGGCCACGTCACCGCGCTCGCGCCACTGACCATCCGTCCGCAGGAAGTCGGCGGCTACCCCTCCGCACTCGAGGAGGTGGCCATCCCCGCCGAGCAGGTGCAGATCATCAAAAAGCTCAGCCCGCGCATGATCCGCAACTCCGATATCCGACGTGTGGAGCAGGCGCTTGCCGACGCCGCCGTGCGGGAGTCCGGCGTGCCCGCCGCGGCCGATGGTGTGGACGCGGCGGAGTGGACCGCCAACGGCCAATGGCTGCTCGGCCCGCACGCCGCGGTTCCGCTCGGCCGGGCCGCGGGCTTCGAGCCCGTGCCCGAGGACGAAATCATCGCCCACTACGTAGCACAGGGCCTCACGCCGGCGCTCGTCATGCCGGAGCGCATCGGCAAGCCCGCCGAGCGGCTGCTAAACTCCGGGCGCTGGCAAGCCGGAAGAGAACAGCTGGTCTTCGTCCCCGCAGACCACGTGGGCGAGCGCGCCGCACCCCACGCGGCGCCCGACAGCGGTGAAGCAGAGCCGGAGGCCCGGGTCGTCGACAAGCATGACGCAACACCCGAGCTGCTCACCGGAGCGCTCGCCGACTTCCTCGAGCACCACCGCCGGGTTATCTTAACCTTTGTCGGCGCCGTGCCCGAGGCCGGACACAGCGACGCCGCAGGTGACAACCCGAACGCGAGTGGAAAGTAGTACTGTATTGCCCATGCGCATCGCCTGCTGGAACATCAACTCCGTACGCACCCGCGTCCACCGCGTCATCGACCTGCTCAAGGCCCACGACATCGACGTACTGTGCCTGCAGGAAACCAAAACCGCCGACGCGAAGTTCCCCTACGCCGAGTTTGAGGCGGCCGGCTACCACGTGGCGCACAACGGCACGAACCAGTGGAACGGCGTGGCCATCGTGTCCACAGTGGAGCCGGACAACGTGCGGACGTCCTTCCCGGAACAGCCCGGCTTTGCCAAAGACCCCGAGGCAGAGCAGGCGTTGGAATCCCGCGCCATCGGTGCTGAGATCTCCGGCGTGGAAATCTGGTCACTCTACATCCCCAACGGCCGCGAGATCACCGACCGCCACTACGACTACAAGTTGCAGTACCTCTACGCCCTGGCGCGCTATGCCGAGACCCGCGCGCAGGACAAATTCCTCATCACCGGCGATTTCAACATCGCACCGCGCGACGAGGACGTGTGGGACCGTGGCTTCTTCGAGGGCAAGACGCACGTCACCGAGCCAGAGCGCGCGGCATTCCAGATGCTGGAGGAGTCCGGATTGCGGGAGGTCACGCGGCAATTCACCGCCGACCAGCAATACACCTACTTCGACTACAAAGGCTTCCGCTTCAACAAGGGCCAGGGCATGCGCATTGACTTCCAGCTCGCCTCCGCACCACTGGCAGCGCAGGCGACGGGGGCGTTCATCGATCTCACCGAACGCGGCGGCGAGAAAACCTCGGACCATGCTCCCCTGGTGGCTGACTACAACGTCTTTGACTTCGACTCCGTGCGGTAGGACCCCATGATCTTCTCGGTGGATGTCACATGGTGGCAGTTCTTCCTCGGCGCGCTGGACTTTTTGATCAAGGTCATCGCCGTGGGCTTCGTGCCGGAAGGCCGCCGCCCCTCCAGCTCCACCGCGTGGCTGCTGGCCATTCTCTTGCTCCCGTTCGTGGGCCTGCCGCTCTTCCTGCTCATGGGCTCGCCGTATATCAACCAGCGACGCCACCGCATCCAGCAGCAAGCGGACGCAATGATCGAGGACGTCCAGGCCGACGTTCCAGACGCCCCCGACCCAGCGTTGGCCCCGGAACTGCTCTCCATCGTGCGGCTTAACCGGCGACTGACGGGCTTTCCCGCAGTGGTGGGGCATAACCGCGGCATCCACGCCGACTATGACGAGACCATCCGGCGCATGGCCGAGGTCATCGACACCGCGGAAGAGTATGTGTACGTGGAGATCTACATCGTAGCCTGGGACGAGACGACCGACGTGTTGTTCCAGGCCCTGGCCCGCGCCCGCCAGCGCGGCGTGGCGGTCAAGGTGCTGCTGGACCAGATCGGCTCGTACAAGTACCCGCTGTACCGCAAGCTGGGCACACGCCTGACGGAGATCGACGTGGACTGGCGACTCATGCTGCCCATCCAGCCGTGGAACTACCGCTTCCGCCGCCCGGACCTGCGCAACCACCGCAAGCTGGTCAGCGTGGACGGCGAGACCGCCTTCGTCGGCTCCATCAACCTCGTCGAGCGCGGCTACCGCAAGGCGTGGAAGAGCACCTCAGCACTGCAGTGGATCGACTACATGGTGGAGCTGACAGGCCCCATCGTCTCGTCGGTGGAGGCGGTGTTCGCGGTGGACTGGTACATCGAGTCCGACGAGCAACTAGACGTCACCGCCCACGTGGACGACCCGGAGGACGAAGACGACGTCAACTACCTGCAGATGGTCCCGTCCGGCCCGGGCTACAACACGGAGCCGGTGTTGCGCGCCTACAACTCGCTGGTGCACCACGCGAAGAAGCGCCTGGTGCTGTGCTCGCCGTACTTCGTGCCCGATGAGTCACTGCTGGACGCGGTCACCTCCGCGAGCTACCGCGGCGTGGAAGTGGAGCTCTACGTTTCACAGAAGGCGGACCAATTCATGGTCCACCACGCGCAGTCCTCGTACTACCAGGCGCTTCTGGAGGCGGGCATCCGTATCTTCCAGTTCCCGGAACCTTTCGTGCTGCACTCGAAGTTCGCGCTGGCGGACCCCGGTGAAGACGTCCCGCTGGGCATGTTCGGCTCCTCGAACATGGACATGCGTTCTTTTGGCCTCAACTATGAGACCACGCTGCTGGTCGCCAAGGGCGACATCATCGATGGCCTCGACGATCTGGCGGAGAACTACCGCCGCGTCAGCCACGAGCTCACCTTGGAGGAATGGAACCAGCGCGGTTTTATCCGCCGCTACGTGGACAACGCCATGCGCCTGACCTCGGCGTTGCAGTAGACAACGATGACGGGGCCGCTTGTATAAAACTGCGAGATTTCGACATTTCTGGCGATCTTTTTCGACTTCTGGCGGTTTTGTACAAGGCACGGTCTGCCCGGCCACTGAGTTGGCCGCTGGGCCGGGCGCTTTCCGACGCCCGCGTGGGGCGCCGCGGTGTGAGTACTCGTGGTCTTAGACGTCGCGGCGCTCGAGCATGAACAGGCCCAGCAGCCACAGGGCCACGGCCCAGACGGCAAAGACCACCAGGTTGCCGGTCACGCCCCACGGCGCGCTTTCTACGTCGACCTCCATGATGAAGTTGTTCAGGGAGGTAAACGGCGCAAAGTTCACGATCTTCTCGCCCACCTTGGGAATCATCTGCAGCAGACCGTCAATGCCCATGTAGAGGATGAGCGACAGCGCGATGGCTCCGGCGGTCTGGCGCAGCAGCCAGCCCATGCCCTGGGCGAATACGACGATGAGGGCGGTGGCCAGGGGGAAGGTCCACAGGGCGCGCTTGGCCATCTCATCAAAGGGGTCGTAGAGGTCCGCGACTTCAGGCTTGGCCAATAGCTCGCCCAAGCCAAAGGAGATGAGCAAAGCCAACTCCACGAAAATCACGGCGAGAACCACGTACAGCAGCAGCTTAACCAACGCTACTTTCCAACGCACCGGGGTGGCAGTCATAGTGATGGTGTGCGTCTTGTGGCGGTATTCCGTGGTCACCATCATGATGGCCTGAATAAGCAAGACGGGCAAACCCATCATCCAAATGATGGCCGTGAAGGTATCCGAGGTGAGCGGCGGGCCGGTCTGCTGGAACTCCGGCGGGAGGTTCGGGTCCGGCTCGGGGATCGTGGCGGTCTTCGCCATGAGGACCGCCCATGCGATCGCGAAGATGAAGAACAGTGCCGTGGTCCACCAGAAGGTCTTGGTGGTGCGGAGCTTGGTCCACTCCGAAAGTAGTAGATTCATGGCTTAGTTCCCCTTTCCCTTGGACGCCTTGTGCTGTGCGAGCAGCTGTTCCACCGTATAGGTCTCGCCGCCACCTTCGGCACCGTTGCGACCGCGGTGCTGGCCGCGCGACTCAGCGGGCGCGTCCGTCGCTGGCTGTGCCGGTTGACCTGACTGGGAAGCTTGTGCAGGCTGCGCCTGTGGGTTCGCGGCCTGCGCGGAGGCGGGCTGGTTGCCTGCCTGCGGGACGTCAGCTCGAGCGGTGGCGGGGGCATCCGCGCGGTATTCCACGGCGTCCTCGGTCATCTTCATGAACGCGTCCTCCAGGGAGGCGCGGTGCAGGCTCAACTCCTGCAGCGGCACGCCGAGCTCGTGAGCCAGGTGGCCGATCTCATCGGTGGAGCGCTCCGGGATCACCAGGGTGTCCCGGCCTTCCTGGTCCTTCTCCGGTTGGAAGGCCACGTTGCGCGACCGCAGCGCGTTCGCCAGCTCACGCAGATTCTCTGCACGGACAATGACGTTGGCCGCGGAGTGCGCTTTGATGAAATCATAGGTTGGCATGTTGGCCACCAGCTTGCCCTTACCAATCACGATGAGGTGATCGGCAGTCAGCGCCATCTCCGAGAGCAGGTGGGAGGACACCAGCACGGAACGCCCCTCCGCGGCCAGGCCGCGGACCAGGGAACGCACCCACCGGATGCCTTCGGGATCGAGGCCGTTGACGGGCTCGTCGAGAAGCAGGGTGCCCGGATCACCCAGCAGCGCCGCCGCCAGGCCCAGGCGCTGGCCCATGCCCAAGGAGAAGCCGCCGGCCTTCTTGCCCGCGACGTTGCTCAAGCCCACCAGGCCCAAGACCTCGTCCACGCGCTTGGTGGGGATGCCGTTGGCCTGCGCCATCCACTTGAGGTGATTCGCCGCCGTGCGGTTGGGGTGCACAGCCTTGGCGTCGAGAAGACCGCCGACCTCACGCAGGGGGTTCTTGAGCTCCCGGTAGCGCTTGCCATTGATGGTGGCGGTTCCCGCCGTGGGCTTGTCTAGGCCCAGGATCATCCGCATGGTCGTGGACTTACCCGCGCCGTTCGGCCCCAGGAAACCGGTAACGTGACCGGGTTCCACGGTGAAGTCCAGGTGGTCAACGGCGCGGACAGCTTTGTACTGCTTAGTCAGGCCTTCTACTTGAATCATGGCTACCAGGTTGCCACAAACCTTCTAATTTCTCCCGTGCAGTTCCCCGGCGTGCCTGCGCAATTCCGGGAATGCGCTGCGGAAAGCGGGCAGTAAATCAAGAGCCTCCACCGCGTCGAATCCCACCCAGCGCAACTCGTAGGACTCCTCGTTCGCCACAGTGGGGATGCGGTTGCCGCTGGTAGTGCGCGCGATGACGGTGGTGTAGGTCCAGTCGCCGGGAAGCTCCGGGCGCGCGGGGTCCGCCGCGAATGGCCCGGCCGTGACCACCACATCGAGGACCTCCACGAGTTCCGGATCGATGCTGCATTCCTCGATGCTTTCGCGGATGGCGGCCTCCGCCGCGGTCTCCCCCATGTCGCGCGCGCCGCCCGGGATGCCCCAGGTGTTGCCTGCGCTCGTCCACGCGGCGCGGTGCTGCAGGAGCACCTCGTCGTGCTCGGTGGCAATGAGGAAGAGGCCGGCGGCGCCGCAGCGGCCCCACACCGTAGAGCCGTTCGGCCCGGCGGACCAGCCGTCGCCGGACCCCGGGATGACGCGGGGCGCACCGACGCCGTGGACGTCGCCGCTGCCGGACTCAGGTATCGCGGACATGTCGGGCATCTCAGTCATCACAAGACCTTTCTTTTTCTACCTCTTTCCACCCTAATGCGAACTGCCAACCCAGGGAGTGGCGCACTCCACAAATCGGGGTGTGGCGTGCGCTAAACTGTGGGGAATGAAGCGGTCAGCCGACGCGCCAGCCGATGCGCCCCAGCGAATCCGCGGTGACGAGGATCCCGGCCGGGAGACCACCGCGGAACTTGACGATCGTTGGCTTGACGACGCCCTGACACCCACCACCCCGGTCTACGGGCGCACCACCCGCCTGCTGTTGGGCACGCTCGCTCCCCCGGCGCGCGCCATCCGCCGCATCCTTTCCTTCGCGCTCACCACCCCGGGCAAGCTGTTCAGCGTCACGGTGCTGCTAACCCTGGCCATCGGCGCGGCCGGGTTCTCCCTGTCGCAGTCCTCGGCGGACCGCAAGGCGGACTTGGACGTGCTGTTGTCCACCACGGAGCCGATGTCGAATGCGTCGCACAACCTATACACGTCGCTGTCGTTGGCGGATACGGTGGCGTCGACAGGCTTTGTGCAGGGCGGCGTGGAGTCCCGCCAGACGCGGGAGAAATACACCAAGGCCATGGACACGGCGGCCGTGGCCAATTCCGAGGCGTTGTTGGGCAGCTCGCGGGAAGACGAGCGGATCCGGGAGCTGACCATCGAAATCTCCCGCAAGCTCCCCACCTATACCGGCCTGGTGGAGTCCGCGCGCACTAACAACCGGCAGGGCCACGCGGTGGCCGCGGCGTATATGTCTAATGCCTCCATGACCATGCGCACGGACATCCTCCCTGCCGCTGCGGAGCTGTTCGGCCTGACCGGCGCCAAGGTGGCGTACCAACAAGATCGCCTCACGGATCCGCAATGGGTGCCGCTGTCGGGCTTGCTGGCCGCACTCGCCTTGCTGCTTGGCGCGCAGTGGTGGCTGTGGCGACTGACCCGCCGCAAGCTCAACCGCGGATTCGTCACCGCCACGTGCCTGCTGCTCGTCGCACTATCGTGGGTGGGTTTGTCCAACGTGGTGGCCTGGGTCAGCTCGTCGCGCGGTTTTGATTCCGCGGCGCAGCCCTGGGACATGCTCACCAATTCCCGCATTGAGGCGCAGCAGGCCCGTACTTCCGAGACCCTGGCGCTCGTCAACCGCGAGTCCGCGAACCAGTCTGCGGACTCTTTCTCCGAGGTGTCGGAGAATGTGCGCGCGGCCTTGGAGGCGTACGAGTCTTCCTCCGCCATTGACGTCGCCGCACACCCAGAGAAGCAGGTTCCTATTACCAAGGCGCATCACGCGATCGATGATTGGGACACCGCGCACCAAAACTTCCTCGCGGCGTTGGAGCGCGGTGATTACAAGGAAGCGACGCGGATTACCTCCACCACTGCGCAGCCCCCGGGCACGGATCCCACTGCCGCCGCGTCCTTTGCCAAACTGGACTCCGCGATGGCTGATCTCATCGGCGATTCGCGCACAACAATGCGTGATTTCATTGGCCGCGGCATCCAAGCCATGTCGCTGGTGTCAGTCGCAGTGATGGTGCTGTCCGTGCTCGCCATCCTCGCGGTGTGGTTGGGCATCCGTCCCCGACTCCAGGAGTACCTCTGATGTTTAGGCACTTGCGCTTCACGACGCCCCGCGCCCCACTCGCAGTGGGCTCCCTCCTGGTTGCCACGAGCCTGACGCTGGGGTCGTGTGCGGCGCCATGGCAGGACGACGCGGCGCAAGAGGAACGCACGGAGAAAGAGGTGCCGCTGGATAGCGTCGCCCGCCCTTACCGGCCGCACAATCAGCTGCCCGCGGGTACTCGTCTGGAGGCGGCCGGGGTGGAGGCTCCGGAAGAGATTAAGACCCAGAGCGTCACCGGTTCACTCCGCCCGGACAACAAGAAGCCCAAAGAACGTGTCCCGCACATCGTCGAGCGTGGGCGCCTGGTGGTCGGCGTAGACCAGTCCCAGAACCTCTTGTCTTATCGCGACTCCGTCTCCGGTCAGCTCAAGGGCTTCGAGGTGGATTTGGCCCATGAGATCGCCGCGGATATCTTCGGCGACCGCAACAAGGTGGACTTCCGTTTCATCCAATCCGCCGAACGCGAAGAAGCGCTGAGTTCGGGCAAGGTGGACATCATTATTCGCACCATGACCATCACGGAGGACCGCCAAAAGAATGTGCTGTTCTCTACGCCGTACTTGACCACGCGGACGCGCCTGTTGGTCCTCAACAACTCGCACATCACCGAGCCTCGCCACGTGGCCGGCCGCCGGGTGTGTGTCACGGATGCCTCCACCGCGCAACAGCTAGCGCGCAAGCACGCCAAACACGCCAATATCCTGCTCACCGACTCCTGGAGTGATTGCCTCATGGCCCTGCAACTCGGGCAGACGGATGCCGTGCTCAGCGATGACACGATTCTTTCCGGCATGGCGCAGCAAGACCCCTACGCCCGTATCGTGGGCCAGTCCCTGGCCACCGACGACTACGGCGTGGGCGTGGCCAAACCTAACGGCGCCAACCACGCTCGGGGAACAGTCCGCCAGGTCAACTCGACGCTCGAGCGCCTGCGGCGCGACGGCACGTGGAACGAGCTTTACACCAAGTGGTTCGGCGAGTTCCTACCCGCCGAGGCGATGCCCGCGGCGCACTACAAGGACACAGACGCGAAGGAGGAAAAGTGAGCACGCCCCACGACGGCAACCCGGCGGATCCTGCCGACCGCACTGCAGCGACGTCGCCAAGCGAACCGGCGGCCGAGGACTCCAGCACGGGCACCGAGGCGGTGTTATTCGACCCTTTCGCCGATGACGATGACCCGGTGACCGCGCCCACGGGCATCCAGACTAAGGACCCGGACAACCTTGCGGCGCTGCTGGAGGATCTGGGCAAGCTGCGCGATCAGTCGCTGCAGGAGACGTCGCAGAACGACCTGGCCGGGCAGGAAGACACCTCCACCCGGGCGCGCCGCGCCGCGCTGGATACGTTCCGCAAGCGGCGCCGCCACCGCCGCCAGGGTCGCTTCGTGGCCGACGGCATGGTCAACCTCCCCTACCTCGTGCCCAAAGAGCCCGAGGATGCGCTTATCGACGCCGCGAAGGTGGCGCAGGACAAACACATCTCGCCACCGCAATTGACGCAGGGCGACGTGGTGGCGGGCCAATACGAGATCATGGGCGTACTCGCCCACGGCGGCATGGGCTGGATCTACCTGGCCGAGGACAAGTTTGTGTCCAACCGCGTGGTGGTACTCAAGGGAATGCAGGCCCAAACCAACAAGGACGAACAAGCCGCCGCGGAGGCGGAGCGGGAGTTTCTGGCGGACATCACGCACCCGGGTATCGTCAAGATTTTCAACTTCATCGACGACCCCCGGGTGCCCGGCGGGTTCATTGTGATGGAGTACGTTGGCGGGCCGTCGCTACGCCACCGCCGCAACGAGGAAGCCAACCGTTTGCTTCCGATCGACATCGCCATCGGCTACGTCCTGGAGATCCTCCCGGCCCTGGACTATCTGCACTCGCGCGGGGTGGTCTACAACGACCTCAAGCCGGACAACATCATCGTGACCGAGGACCAGGTCAAGCTCATTGACCTGGGCGCGGTCTCGGGCATCGATGCCTTCGGTTTCATTTACGGCACCCGCGGCTACCAGGCCCCCGAGGTTTCCTCCGACGGGCCTTCAGTGGCCAGTGATATCTACACGGTCGGCCGCACGTTGGCGGCGCTGACACTGCGGCTGCCCACCGTCGATGGCGCGTACGCCCCCGGCCTCCCCAACCCTTCGCAAGAACCAGACCTGCGCCGTCACCTGTCGTTTTACCGGCTGCTGCTGCGCTGCACCCACCCGGACAGAGACAAGCGCTTTAAGTCAGTGGCGGAGCTGCGCACCCAGTTGTACGGAGTGCTCCGTGAGGTCATTGCGGAACGCGACGGGCGGCAGTTCCCGGCGCAGCACTCACTATTTTCCCCGCAGCGCACCACCTTTGGCACCAAGCACCTGGTGTTCCGCACGGACCAGCTAATCGACGGCATCCACCGCACGGTGCGCATCACCGCGCCGGAGGTGGTCTCCGCGCTGCCCATCCCACTGCTCGATCACGACGACGTGGGCGCCCCACTCATGCAGGGCGCCTCCTACGCCGAGCCGCAGGAAGCCCTGGAAACCTTCCGCCAGGCGATGACCACGCCGAAGTACGCCGAAAGCGCCGAAATCCCCTTCGGCGTGGTGCGCACGATGCTGGATCTCGGTTATACGGGACAGGCCCGGGAATGGTTGGACTCGTTGACCACCAAGCTGGGCAATGATTGGCGATACCATTGGTATTCCGGACTCGCCGAGCTCATGCGCGATAACTACGCGCAGGCGCAGAAGGATTTCGCGGTGACACTGTCACTGCTCCCGGGCGAGCCTGCCCCAAAGTTGGCGCTTGCGGCGGTGAACGAACTGCTGCTGCAGCAACTTTCCCTCAACGAGGCTGAGTTGATCTCCCTGCGGTTGGCGCGCGCCACCTCCGGTCTGGCGGAGAACCTGGCGGATCTGGATAACTCGGACTTCGATGACGATGAGTCCTTCTGGAACCACGTCACGACGGACCCGGAGCGTTTGCGTTTTAACTCGATGCGGCTTTACGGCCTGGTGTGGTTGGCCAATCCAAGCACGGTGTCCTCGGCCTTCGGCTTGGCGCGGCAGCTGCGCGCGGAGCAGCAACTGGAGCTGGCGGTGATGACGTTGGATAAGGTTCCCAATGCTTCGCGGCATTACCGCATGGCGCGTCTGACCAGCATCCTGCAGCTGATTAGTCAGGACCTCACGGAGTCCCGGATTCGCCGCGCGGCCCGCCGCTTGGAGGAGATTCCTACGAACGAGCCGCGCTTCCTGCAGATCAAGATCGCGGTGCTGTCCGCGGGGCTGAACTTCCTGCGCGACGCCAGCGTGGACGCGGCGGCGAGCCCCAACGATCTGTTTGAGTACGCGTTCACCCAGGACGGGATCCGTTACGGCCTGGCGGACACGCTGCGCGATCTCGCCCGTCAGGCCCCCTTCAGCCGTCACCGCTACGAGCTGGTGGACCTAGCCAACAAGGTCCGCCCAGTTACGCTCTACTAGGCGGTTTTCCTTCCAGCTGGCTGTTTTTCCTTACGGGTGGTTGTTTTTCCTTACGGGTAGTTGTTTAAATTTAGTTAAACAACCCTGCTTCGCGGGCCATGTCGCCAATAACGGTGGCCTTCTGGGCGATGGCGAGCTCCTCGTTGGTGGGGACCACAAATACCTTGACCGGGGAGTCCGCAGTGGAGATCATGCGGGGCTCCTTGGAGCGCACTAGGTTAGCTTCCTTGTCGAAGTGGATGCCGTACATGTCCAGGTTGTACAGGGAGTCCTGGCGCACCTCGGTGTCGTTTTCACCAACGCCGGCGGTGAACGTGATGGCGTCCACGCGCCCCAGAGCGATCATGTAGGAACCGATGAAGCGACGCAATTGGTGAATGTAGATGTTGTACGCCAGCCACGCGTCCTGGTCTTCCTCATCAATCATGCGGCGCAACTCACGGAAGTCGTTGACCCCGGAGAGGCCCTTCACACCGGACTCACGGTTGAGCAGGTTGTCGATCTCATCGATGGACATGCCTGCCTCGCGGACGAGATGGAAGATGATGCCCGGGTCAATGTCACCGGAACGGGTGCCCATGGCCAGGCCTGCCAGCGGGGTCAGGCCCATCGAAGTGTCGATGGCGCGGCCGTTGGCAATCGCCGCTGCCGACGCACCGTTGCCCAGGTGCAGTGTGATCTGCCGGGTATGGTTCGGGTCGCGGCCTAGCAGGCCGGGGACCTGTTGCGACACGAACTCGTGGGAGGTGCCGTGGAAGCCATAGCGTCGGATGTCGTATTCCGAGGCCACTTCCCTATTGATGGCATATAGCGCAGCCGCCGGCGGCATCTGGTTAAAGAACGCAGTGTCGAACACCGCGACGTGCGGGATGTCCGGCAACAGAGCGCGGGCCACGCGGATACCGTCCAGGTTCGCCGGATTGTGCAGCGGGGCCAGCGGGATGAGGTCCTCAATCATGGACTCGATTTGGTCCATGATGAGCTGCGGTTCGCTGAACAGGCGGCCACCGTGCACGACGCGGTGACCCACCGCGGTGACCTCCACGTCGGTGGGGCCCACGCCATGGTCGTGCATGATGCCGAACGCGCGCTCTAAGCCGTCCGCGTGCGTGGGAATGGGGAGCTCCTCGCGGATTTCCTCGCCGCGCACCTTCACGGTGATGGCGCCTAGCGGTTCCCCTACCTGCTCCACCAGGCCGGAGACCTCCGGCTTGTCAGTGGCGCTTTGATTCGGGTCTACCAGTTGGAATTTGATGGAAGACGATCCGGAATTGAGGACGAGAACGAAAGCCATTTATGAAACACCGCCAGCCTGGATAGCGGTAATGGCCACAGTGTTGACGATGTCTGCAATGGTGGCGCCGCGGGAGAGGTCGTTGACCGGCTTGTTCAGTCCCTGCAGGATAGGGCCCACGGCCAGGGCGCCGCCGGTGCGCTGCGCGGTCTTGTAGCCGATGTTGCCTGCCTCCAGATCCGGGAAAATGAACACGGTAGCCTGGCCCGCGACCTCGGATTCCGGCATCTTCTTCGCAGCGACGCCCGCGTCCACGGCGGCGTCGAACTGCAGCGGGCCGTCGACCTTGAGCTCCGGGTCCAGCTCGCGGGCCTTGGCCAGGGCGGCCACCGCGCGGTCCACGTCCGGGCCGGTTCCGGAGGTGCCGGTGGAATAGGACAGCATGGCCACACGCGGGTCGATGCCGAACTGGGACGCGGTCTTGGCGGAAACGGCGGCGATTTCGCCGAGCTGCTCAGCGGTCGGGTTCGGGTTCACCGCGCAGTCGCCGAAAGCCCACAGGCGCCCCGGCATGACCATGAGGAAGATGGAGGACACGACCGACGAACCCGGCGCGGTTTTGATGATCTGGAAGGAGGGCTTGATGGTGTGTGCGGTGGTGTGCGCGGCGCCAGACACCATGCCGTCGGCGATGCCCTTGTGCACCATCATGGTGCCGAAGTAGGAGATGTCCTGCATGGTCTCGCGGGCCTGCTCGATGGTCACGCCCTTCTTCTTGCGCAGTTCAGCGAAGTCCGCGGCGAATTCCTCGGTGTACTTCGAGTCCAGATGGTTGATGATCGTGGCCTTGGACAGATCCAAGCCGAGCTCGGCGGCGCGGGCGTTGATGGATTCCGGCTCGCCCAGGATGGTGAGCTTGACGACGTCGTCTGCCAACAGCTGGTGTGCGGCCTGCAGGATGCGATCGTCATCGCCTTCCGGCAAAACGATATGGGAGCCGGCGGCCTTGGCCTGCGCCAGCAGCTGGTGCTCGAAGACCGGCGCGGACATCACGGGCGCCAGCTCGGCAGCAGCGGATTCGAGCGCCGCCTTAAACTCTGGTGCCTTGTCCACCAGCCCGGAGCCGGTGGCAGTGCCCAGCACGGTCGCCTGCAGCGCCTCAGACTCTTCGACGGCGAGAGCGACGGCATCGCCGACGGTGTCCTCCGGGGTGACGATAATGAGCCCCGCGCCGAGCGCGGCGGCAATCTCAGCGTCGCGGTGGAGATTGCCCGAACCCACAAACAGCTCCGCAGAAGCATCTGCGGAGCTGTTAAGAATGGCGGCGATGTCGGTGGAGTCCAGGCGACGAACACCCAGGTTGAGGGCGGAGGCGAGGGCCTCTACGTCGACGCCTTCGAAGCTACGATTGGCTACGGTGAGGACGATGGACGGAGTATCGGTCATGGCGGGTAGACCTTCCTGTTGTGGCCGATGGAAACACCTCCACTTTAGCGCGACTTTCATGCTATTCGCTGAGGGTTTTTGTCCCTGCGTAGAATGAAAATCGACACTGTCTACATTTTCCCACTATATTTACGGGCTTAATTGCCTTTTAATTTTTGACACTGCCCCCGATCTTCAAGTTGTAAAGGACTTATTCTTCTATGAATGCACCGTTGCGCGTTGCAGTTGTTGGATCCGGTCCGGCCGGTATTTATGCCTCCGATCTCCTGGTCAAGTCTGACGTCGATGTTCAGATTGACCTGTTTGAGAAGATGCCGACCCCCTTCGGCCTCATCCGCTACGGCGTCGCACCGGATCACCCACGCATCAAGGGTATCGTGCAGTCCCTGCATAACGTGATGGAGAAGGAAGAGATCCGCTTCCTGGGCAACATCGAGATCGGCCGCGACATCACCGTGGAAGAGATGAAGGAGTACTACGACGCCATTATCTTCGCCACCGGCTCCACCGCGGATAAGGTACTGGACCTGCCGGGGTCGGATCTGTACGGCAACTTCGGCGCCGCAGAGTTCGTGGGCTTTTACGACGGCAACCCGAACTTCAAGCGCGACTGGGACCTGTCCGCGGAGAAGGTCGCGGTCATCGGCGTGGGCAACGTGTCCTTGGACGTCTCCCGCATCCTGGCCAAGACCGCGGACGAGCTGCTGGTCACCGAGATCCCGGACAACGTGTACCAGACCCTCAAGGGCAACCGCGCGAAGGAGATTCACGTCTTCGGCCGCCGCGGCCCGGCGCAGGCGAAGTACACTCCGAAGGAGCTCAAGGAGCTGGACGAGTCCCCGACCATTGAGGTCATCGTCAACCCGGAGGACATCGACTATGACGCCGCCAGCGAGCAGGCGCGTCGCGATGCCAAGGCCACCGACTTGGTGTGCCAGACCCTGGAGGGTTACGCCATGCGCGAGCCGCAGGATGCCCCGCACAAGCTCTACATCCATTTCTTCGAGTCCCCCACCGAGATCCTCGGCGAGGACGGCAAGGTCACCGGCATCCGCACCGAGCGCACCGAGCTGGACGGCAACGGCGGCGTGACGGGTACCGGCAAGTTCACCGACTGGGACGTGCAGGCGGTCTACCGCGCGGTGGGCTACCACCCGCAGTCCGTGGACGGCGTGCCTTACGACGACCGCGCGGCGGTCATCCCCAACGACGGCGGCCGTGTGCTCGACTCCGACGCCACCGGCGAGGGCGAACCCATCCAGGGCCTGTACGCCACCGGCTGGATCAAGCGCGGCCCGGTGGGGCTTATCGGCAACACCAAGTCCGATGCCAAGGACACCACCGGCATGCTGCTGGAGGACTTCAAGGCGGGCAAGCTCGCCGAGGCCACCAAGCGCGATCCGCAGGACATCCTGGATCTGCTGGCCTCCCGCGACATCAAGGTGACCACCTGGGAAGGCTGGCACCGTCTGGATGCCGCGGAGCGCGCCGCGGGCGAACCGCACGAGCGCGAGCGCGTCAAGATCGTGGAGTGGGACGACATGGTCCGTCACGCCGGCCCACAGGACTAACCCGCCGCCTCGTGATTACAGTGGTGGCATGACCTATCGCATTCAGGAAGCCACCCTGGCGGACCTTTCTCCACTCGACGTCCACGCGCTGTACAAGCTGCGCGTGGACGTCTTCGTGCATGAGCAGCAAGTCCCCTACGCCGAAATCGATGACGTCGACGCCGCCTCGTCCACCACCCAGTTCCTGTTGTGGGAGGACTCCCCCGCGGCCGACAACGCCGACGGCAAAGCCGCCACCCGCCTGGCGGGCACGCTGCGCCTATTCCCCTCCTCGCTGGCGCTGCCGCCGGTGGTCTCCGGCACGACCACGGTGAGTGCCTCGGAGGTCGTCTCGCAGCTCGGCCGCTACTGCTTCGCGCCCGATTACCGCGGCACCGGGGCGGCGGCCTACCTCCTCGAGCACGCCATTGAACGCTGCCGCGAGCAGCACCCGGACCGCGCCCTCTATCTCACCGCGCAGGCCCCGCTCGTGCCCTATTACAAGAAGTTCGGCTTCATTCCCAGCGGCGCGATGTTCGAGGAAGAGAACCAGCCCCACCAGCCCATGTTCCTGCGCCCACAACGTGCGAAGTAGCGAAAGAAATGACCATGAACGACACCATCTCCACCCAACTCAACCACCGCACCATCCGGGAATTTACCGACGAGGCGGTACCGCACGAGGTCCTGGAGCAGCTTTTCGACGTCGTGATGCGCACCCCCTCCTCACTCGGCATGCAGGGCGCGTCCATCATCCACGTCACCGATCGGGAGCTGCAGCGCCGCTTCGCCGAGGTGGGAAATCAGGAATACGTGGGCCGCGCGCCCGTCTACCTGCTCTACATCGTGGACCTACATCGCGCGGCCAAGGTTCTGGAGGAGGCGGGCCGCCCCACAGAACCGGCCGGCTACCCCCGCAACTTCATCGCCGGGTTTACGGATGCCTGCCTCATGGCGCAGAACATCTGCGTGGCCGCGGAGTCTCTGGGGCTCGGCGTGAACTACCTGGGCAATGTGCATAACGATGCCCAGGCTTTCATCGACGCCTTGAACCTTCCATCGTTGACGTTCCCCGTCGTCGGTATGACCCTGGGATACCCGAACCAGGAACCCCAGCTCAAACCCCGGATGCCGCGGGAGCTGCGCGTGTTTGAAAACGGCTACGCCGAGCCGGAGAACTGGACGGCAGCCTTGGCGAACTACGACGCCGAGATGACCACGTACTACGACCTGCGCGACGCCAACCGCCGCGTGGACAGCTTTACGAGGCAAATCCTAGGCAAGTTCGCCGGGGAACAAGACCGCCGCGATCAGACCATTAGCCTTGCCCGCGCGCAGGGGTTTGATCTGTAGCTCGATCCGCAGACTGCGTGTCGACGACCGCGATGCTCGAGGCGGCCAGCGCCGCGCGGTCCCGGGCTTCCTCGACGTTCTCCGCCGTGGCCACCACGAGGCCCATGCGACGACCGGCGTAGGCGCCGGGCTTGCCGAATAGGCGGACATCCGTCTCCGCGTAGCGCATCGCCTCGGCGACGCCGGTGTAGCCCACCTGCTCAATCTCCTCGTCCGCATGCAGCACCACGGCCGCGCCCGGGGAGGTCAGAGTGACGTCGATGGGGTAGCCCAAGATAGCGCGCGCGTGCAGATCGAACTCGGAGAAGCGCTGTGTATGGTGGGTCAACATGCCGGCATCCGACGGGCGCGGGGACACTGACGAGAAGTACACATCCTCCCCCGCCACGAAGAGCTCGACACCGTAGACTCCGCGGCCGCCCAGCTCGTTGGTGATGCGCGCGGCGACCGAGCGCGCGTTATCCAGAGCACGCTCATTCATGGCCAACGGCTGCCAGCTCTCCACGAGGTCGCCGTTGTCGTGGCGGTGGCCGATGGGCTCGGAGAACCACGTCGCCAACTCCCCGGTGGCCGGGTCGATGGAGCGCACCACCAGCATGGTGACCTCGAAGTCGAAGTCCACGAAGCGTTCCGCCGTCACCCGCTCCGCGTCGGAGCCGATGCGGCGTACTCGGTTCCATGCCAGTTCGATGTCAGACTCGTCGCGCACGATCATGTGCCCCTTGCCGGAGGTGGACTGATCAGGCTTAATCACGCACGGGTAGCCCAGCTCAGCAACCGCCTCGCGCAGCTCGTCGACGGAATGGGCAAACTTGTACGCGGTCGTCGGCAAGCCCAACTTGTCCGACGCTACGGCGCGGGTGGACTCGCGATCCTTCGTGGTCTCGCACGCGTGCGCGGTGGGCACAACCACGGCGGACGTCTGTTCCTCTAGGGTCCGCAATGCCCCCACCGCGACTGTCTCCACTTCGGGTACGACGAAGTGTGGCCGAATCTCTTCCGCCAGCTTGAGTACCGCCGCGTCATCATTGATGTCCGCGATGTAGGCGCGGTGCGCGATCTGCAACGCCGGGGCACCCTCGTAGCGGTCCACCGCGTGCACCTCAAGGCCGAGATTCTGGAACGCCACGGCGAGGTCGCGGCCCAACTCGCCCGCTCCCAGTAACAACACCTTAGTTGCGTTCGGGGTCAGCGGGGTGCCGATGGTGGGCACTGTGGACTTCACGGTGGAGATGTCAGTCAAAGCGTTACTCTCTCTCGTTGCTGGAGGCGGTTAGCCCGCCAGGACGTCGTGTCGCACGATAGTCTGGTCGCGGCCCGGGCCCACACCGATGTACGACATGCGGCAACCGGACAGTTCCTCCAAGCGCAGCACGTAGTCCTGGGCCTTCTGCGGGAGTTCCTCAAAGGTGCGGCAGCCGGAGATGTCTTCTTCCCACGCGGGCATGGTCTCGAAGATGGGCTCGGCGTGGTGGAAATCGGACTGGGTCATCGGCATCTCATCACATCGCTTGCCGTCCACGTCGTAGGCCACACAGATGGGGATCTCCCCAATGCCGGTGAGCACGTCGAGCTTGGTGAGGAAGTAATCGGTGAAACCGTTGACGCGGGTGGCGTACCGCGCGATAACGGAGTCGTACCAGCCGCAGCGGCGTTTGCGCCCGGTGTTCACGCCGATCTCGCCGCCGGTGGTCTGCAGGTACTCACCCCATTTGTCAAAGAGCTCCGTGGGGAACGGGCCCGCGCCCACGCGGGTGGTGTAGGCCTTGATGATGCCCAACGAGACGTCGATACGCGTCGGCCCAATGCCGGAGCCCACGCAGGCGCCGCCCGCGGTCGGGTTAGACGACGTCACGAAGGGGTAGGTGCCGTGGTCGACGTCGAGCATGGTGGCCTGGCCGCCCTCCATGAGGACGCGCTTGCCCTCATCGAGTGCCTTGTTGAGCTCGTACTCCGCATTAATCACCATGGGCTCCAGGCGATCCCGATAGGACAGGAAGTAGTCCACCATCTCGTCAGCGACGATGGCTTTGCGGTTGTACATCTTGACCAGCATCTGGTTCTTCACGTCCAGCGCGGACTCGATCTTCTGGCGCAGGATGGACTCATCGAAGATGTCTTGCACACGCAGGCCCACGCGCGCCACCTTGTCCGCGTAGGTCGGGCCGATGCCGCGACCGGTAGTGCCGATGGCGCGCTTGCCCAGGAAACGCTCCTGCACGCGGTCCAGGGTCTGGTGGTACGGCGCCACCAGGTGCGCGTTGGCGGAAATTTTCAGGCGTGAGGCGTCCGCGCCGCGGGCGACGAGGCCGTCGACTTCCTCGAAGAGAGCCTCGAGGTTGATCACTGCACCGTTGCCCAGGATGGGCGTGGCGGTCTCCGAGAGCACGCCGGCGGGCAGCAACTTGAGCTCGTACTTCTCGCCGCCGACGACGACGGTATGGCCGGCGTTGTTGCCGCCGTTAGGCTTCACCACGTAGTCCACCTGGCCGCCCAGGATGTCTGTTGCTTTGCCTTTGCCTTCATCGCCCCACTGGGCGCCAACGATCACGATTGCGGTCACGGTTGCAGTTCTCTTCCTGGCCCCTTAAACATCCGGGCCTGCCACTGGGCATGTTTACGCACCCATACTACTACCCCGACTGCCCCGATCCTCCCGCGCACGCCCTGCCCCGTCTGCGCGGCATGGTTCGCGCGAGTTCGGCCGGTGGAAATCGACACGTTCGCCCCTTGCATCCAAACACCAGGAGCAACAAGAGTTAATCTAGGTGCGGAAACCCCCACTGACTAGGAAAAACGGAATGAATGGCATAGAAAACTAAGTTTATGTTCACCTATTGCGAAATTTAGTTGACGTGCACTACATTAAAACGTGAAACAACCTGTCAAGAGGTTAATTTTTCAGAAAACTGCAGTTCATGCAATCTATAAGAAATTCTTTGTTCCGATTAGTTTTCCTCAGAGAACGCTGCGATAATCAATATCTGGCCCCTGTACCCAGCAGCTTATTAAGCCGAAAGACAGCGACACGATGCACATCTTGGTCCTCCTGTGCGGCGACGATGCCGTAACGGCACTCGATGCCGGCACTCGTCAACGCTTGGACACTTCCGACTTCAACGTCGCCTACCACGAACTCCCCGCGCTCCCGAAGCGAAAGGACCTCGCGGTGCTTGACGATGCCGCGAAGTACATCCTCCCGGTGGACACCACCCCATCTCTCGACGAGATCGCTGCCCGGCCCGACGTGGAGCACATGGGTTCGCCCGCCCCCGCCCCGCAAAAGCCGCAGGAGCCCTTGCGATTTATCGTCGTCGGCGACGACGCTGCCCTCTCCGCCGTGATGACGCGCATGATGCGTGGCGATTACCTGTGGGCCGAACTCGCTTACCTTCCGACCGAACCGCGTTCCCACGCGGCCCGCAGCTGGGGCATCCCGGAAGAACCCGACGCTGCGTGGGATCTAGCCATTCGGGGAGCCGCACAACCCACCCCTACCCTGCGCACGGATGCGGGCATTGCTGTCGCCGGTTCCGCCACCATCGAGGACGCCGAGGAGCGCCACTTCTACGGCGAGATCATCGTCGACGACGCCGTCCTCAGCCGTGGTGACTGCACCTTTGGCGCCCGCCTCGCCCCCATGCTAGACGCCCCCGGCGTCGCCGCGGTCACCCTCGAGGAATACCGCCCAACCCTGCTGAAGCAGATCCTGCGCCCCTTCTTAAAGAGCAAGCCAAAGCACCGACCCAACCCGGACACGCTGCTCACCGGCCGCGCAGTCCAGGCCGGCGGCGACAGCATCCTCGTCAACGTCGACGGTGTTCCCGCCAAGCGCCCCGTCAACCGCGTGACGTTCTACCGCCACCTGCGCGACCTACAGGCCGTGCGCCCCGCCTAACGCGAGCGCCTCACACACGACTAAGCCTCTTCTTCCCACACTTCCGGCGGATAGGCCGGCGTGGTGGATGTCGGCCGCAGCGTGGCCACCGCAGATTCGCGGGACATGCCGCACACCATTAACAAGTCAACAATGATGGACCGCGACTGCGCCAAGATGGAATATGCCGACAAAATCTCGTGGCCCTCGACCACGTCCGTACCGGCCCGCGCTCCCAGCTCCCGCAGCGCGTGTACAAGCTCCGGAATTTCTTCCGCCTCGTTGAGCTTGGTTTTCACTTCGTAGACATCTGCCAATCGGTGCGCGATGTCCGACAGCTCCTCGATGATCGCAATCTGTTCCTCGGACACCGAATCCCCGTCCTCAACAAGGACTAGGGCTCTGCGCGCCATGACGCGTACGTTGCGGGTGCAATTGTCCACCGGCAATAGGATGCGCTCCAAGGAGCGCACGTTGCGTTGCGACGTCCACATCAACGGCGAGATCTCTGCGGCCTCCCGCCCGGACTTGGTGGCGGCCAACATCGCGTTGATGTCCGACTGCGTTCCGGACACCGCCTTGCGGGCATCGGCGATGCCCGCTGCGTCGCCCTTCCGCATGCCCTCGGCGACGTCCTGAAGAACAGACGACGCAACACCTAAGACCTTGTGCACTTCGCGGCGCGCCTCCTTCAGTGGCGACGAGGGAATGAGCGCGATCGCGAGTAACGCCACGGTGGAACCGATAAGCGCATCAATCATGCGGTCCGGGCCGCCGACCTCGGCGCCCGGCGGCAGGATGGTGGCGATGAGCACTGCGCCGATCACCACCTGGTTGGCCACTAACACCGACGGCGTGAGCAGCGAGCTAATAATCAACCCCAGCCCAATGAGCACCGGTATCTGCCACGATCCGCTGCCGAGCAGCATCACCAGCGACTCGCCGAAGCCGACTCCCAGCACTCCACCGATGGCCATCTCCATGGCGCGCCGCATGCGGTCACCGCCGGACATGCCCAATACGATGACCACAGACATGGGCGCAAAGAACGGCTGGTGGTGCCCAACCACCTCGCGGGCGAACCAGTACGCGAAGCCAGCGCCCACCGTTGCCTGTGCAATGTAGACAAACCGGCTACTCAATCTTTCCCACCGCGCATGCAACGAGCGATCAATCCCCACCAACCGCTGCCGCGTCGTGAGCTTTTCCTTTGCCATGCCCCCAACAATAGTCCCAACCCGGACATGGCCACCGCCACAGCCACAACACAACAAAAGAGGGGCCTGCCTCCCCTCTCAGGGAAAGCAGCCCCCCTTTCACTGTCTGGTCATTGCGTACCTACCAGCTGCAACCTGCAGACATCACACACCAACCATCAGCAACTAGGCGCCGCGGCGACGCAACACCAACACCGCACCCAGCAACATCAGCGCAAACGCCAACCCAACCAGACCCAGCACCGACGCAACATTATTAGCCAACACACCAGCATCTGCACCAGCAGCACCCTCAGTCACCTGAATGTTGTTGTCACCCTGGTGCTCAATGTAGGTATCACCAGCCGGCTTCTCACCATGAAGTGCCCCGAGTTTTGTTCCTAGGCATCTGCCTTGATTTCCATTATTTCTTGACTGTGGTGTTGTTCCCAAAATTCGTGCCCCTGTAACGGGATCAAAAAAGGGGGCCCGAAGGCCCCTTGGGTTCGTTCGCCGCGCGGTGGGGCGCGGCGTGGGTGGTGGGTTACTTAGATACAGACTTGCCCACGGAGTGCAGATCCTGGCATGCCTCGATGACGCGCTCGGACATGGACTGCTCCGCCTTCTTCATGTAGGAGCGTGGGTCATAGACCTTCTTGTTGCCCACCTCGCCGTCGACCTTGAGGACGCCGTTGTAGTTTTCAAACATGTGGGAAACCACCGGGCGGGTGAAGGCGTACTGGGTATCGGTGTCCACGTTCATCTTGATGACGCCGTAACGCAGGGCCTCCTCAATCTTCTCCTTCTCGGAGCCGGAGCCGCCGTGGAAGACGAAGTCGAAGGCCAGCGCGTCGTCGGCAAGCCCCAGCTTCTCACGAGCAACCTTCTGGCCCTCCAGGAGAACCTCCGGACGCAGCTTCACATTGCCCGGCTTGTATACGCCGTGCACGTTACCGAAGGTAGCGGCCAGCAGGTAACGGCCGTGCTCACCAGTACCCAGGGCGTCGATGGTCTTCTCGAAGTCAGCAGGGGTGGTGTAAAGGTTGGCGCCGGCCTTGGCCTCCACGCCGTCCTCCTCGCCGCCGACGACGCCGATCTCGACCTCGAGGATGATGTTCGCGGCCTTCGCCTTGGCCAGCAACTCCTGAGCGATCTCCAAGTTCTCGTCAATCTCGATGGCCGAGCCATCCCACATGTGGGACTGGAACAGCGGCAGCTCTCCGCGGTCCACGCGCTCCTGGGAGATAGCCATCAACGGGCGCACGTAGTCATCCAGGACTTCCTTCTGGCAGTGGTCGGTGTGCAGCGCAACGTTAATGCCGTAGTGCTTCGCAGCCTCGTGCGCGAAGGCCGCCAGAGCCTGCGCGCCGGCCACCTTATTCTTCACAGCCAGGCCGGAACCGAACTCCGCACCGCCCGTGGAGAACTGGATGATGCCATCGGACTCAGCCTCAGCAAAGCCTTTCAGTGCGGCGTTGATGGTTTCAGAGGAGGTGCAGTTGATGGCCGGGAACGCGAAGCCGTTCTTCTTCGCGGTATCCAGCATGGCGTTGTAGACCTCAGGGGTTGCAATAGGCATGTGAATCCTTCCGATGCTCAAGTAAGTAGGGCGCGGTATTCGCACCCCCTAGTATGCCTGGAAATGGACAACGCGGGGCGTGGAATTTACCACATGGGGGGGACTCGTGGTGCGGAGTTTCGCACCACGTCGACAAGCGAAATAGGAAAGCCCCCACTCCCGCCGCGGCCGGTCAAGGACGGTGAGTGTGGGGACTTGGTCAATGGGGGACGTTGCCCGCCAGTGGCGGGCCGCGACCTAGCTCTAAATGCTGGCGCCGGTCTGGTTCTGGATACGGTCCAGAGGCTGCACGGCCAGGGTGGCGGAGCTGCTGTAGCCGCCTTCCAAGATACCCAGTGGGTGCAGCTGGCCGTCCTTCACAGCGAACACGGTTCCGCCGGAGTCACCGTTGGTGGCCTTGCCGTAGAAGACAACGCGGCCCGACGGGGCGACGTGGCTGAACTTGCCGCAGGACAGGCCAGAGACCTGACCAAGCTTGCAGATGGCATCGGCGTTGGCAGCCTCATCGGCGTCCATGACGCGGGAGGAGAAAGAAACGTTATCTACAGGCAGGTCAGACTGCACGTTCTTGGTGGTCTCCAGCTTGATGAGCGCCCAGTCCTCGTCGGCGGTGTTCACAGACTTCACAATGTTGCCCAGCTTGGTCCACGTACCCGCGGAGTTACGGTAACCGAAAGTGGTGCCCACCTCGCCGCAATGCCCCGCAGTAAGGACGTGGTCCACACCGGCCTGCTCAACAATGTAGCCAACGGAGCACGTCTTGCCTGCCTGCGTCACAATCTTGCCGCCCGGGACAACCTTGCCCGGGGAGGACAGGAAGGACCAGGACGCGGAGTCGGAGTAGTTGTCTTCGCCAGAGAGCTTGCTCAGCTTATCTACGGGAAGGGAGGAATACAGCGGCATGGAATCGGCTGCCACCGACAGGCTCTTGGTCGCGTCAGCGATGGCGACGGAGACCGGGGAGGTGGCCTTGGTGGTGGTCGTTGTGGACACGGTGTCGTACTCGGACGGGTCAAAAACTGGGCGAGCACCGCCGGAGGAAGAGAATGCAGCGGCGTTAACACTGCCGAGCGAGATGGTGGCAGCCACTGCGAGTGCCGCAGAGACGATTGACGTGAAGGAGATGGAGCGCATGGTGACCGGCCTTGGGGTGAGAGTGGAGTGATTCGATGGGGTGTTTGGTGCCTCGTTTTCGTGTTTGCGTCACGTGAGGACGGAGGCGTTTTACCTGCTCGCTTGATGCATATTCACCATATTTCACCGGTTTTCAGCTAAGCAACACCTTATCCATTCTCAGATATGTGTCACGTCAACAACCTTGAAAAACCGCAGATAGGAACCTTTCTAAGTGGGCAAATAAGTTTTCCTTGCCCGGCAATAGAGTCTGAAAGCTAAGGACTCTGAGCCAGCCTTTAGAAATAGCCCCGAGTTGCATAACTTCCATTATTTTGCATAAATTTACTAGCCCAAACCACCCCCAGACAGGGTTAATTCATAAGGAAATCTTAGCGAACAGCGGAAATTCGGATGTTTGGATCGCGAAATGACTCACCCCCACAACTTTTCCTTAAAGAGTTTTCCCCCGAACCCAAGCGCCGAAAGTGCTGGCAGCCTTGTTGACGCGTCCCCCAAATTGCTTTCGGCGCCCGATTTCCGCAGTGCACTTAAGGCCAACTCTCAGCTTTCGCGAAGGATTCATCCTAAGAATAACTCAAGACTTTCAGGCCACTTATCCCCATCACCACAGGTAGAGGCATTTTAAACAACAAAAAGGACCCGCGCTAAGGCGCGGATCCTCAGGAAGAGTGGCTGCTTTATTTCTAGGACTACTTGTCGCGGGCAACTCGCGCTGCCGACTCAATGAGCATCCACCCAGACAGCTGCACCGAAAGATCACGCTCGGCGATGCGGATGATACCGACCTTCTCCCCCAGCGTTGCCGGGCCGAGGCCGTAGGAGTGCGGCAAGCAGGCGTCACTGGTCCAGTCCGTGGCGAAGACTGGTAGGCCATCCACCTCCAAGCGGTGGCTCCACACCGACTCCGCGCTAGCCAGAACCATACGCGCGGCCAGCTTTCGGGTGGCGCGGTTGGCCGGGGAATCATCAGGCAGGTGCACCGCCACGTCAGCAAGGTAGCGAGCCAGGATGCCCTTGAACAAGCCGCCATCACCGTCACCGGTGTCCCAGTCAATAACGCCCGCGGGCGTGGCCAAGTGCGTGGCCACCGCGTGCACCAGTCCGCGGATGCGCGTGATGTAGCGCATCGACTCATCCAGGCGTTCCGCGTCCTGCACCGACTCGATCTTCTCGTCCGCACCCATGCCCGCGCGGCGGCGCAGCTCGAGCGCGATCTCCAGGCAAGCGCCTAAGACCACGCCCTGGCAATACGGGTGAATGTCCCGCACAATCTCCGGGCCGTGCATCCGCATGCGCTGGCCGTCCATGATGAGGCCTTCGTCGTTGACGAGATGATCATAGATCCAGTCCACGATGTGAATCGCGCTCTCCAGCTCGCCGCGGCGGGCCTGCATGATGGCCACCGGACCGTTGGAGGGGACGTTGAAGAACGTCTCCCCCACGCGCCACGGAAAAACGCCCGTGACCTCGTCGGCCCCCTCCGCGATGTTGGCTTGGAGTGTGGCCAGCTGTTTGGCGCGCGGCACCTTCTTCAGCTTCGCGGCGCGATCCATGGCGAGCGCCAACCAGGCCTTGTCGTCGTAGTACTTGTTGTTCTTCAGCTTGCCCAGCTGGCGGATGGCAATGCCGCGCTGCGTGCGCGCGATCATCTGGCGGCGGTATTTGGTGGACTTGCGCAACGCAGCGTCCACGAGGCAGTCCAGGTAATGCGCCTGCCACCAGTAGTGCCAGTGCACCAACAGGCGCTCCTTGGTGGTGGGAGGCCAGCTCACCACGGCAATATTCGTGCCGGGGATGCCCCACAGGCGGGAGGCATGCCGATCATTAATCGCAGTCTCAGCGAGTTCGGCGCGATGCGCCCACATCTCTTCCACGATCGATCACCACCAATACTGGCTCGTTGTACCTTGCACCTGTGCGATCCTACTGAAGTTGCCTACCACGCGTACGTAAAATCGGCGTGCTGTCTGATCCAGGCGTGCATGGCGATGCCCGCTGCCACCCCGGCGTTGATCGACCGGGTGGAGCCGAATTGGGCGATGGAACATGTCATCGTCGCCGCCTCCTGGGCCGCGGCGGTGACGCCGGGGCCTTCCTGGCCGAACAACAACAGGCAACGCCGCGGCAGCTTTGCGGTCTCCAGGGGCACAGACCCCGGGGTGTTGTCGATGGCCACCACCGTCAGGTCGTTCTCCGTAGCCCAGGCGAGGAGCTTGCCGACGTCCTCATGGTGGCGCAGGTGCTGATACCTATCGGTCACCATGGCGCCGCGGCGGTTCCACCGGCGCCGGCCCACGATGTGCACGGTGTCCACAGCAAAAGCGTTAGCGGTGCGCACGACGGTGCCGATGTTCGCGTCGTTGTCGAAGTTCTCGATCGCGATGTGTAGCTGGTGGCGGCGGGAGTCGATGTCCGCGACGATGGCCTCGCGCTTCCAATAGCGGTAGGCATCGACCACGTTGCGGCGGTCGCCCTCGGCAAGCAGGACCGGGTCCAAGCGTTCATCGGCCGGCAGCGGCTCGCCGGGGTGTTCTTCTGCCCACGGACCCACGCCGTGGCGCCCCTCTCCCCACTCTGTGGGGCCGGGCACGGCCGCAGCGGGATCGGGTGAGCTCGGTTGCTTAGGCAAGTCCAAGATCCTCCAGGCCCAGCAGGTAGCGGTACTCGAGACCCTCGGCGGCGATCACGTCGGCGGCGCCGGTGGCGCGGTCCACGACGGTAGCCACACCCACGACCTCAGCCCCGGCCTCGCGCAACGCGGCCACCGCGGTGAGCGGCGAGTTGCCCGTGGTGGTGGTGTCCTCAACCACCAACACGCGCTTGCCCACCACATCGGCGCCCTCGATGCGGCGCTGCATGCCGTGCTTCTTGGCCTCCTTGCGCACGACGAAGGCGTCGATAGCGCGGCCGTCGGAATGCATGACGGAGGTGGCCACCGGGTCCGCGCCCAGGGTCAGGCCACCCACGGCCGCGAAGTCCCAGTCCGCTGTCAGCTCGCGCAGGAGCTGGCCAATCAGCGGGCTGGCCTCGTGATGCAGCGTGGCGCGGCGCAGATCCACGTAGTAGTCCGCCTCTTTGCCCGAGGACAAGGTCACCTTGCCGTGGACGACGGCCAGCTCCTTGACCAGTTCCGCCAAGCGCGCCAGCATCTCTTCATTGAGGTGTGCGTGAGTGCTCATTACTGCTTATTCCCTTCGTTCGGGTTCTTCTGTGAGGACTGGTGGGGCGTGGAGTCCCCGGCTTCGTCGTCGAAATCGAAGCTCATGATGTCACCGTAGCGCTCGATGAGGTCGTCGAAGATGGTGGACCTCTTAGTCAGGTTGCGCGGCACACGCGGGGTGGAGTCATCCACTTGCGGGCGCTCGTTGCCGTCCGCGATGGCGTCCACCTCGTCGCCGCCCAGCGGACGCTGCTCCATCTCACCGTGGGCCACGGGAACCTTGCGGCTCGGCAGCACCGAGGGCTCATCCGGTCGTTTAACCGGCGGGGTGTCCGCGCCGTCAGTACTGTCGGCACTGTCGGCGCCGGCTGTGCCGGTAGCGCTATCGGCGGCACGGGACTCGGTGCCACCCACGACACGCAGGCCGACCGCTGCCGCCGGGGCCTTGGCGGGCATGTCGCGGGAGGGGTCGGCGTCCTCAAACCGCAAGGCCTGCGCCGCGGAAGACCGCGGCGGTAACACACGCGAGGCGTCGGCAAGCATGGCCAACGGTGCCCGGGTGGCCTCCCAGTGGTGCGGGCGGGAGTGCTGTTCGTACTGCGCCAGCACCCAGTCGGACTCAATCCACACCGCGGTGACCTCGGCGGGCATGTCCTCCAACGCGGTCTCGACGCGCACGTCCACCATGCGCTGCGCCACCGCCACATCGGTGGCGAAAGCCGTGAACCCGGCCACCTCCACCGCCTGAAGGAGATCCTCAGAGGGGAGCTCGGCCTCCAGCTCGGCGCGGCGGAAATCCACCACCTCGTCCGTAGCGGCGCCGGTACGCATGGCCATGACGTTGACGCCGCCGAGATCCATCACCAGCATCTCGTGGCCGTACGCGGAACCGGACACAATGTCCTTGGGCGTCGCGCCCGTGGAGGCGGCGCCGCGGAACCATTCGTCCTCCAGGTAGGAATCGGTCGGCGCGAAATCAAAGCCCTGCTCCTCAGCCCACTCGCGGCGCAAGCGCTTCATCGTTCCCGGCAAGTGCAGGCTCGACAGCGGGTTGCGCGAACGCGCAGCCCGGCGCGGCGTTGCCTGGGCCGGCTGGACCGGTTGGGAAGCGTCGCTACGCGATGGCTCCGCGTGCTCCTCTGTTTCTCCAGACTCTTGTGCGGGGAACGTCTCCCAGGTCGGTTCCGGGCCGCGCTGCGCCTGGCTCACAGTCGAGTCCGAGGGGGACGTAGGCGCGTCGTCCGGCGTGGGCTCGGCCGTCAAGGAAGCCGCCGGAGCTGCCTCCGGGTCGGTGGCGGGCGCGACGTCGTAGTCCGTCTTGTCCTCCGGGTCCTCGAGGACCGGCTGGCTGTAGCGCTCAGATTCTGCGGAGTTTGTGCTCTCCGTGGACGTCGCGGAGTCTGCGGCTTCCACGGCGCGCTTGTCTTGGCGCGCGGCGAGGATCAACAAGACCACGGCGAGTGCCGCCGCAACCAACGAAATAATGAGAAGTGTAAGAGCCATCGAGAATAGACTTTAGTCGCCCGACGGTGAGACGCTACTTACGCCCGCTCTACCGGATTGTCCGGGTTCGCCGACCACTGGGACCAACCACCCACAAAGTGCGCGGCGCCGGTGAGACCCACCATCTCCATCGCGGCGAGTGCTTGCGCGGAGTGGTTACCCGAACCGGAATAGACAATAACGCCCTCACCAGTGGTGACACCGGCGTGTGCGAAGATGTCGCGGATCTCCTCCGGGGTCTTGAACGTGCGATCCGGGTTGAGCAGCTCACGCTCGGGGACGTTGATGGCGCCCGGGATGTGGCCGGCCTTGAGGTCCAAGATCTCGCGCAGCCCGGCAAAGCGGTTGGGTTCGCGGGTGTCCACGAGCAAGCCATCGTGCGCCTTGACGTCCTCGATGGTGGCCACCCGGGCACTGCCAGCGTTGACCTCCACGTCGCACCCCACGGCGATGTTGCCGGGGCCCACGAGCGTCGGAAAGCCCTCCGCGCGGTAGCGCGCCAGGCCGCCGTCCACGATGCGGACGTTGTCCACGCCCGCCCACTTCAGAATCCACCACGCGCGGGCAGCGAGCAGGCCACGGCCTTCGTCGTAGACCACGATGTCGCGGCCCTTCTTCAGGCCCCACAGCTCGAACCACTTCTGGAGCTGTTCCGGATCCGGGAGGGGGTTACGTCCCACGGTCGAACCCGGGATGCCAGCGAGCGCCGCGGCGGCGTCGCAGAAGCGCGCGGTCGGGATATGGAGCGAACGGAACTGTCCCTCGCCCGCACCTTCGTGTGGTTCCCAGTGCGATGCCAGCAGAGTGAACGGTTGACCAGTATGAATGTCATCGTGAAGTTGCTGAGGAGAGATGAGGATGCTCATGCCTCCCGATAATAGGCGGGACCGCGACGCCGTGCCCGGTACGCTGTGACGCGTGAGACAACAACATTTCCCCGCGCTGGTCATCGACGCGGGGAAATATCGGGAGCGAGACTAAGCCGAGAGGATCTCCAGCTCCTCGCCGGACTCATCCACGTGCACGGAGACGTTCTGGCCCTCGCGGACGTCGCCGGCAAGTACCTTCTTAGCCAGCTTGTCACCGATGGCCTGCTGGATCAGTCGGCGCAGCGGGCGGGCGCCGTAGGCCGGGTCGTAACCGCGCTCGGCTAGCCAGGCCTTGGCGTCCGCATCCACGTCCAGTGTGAGACGCTTGGCTGCGAGGCGCTCGCGGAGGCTCTCCAACTGGACGTCGACGATGCCCTCCAGCAGCTCCTGGGACAGCGGGTCAAAGATGACCACGTCGTCCAAGCGGTTAATGAACTCCGGCTTGAACGCGGACTTCACCGCCGCCATCATTTCCTCGCGGGTGCCGCCAGCGCCCAGGTTGGAGGTCAAGATGATGACCGTATTGCGGAAGTCCACCGTGCGGCCTTGGCCGTCGGTCAGCCTGCCCTCGTCCAACACCTGGAGCAGGACGTCGAAGACGTCCGGGTGGGCCTTCTCCACCTCGTCGAAGAGCACCAGGGTGTACGGGCGGCGGCGGACCGCCTCCGTGAGCTGGCCGCCGGCCTCGTGGCCCACGTAGCCCGGAGGGGCACCGACCAGGCGGGAAACGGAATGCTTCTCGCCGTACTCGGACATGTCAATGCGCACCATGGCCGTCTCATCGTCAAACAGGAACTCCGCGGTGGCCTTGGCCAGCTCCGTCTTGCCCACGCCGGTCGGGCCGAGGAACAGGAAGGAGCCGGTCGGGCGGTTCGGATCCGCGATGCCCGCTCGCGAGCGGCGCACCGCGTCCGAGACGGCCGTGACCGCGTCTTTTTGACCGATGACGCGCTGGCCCAGGATGGACTCCATGTTGAGCAGCTTCTCAGTCTCGCCCTGCAGCATCTTGCCGGCCGGGATACCAGTCCACGCGGAGACGACCTCGGCGATGGTGTCCGGGGTGACCTCCTCGCTCAGCATCGCTCCCTGCTGCTCGTTGGCCCTGGCCTCGGCCTCTTCCACCTGCTTCTCCAGCTCCGGGATGCGACCATAGCGCAGCTCGGAGGCCTTCTCGTAGTCGCCGTCACGCTCAGCAATCTCGGCGTCGCGGCGCAGGTTCTCCAGCTCCTCCTTGGCGTTCTGGACGTCGTCGATGACTTTCTTCTCGTTCATCCAGCGCGCCTTGAGCTCGCCGAGCTTCTCGCGTTCATCCGCCAGCTCCTGCTGAAGGCGGCTCAGGCGATCGTGGGACGCCGCGTCCGACTCCTTCTTCAGGGCCAGTTCCTCGATCTCCATGCGGCGCACGGCGCGCTCCAGCTCGTCGATCTCCTGCGGCGAGGAGTCAATCTCCATGCGCAGGCGCGAACCGGCCTCGTCCACCAGGTCGATGGCCTTGTCTGGGAGGAAGCGGTTGGTGATGTAGCGGTGCGACAGCTCCGCCGCGGACACCAGCGCGGAGTCTTGGATGCGCACGCCGTGGTGCACCTCGTAGCGCTCCTTCAGGCCACGCAGGATGCCGATGGTGTCTTCCACAGACGGCTCGGCGGCGTAGACCTGCTGGAAGCGGCGCTCCAGGGCAGCGTCCTTCTCGATGTACTTGCGGTACTCGTCCAGCGTGGTGGCACCGACCAGGCGCAGTTCACCGCGGGCGAGCATGGGCTTAATCATGTTGCCCGCGTCCATGGAGCCCTCACCGGAGGCACCGGCGCCGACGATGGTGTGCAGCTCGTCGATAAAGGTGATGATCTGCCCGTCGGAGGCCTTGATCTCATCCAGCACGGACTTGAGGCGCTCCTCGAACTCGCCGCGGTACTTCGCACCCGCGACCAGGGAACCCAGGTCCAGGCTCAGCAAAGTCTTACCCTTGAGCGACTCCGGAACGTCGCCGGCAACGATGCGGCGGGCCAAGCCCTCCACGATGGCGGTCTTACCCACGCCGGGCTCACCGATGAGCACCGGGTTGTTCTTGGTCCGGCGCGAGAGCACCTGGACGACGCGGCGAATCTCCTGATCGCGGCCGATAACCGGGTCAATCTTGCCCTCGCGGGCTCGGGCAGTGAGATCGGTGGCGTACTTTTCTAATGCCTGGAACTGCTCCTCCGGGTTCTCCGAGGTGACCTTTGCAGCGCCGCGCACGGACGGGAAAGCGCCCTCGATAACGTCAGCGGAGGCGCCGCGTCCGGTCAACAGCTCCGCGGCATCGGTCTTGGAACCGGCAATCGCGGCGAGCAGCACCTCGGTGGACACGTAATCATCGCCCAGCTTGCCCGCGAGCTCCTGGGCGTTAGTAAGAACGTTCAGGCCGTCGCGGTTGAAGTTGGGATTGGCCATATTCTGCCCCTCGGCCTTGGGGTAGGAGTCCACGAGTTCGCGGGCCTCCTTGAGCACGGTCTCCGGCGCCACGCCGGTGGCCTTGAGCACCGGGGCAGCGATGCCGTCCTCCTGGGACAAGATGGCTACGAGCAAGTGCGCCGGGCGGATATCCGGATTGCCATTCGACGACGCCATCTGCAGCGCCTGCTGCAGAGCTTCCTGCGTCTTGGTGGTGGGGTTGAAGGAACTCATGTTGTCGTTATGCCTTTCGTACTACAGAGGTAGGAGTTATAAATTGTCGCTGCCTCGCATTGTAGGCGCTTCACTCTTCATAACGCACGAGAAGTTGAGTGTGTTCCACTCAAGGCAAAAATTCTCGAAAAATTTTTGAGTCGAGCACGCTCAACTTGGGTTCGCGGGTGCGGGCCCTGCTCTACAGTAGAGGCGTGACTATCACCCCCTTTGAGCTTGAGCAGCTCATCACGCGGATTAACGCGGCGGCGGCGCGCTACGCCGCGACGGTAGAACTGCTACAGCGCGTCGAGGCGGGCGGCACCCCGCCGGTGCTGTTCAGTACCGACGACACCACGGCCTATGCGTTCACCCCCGGCACGGACACGGCCGCCTACGTCCACTCGCTGCAGCCGGTGGTCACCGACGCGATGCGCAGCGACCTCGCACTCGTGTCGTTCCCCTCCCCCGTCCAGCTAGAACAGATGTGGGCCCAGGCCCGCAAAGTGCCCAAGTATTCGGGGCTGGGCAAGCTGTTTCGCTCCCGTCCGGTCGAGGGCGAACAGGTGGTGGACTGGGCCCGGGGCCTGAATCCGGAGGGAGTCATGCTGCTGTGTGACGGGATCGTCGACACGCTCACCGGAACCCCATTACCCACCGCGGAGATCTCCACGGACCTGCAACGCCGCACCGGGCGCGCCGTCACATGGACCACAGGCGCCGCCCTGGAAGGGCACCGCCGCGCCGTGGACCTGGTGCAACGCGCGCGGGCGACGGAAGAAACTCTCCGCGGCCGCATCGCAGCGGAGAGGCTCACGCTCTGCGAGCGCCAGGCCGCCGGGCAGTACGCCACAACCTCCGTGTCAGTGCTGGAGACGATCACCTCCGCGCGGATACGCCTGGGCGCCCTCGAAGGCATGAGCCTGCCGGACATCGCCACCGCCACCCCGGCGCAGCTCATGCGACGCGACGGCGTGGGCGAGAAGACCGCCACCCAAGCCATCGCGGCCGCGCGTGCCTACTGGAACGACCTGGTGGACGAGCAAACGCCACGCATCGACTACACCGACAAGACGCGCTGCACCCCGTACGTGGTGGCGCTGGCGACGCTGCTGGCCTACCGCGACGAACTGGGCGCCCTGCCCGAGGTGCCCGCGGCGGCGCTGCCGCCCGTGGCCGCGCATGTCCCGGTCGCGCTGGCCAGCGAGGGGGCTTTTGAGTTCCTGCGCGTGGAGGATCTGCCGTTCCTGCCGGAGGTCAAAACCATTAGCGCCGACGAAGCGTGGAGCATGTACGCGGTGCGCGCCGCGGATTTCCACGCGCTTGCCGACGACCGCGAGTCCCACACCGGCGACCTCCCCGAGGACGTCGTGGAGCGCATTGCCCAACTGCGGTTGCGTGGGCAGGTCAAGGCGAGCTTGCGTGGCTACCAGGCCTTCGGCGCGAAGTTCGCTATCGCACAAAAGAAGGTGCTCATCGGCGATGAGATGGGCCTGGGCAAAACCATGCAGGCACTCGCCGCGATGGTGCACGTTGCTGAGGAACAGGCGGCGTCGGAAAGCCTCTGCCACGCCTTAGTGGTGTGCCCGCCGAGCCTGCGGCTGAACTGGCGGCGCGAAGTGGAAAAATTCACCGACTTCGAGGTCTTTGTCATCCACGGCGCGGCCAAAGATGCAGAATACGCGGCCTGGGTCGAACGTGGCGGCGTGGCGATCGTGGGCTACCCCGAGGTACGCAAGAACCCCCTGTTTACCTCCCCGGAGGAATACGTGGAGATCCTGGTGGTGGACGAGGCACACCGCGTGAAGAACGAGGTCTCCCAACAATCCCGCGCCGTGAAAGTCATGACGGAGATCGCTGGAAACGTCATCTACTTGACCGGCACCCCGCTGGAGAACAAAGTGGCGGAATTCCAGACGCTGATTAAATATCTCGCGCCGGAGATTGCTACGGATACACAGCGGGTCTCGGAATTTAAGAAGCGCATCGCGCCGGTGTACCTGCGGCGCAACCAATCGCAAGTGCTGGCGGAGTTGCCCGCGCTGGTGGAGACGCAGGAGTGGGTCGAGCCCGCGGCGGGCGAACACGATCGCTACCGCGACGCGGTGCAGCGCGGACACTTCATGGACATGCGGTGCGCCTACGCGCAGCCGGGATCGGCAAAGCTGGAGCGCCTGGCGGAGATTCTTGACGATGCCGCGGCGGACGGCGGCAAGACCATCGTGTTCACCTTCTTCCGCAGCGTGCTAGAGGCAGTCATGGCCCAGGCCGCGCAGCAAGGGCTGGAGGTATTCGGCCCGGTGGCCGGCGGGGTGAGCCCCGAGGAGCGGCAGAAGCTGGTGGACAACTTCAGCACGGCAGCTGGCGGCGCCGTGCTGGTCTGCCAGGTCATCGCGGCGGGCGAAGGTCTGAACATTCAGGCGGCCAACCGCGTGGTGTTCATGGAGCCGCAGCTCAACCCGGCGAAGGAGGCGCAGGCCATCGCGCGGGCGTACCGGATGGGGCAGATCCGGACGGTGGAGGTGCACCGGCTGTTCACCCCGGATGCGGTGGACGAGCAGCTGGTCAAGCGCTTGGAGGCCAAGCGGGAGCTGTTTGACCACTACGCCCGCGAGTCCGTGGCCGCCGAGGCGCCGGAGGCGGTGGACGTGTCCGAGCAGCAACTCATCGATGACGTCATTGCCGCCGAGCAGTCCCGCCTGCAACCCGCGCCGACGCTGGTTCCTGAGTCGGACGAGGCTGTGGGTGACGCCACCGGAAATGCCTAATGTTCCTTTTCGCTAGTAATGCCGAGATTTGCTTACCGTTTTCGTGTAGACAAAACGGATCATTAGTAGCGAACTGCGCTAATAATGGCTCCTAGAGCCCGAAGGTGGCCGGGTCCACCGGTCGCCGGGCGCGCGGGAGGCCCGCGACCACGGCGCAGTAAGCATCCACGAGCAAGCCGCGCACGAGCTGCGGCTCCACGTCCGTGTCGGGGAGCACGCTGGACCAGTGCCGCTTGTTCATGTGATAGCCCTCCGTGATGCCTACAAACTTCTTGCGCAGCAGCGCCGCGTCCTCGGGGGCGACTTTTAAGACGAGCTCGCGGTGCGCGGGGGCGTCGACAAGCATGGCGAACATCTTGCCGCGCACCTTCCACACGTGGTACTCGGGCGAAAACGGCTGCGAGACCTGGGCAGCGGGGAGCTGCGCGCAGGTCTCACGAGTCAAAGCGGTGAGGCTGGAATAGTCCATGCCTTAGGAGATTAGACGTGGCCGATGCCTCGCTTGAAGATCGTGCCGCGGGCCGGAAGCCAGCCGCCAAACTTGGCCATAAAGAAGATGACAATAGCCAGGAGCGTCGCGGCCCAGCCCAGGCCGACCATGAAGCCTGCCAGCACCGCAATCGGGGCAAGGACAGTCATGCCCACCTCGAACGGGCCGAAACCAACGTAGGCCACGCCGTACTCGGACAGCGTTCCGGACTCCAGCTTCGGGTCCACGATCTTAAGGATGGCGATGCCGGTGGCCACGGTGGCCGTAGCCCAGCCCCAGCCGAAGATGCCGCGCTCGATCCAGCGCTCGCCGAAGAACACGGCCGGGAAGTACATGAGGAAGAACGTGCAGTAGATGGTGCCCAACACGAACAGGATGAGCAGTGGCACCCAGTAGGACGCGATGGCGGACGGCGTGATGGCGGCAATACCGAAGGCGATGAGGTAATCCGTGGAGGCGCCCGAGACGGCGGACATGGTGTCCTTGTCTAGGAAGTCCTCGGCGCCGACGGCGTTCATGACGGCGCGGAATACCAGGCCAACGATGAGGGACATTGCGAAGAGCGGGACGGAGACGTCCGGGAACTGGTTGGAGATCGCCTCATTAATGAGGTACGCGGTGGCCACCGTCAAGACGATGAAACCCAGGTGCAGCGCCAGCGGTTCGATGGAGGACGGGTTGGTAGTGGCCTTGCCCAGCGATGGGCGGTCGCCAAGGTTCTTGATGTAGCCGCGGCGCAGCTCCTCCGGGAGCTCGCTTGGGACGTGGCTGACCTTGCCGCGACGGATGCCCCAGTTACCCGCGATGATGCCGCCCACGATGGCGGCCACGGTACCCACCGTGGCGGAGGTGAAGCCCAGAGACTGTGCTGCCTCAGCGCCGGCGTCTTCCAGCGCGCCGCCCACAGCGGCGGCGGTGCCGAAGCCGCCAGTGAAGCCCACCGGCAGCATCATGCCGAACCAGTTCGGGGTGTCAAAGACCGGCTGGAGGAAGTACAGGCCGATGAGGATGAACAGGCCCCACTGACCTAGGAACATCACCGTGGAATAGGCCCACATGCGGCGCGCGCCAGATTTGACGCTACCGGTCATCTGCATGGAGTACGCCATGGAAGCAAAGACCATGGCGATGAGGATAGTGGTGTAGCTGCCCAGGTTGTCAGAGAAGTTGACGATGCCGAGGACTTCCGGGCCGAGGAGCAGACCGAGGAGGCCTGCGGTGACGGGGGCAGGCAGCAGGAGTTGCTGGAACACGATCCGGACGTGGTTACGAAGGATACTACCTATGACCAGCAGTAACGAGATAAAACCCACGTCCAACATCAAGGTATTGGCGCTAAATTCTTCCATGCCTTCAATATTCCTTTGCTTGTAATTGGATCAACCACGGTTTGGTCGCCGGAAACCGTCCCGGCGGAAGGACCCACTCCTTAGGATGATGACGAAAATGAAACCTCACATACTGTAGCGGGTACTGGGTGAGGTATCACATACAACTCCTAAGCTAATACCCCCATCACTTCTCGCACACTATGGCATTGCCCACAACAGGCGCAGTGAACTGGGATAACGCGCACCCTCTCCAGTTGGGTAAGATCGACGCCTATGAACAACAGCCCACGGAACCTTCCCGAGTTGGCCGCTTTGCTGCGCGCCGAGGGGCCGCGGTTGCGGGATATCACCCACGAGCACCTCTACTCCCAGGTCTGGGAGGCTCGGCAGTCCTTCCCCTTCCGGATGGATGCCACGCACGTGGATTTAGCCCCTGCGCTGGCCTGGGTTTTCGAACGCACCCCGATGTCGGGCACACTGCAGTCCGCTACTCGACGCCGCCTGGCGGAGCTCGGCCGCAGCCACCGGCGCCACGGCTTTCCGGCGCACGTGTACCCGATGTTCGCGGCGAGCCTCGAGGCCGGGCTGGAGATTTTTGATCTCACTCCTCGTGTCCACGCCGCCGCTGTCAAGACGATTAAGGCCGTGTGCGACACCATGGCCCAGGCTGCCACGGAGGCGGATCAGCAGGGCGTTCCCCCGGCGCATTCCGGTGAGGTTGTGGCCGTAGAGCACCCCAACCGCTTCACCACGGTGGTCAAGCTCGAGACCGGCATGCCCGTAGACTATGCCGCGGGCGATGCCCTGCCGGTGACCTGCGATCTATTACCAGGCAAGTGGGTTCTGTTGACTCCAGCGGTGCCCAGCGACGATTTCGGCCAGCTGGAATTCCATATTCACAATTGCGGGGACAACTCGCACCTGTTGTCCACCACCCGGGTTGGCGACCGCTGGATCCTGGGCAACCCGCGCCCCGGCCTCCTTCCCGACGCCGCGGACACCGACCGCGTCATCATCGCCTTCGGTACGGGTTGGGCCGCGGCGAAGGCCTGGCTGCTGGATCTGGTCAATTCCACCACGGCGCAGGGACACCAGGAGCCTCCGGCCGCGACGTGCGTGTACGTGGTGGCGGACTCGCCGGGCCTGCTCTACGACACCGAGTTCCAAACGAACCTGGATACGCTCGCGCCTTGGCTCAACCTGCAGCACATCGTCCGCCGCGCCGACGACGACCGGTGGCTCCGGGCCCAGCCGCTGTCTGCCACCGCGCGCCCCTTGGTCAGCGATGACCCCATCGCTACCGTGGTGGACGACGGCCCGTGGTTCGAGTTCGACATGGTCCTGGTGGGCGCTCCGGAGGACGTGACAGCCGGGGCGGATCAGCTCCGGGAGGTCGGCTTCCCAGCCGCGGATATCCAGGCCTATCCCTGGGCTGTCCCGGAGCAATGGCCGACACTCTAGCCGCTGCACGCAGGTTGGCGGAGGGTGTGTATTCGGATGTCGAGCGCGCGGGACTGGAAATCGCCGAGGCTGTCACGCTGGTGGCCGACGGCAATCTGCCTGACGAGGACTACGAGCGCCTTCGCGAGACCCTGGGCGCCGACGTGCTCGCGGTGTTCCTCATGGGCTGCATCAATATGAACGTGTTCAACCGCATCCACTTGTTCTCCCGCACCGTGGTGGGTGAGCCCTAAACCCTAGAACTCCACGCTGCCCGCGACCACGGGCAGGCTGCGGCGAGTTTTCTCCACGATCTCGAGGCCGAGATCCCAGTACAGGATCTCCGGTTCGTAGCCGGCCTCCGCTTCTCGACGTCCATTGGGCGCGACCACGCACGAGTGCCCCGCGCCGGTGGGCCCGGAGGGCTCCCCAGCCTTCGCGTTGCCGCCGGGGCGGGCCTGGCCGGCCGCGACGATGTAGCAGCCCGAGTCCAGCGCGCGGGCGGCGGTGAGGATGCGCCACTGCTCTACTTTGCCGGGGCCATCCGCCCAGCTGGTGGGCACCACGATGACCTGCGCGCCGCGCCGCGCGAGCTCCTTGAACTGCTCGGGGAAGCGGATGTCGTAGCACGTGGCTACGCCCACGGTCAGTTCTTCGTCGCCGTCGCGGACTGAAAACGTCACCAGGTCCGTGCCGGGGCGCACGGTGTCGGACTCGCGGTAATCAAAAGCGTCGTAGGTGTGGATCTTGTCGTAGCCCAGGTGCTGCCCGCCGCCGGTGATGAGGGCGGTGTTGTAGACCCGGTTAATTTTTTTGCCGTTTTTATCCACAACGTCCGCGGGACGGAACGTGCCCGCCACAACCACCACTCCCAGCTGCTGGGCGAGGGCCTGAATACCGGCCGCGAAGGGGCCGTCCAGCTCGCGTGCCTGGGTGTCCAAGCGACCGGCGGAAAAGGCCTGTGACGTGGCCTCCGGCAGCACGATGAGGCGCGCTCCCCCGGCTGCTGCGGCACGGATCTGGGCGCTGGCGGCGGCGAGGTTCTCGGACACGTCGGCGCCGGTGGTCATTTGCACTGCTGCTACCTTCATACCCCTTGAGTGTAACGGCGATCTCACCCGCGCGGGCGAAGTTATCCACAGGCTCGCCTCGCACCCCTGGTGCCCAGCGGCGCGCCCCGCGATGATGAGACCATGAACCTATTAACGATGACCTCGCACACTGCAACCGCCGTCACTGCCGCTCGGCGCCGCGGCAAGCACGCACTCTCTCAACAATCCTTAGCCGCTCCCCCACACACCGCCGCTGCCTTAAAGCGGGCGCTGCGGCGGTGGGCGGACGCCACCGCCGACGTCGAGCGCTCGCTGGACACTGAGCTTGACGACGTCGCCACGCTCCTGCGAACGATCAACCGCACCGACGACGACGCGGCGCAGGGATTGACGCGGAGGATGCCATGACACAGGTGACCAACTCGGCACTGTTGGAGCGGGCGGCTGACGCCCTGGTGGACGAGGACACCGGGCTGCGCCGCGTTGCCGCAAGTTACGGCAGGCGGTGGGACGGCCTGGCGCCGACGGGGCTCGGCGGCGCGGCGGCGACCGCGGCCACGGCGATGTTGCACCGTACAACGGGCGGGTTGGACCCGGTGGGCGCGGAAATGCTGGCGGTGGCCGGGCTGTTGCGCGCTAACTCGGAGGTGCAACGGGGCGTCGAGATGCTCCTCGAGCGCGCGGAGGATGCGGCCTACGCCGCTGCGCTGGCCGGGTGGGACGACAACCCGGCGGAGGCCGTGGTGCACCAGTTGCGCGCGCTGGGCGACGGCCTGGACTGGGCGTGCGCGCAGGGCATCGATGCCCTGTGCACACCGGAGCTGGCGGAGCCACCGCGGCGCCTCGACGAGCTGGAAACACTGCCGGCCGCAGCGGTTCACGAGGTGATGCTGGCGCAGGCACCGCCGGAGGTGCAGCGCCTGGCCGCCGAGAACCCGGACCTCGTCTTATTGGAGACCGGCGACGGGCACCTGGTGGCTGCGATCGGCGACATCGAAAGCGCGGACGAGGTTGCCACCTACGCGGCCGGGGTGGGCTCGTCGCGCGTGGAATCGTGGCCTACGCAGGTGAGCAATGCACGATCGCTCGCGCAGGCCACCGGCGGCGCGGCGGTGCTGTGGCTGGGATACAACGCCCCGGAGTCTCTCCCCCATGCCACGCACGCCGGCCCGGCGCGCCACGGGGGCCAGGCGCTTGCGCGCTTCCAGGCGGAGCTGGCGCGCCGCAACCCGCACGCGCACAAGACGGTGGTGGGGTTCTCCTACGGCTCCGTGGTCGCCGGTCACGCGGCCGCTGGCGGGTTGCACACCGACGACCTGGTGCTGGTAGGCAGCCCCGGCGCGGGGCCAGGGGTGACGTCCGCGGCCGATTACCAACTGCGCAGCGAGAACCCGCGCGTGTTTGCCACCTCCGGCCCGGCGGATGTCATCCGCTTTGCCACCGGCCCAGGCGGTGGGGTGCACGGGGTGGACCCCACCTCGCCGGGCTTTGGGGCGCAGCCGTGGCCGACGGAGTACTTCTCCAACCACACCGACTATTGGCGTAATCCGGAGTTCCTCGCCGGCTTTGAGCAGTTGCACCCTGCGCGTTAGAACAGGCCGGTGGGGTTCTGGTCGTAGGAGACGAGCAGGTTCTTGGTCTGCTGGTAGTGGGCGAGCATCATGAGGTGGTTCTCGCGGCCGATGCCGGACTCCTTGTAGCCACCGAACGCGGCGTGAGCCGGGTAGTTGTGGTACTGGTTCACCCACACACGGCCGGCGTGGATGGCGCGGCCGGCACGGTAGCAGGTGTTCGCATCGCGGGACCATACGCCGGCGCCGAGCCCGAAGTTGGTGTCATTGGCGATCTGGATGGCCTCGTCGAAGTCCGAGAAGGTCGCCACGGAAAGGACAGGGCCGAAGATTTCGTCGCGGAAGATGCGCATGTCATTGGTGCCCTTGAACACGGTGGGCTCGATGTAGTAACCGCCCTCGAGTCCATCGAGCGTATTCACATGGCCGCCCGTCAGGGTTTCCGCGCCTTCGTTGGGACCGATGGACAGGTACTCGGTAATTTTGTCCATCTGCTCCTGGGAGGCCTGCGCGCCCATCATGGTTTCAGTGTCCAGCGGGTCGCCGATCTTGATCTTCTTCACGCGCTCGATGGCCTGGGCGAGGAAGTCGTCCGCGATGGACTCATGGATGAGCGCGCGGGACGGGCAGGTACACACCTCTCCCTGGTTGAGGGCGAACAAGGTGAAACCTTCGAGGGCCTTCTGGAAGTAGGCGTCGTCGGCGTCCATGACGTCCGGGAAGAACAGCGACGGCGATTTGCCGCCAAGCTCGAGGGTGACGGGGATAATTTTGTCTGCGGCGGACTTGTTGATGATCTTGCCCACGGGGGTGGACCCGGTGAAGGCAATCTTGTTGATGCGCTCAGAGTTGGACAGCGCGACGCCCGCTTCCTCGCCGATACCGTTGACGATGTTGAGCACGCCGTCCGGGATGAGGTCGCCGATAATCTCCATGAGCAGCATGATGGAGGCCGGGGTCTGCTCGGCGGGCTTCAGGACGATGGCGTTACCGGTGGCCAGGGCAGGGGCAATCTTCCAGGCAGCCATGAGCAGCGGGAAGTTCCAGGGGATGATCTGGCCGACCACACCGAGCGGCTCGTGGAAGTGGTAGGCCACGGTGTCCTTATCCAGTTGGGATAGGGCCCCCTCTTGGGCCCGGATGGCGCTGGCGAAGTAGCGGAAGTGGTCCACGGCAAGCGGGATATCCGCGGCAAGGGTCTCGCGGACGGCCTTGCCGTTGTCCCAGGTCTCGGCCACGGCGATCTTTTCGAGATTCTGCTCCATGCGGTCGGCGATGCGCAGCAGGGTGTTGGCACGCTCAGTGGGCGAGGTCTCGCCCCAGGCGGGGGCGGCGGCGTGCGCGGCGTCGAGAGCCTTTTCAATGTCCGCGGCCTTGCCGCGGGCGACCTGGCAGAACACCTTGCCGGTGACGGGGCTGAGGTTGTCCATGTACTCGCCGTCAACAGGCGGCACCCATTGTCCGCCGATGTAGTTGTCGTAGCGCTCGCGGAATTCGACGACGGCGCCTTCGGTGCCGGGGTGTGCGTAGATAGTCATGGCTTTCCTTTCGGGACGTGCGGTAATCAGGCGGGAATCTCCCCAGAAAGAGACAGCCAGCACAATAATGCACCTGGTGTGACGGCTGACACCTTTCGCTATCCTACAAGTTACCGCGCCACCCCTCAGGCCGCTAGGGTTTTTCACAACACTTTTGCAAAAGTGTTGTGAAGAAAAGAAAGAAGCCCGCCTCCCTTGGTCGATTCCCAGGGAATGCGGGCTGGAACACCGCTTTAGCTGTGGCGCCGCCGCCGGCGCCGGGGGTTCCAGATGACCACCGAGGTGGTCGGCTCTACCGGCACCAACTCGCCACGGCGGGGCGGGCCTGCCTTGCGCAGCTCCGCCACTTCCGCCGCCAAGGCGTCGCGTTCCGCCTCAAGGCGGTCGCGCTCCTCGGTCAGCTCGATGATGGCCTTAATGCCAGCAAGGTTGACGCCCTCATCCTGCGAAAGCGCCTGGATCTTACGCAGCATGGAAATGTCCCGCGGAGAGTAACGACGCCCACCGCCTGAGGTGCGGGCTGGGGTAACCAGCCCGAGGCGATCATAGGTGCGCAACGTTTGGGCGTGCATGCCGGCGAGTTCCGCCGCCACGGAGATGACGTACACCTCGGTGGTGTCGGACTCGCGGTCCCTATGCCCTGAGTGCTCAACCATGTCTTCCACCTCCTTCACCGACAGCTACGCTCCCCCTTCGGGGACGAGCTTAGTTGCCCGCCCAGCCCGCGCGGGGATTAAATCCTGAGTCTTTTTCCGCCTGAGCGTACGTACGCAGGGCGCTCATGGCCGCCGGATCCAGCTTCTCCGGCACCACCACCTGCACCGTGACCAATAGGTCGCCGGACTTGCCGCCCCGGGTGGGCACGCCGCGGCCGCGCACCCGCAGGGTACGACCGTCCGGGGTGCCGGCCGGCACCTTGAGCCGCACCGGAGCATCCAGGGTGGGCACCGTGATGGTGTCACCCAACGTTAGTTCAGAGAAGCTGACAGGGACCTCGATGTGCAGATCATCACCGTCGCGAGTGAAGAGCTCATCGTCCTTGACGTGTACCAGCACGAACAGGTCACCCGCCGGGGTGCCGTTGGGTCCGGCTTCACCCTGGCCAGCCAGGCGCACCTTCTGACCGTCAATGACGCCTGCGGGGATGCGCACGCGAATCGAGCGGGAGCGGTGCACCGTACCGGAGCCAGAGCAATCCGGGCAGGGATCTACGACCTTGTTCACGGTGCCGCCGCAGTCCGTACACGGCGCAGAGAAAGCGAAGGCCCCGCGGTTTTCCGAGGTAAACCCGGTACCGCCGCACGTGGCGCACGGCGGCAAGTTCGCTGACTTCGAACCCGAACCGTGGCACGTGGTGCACGGCGCCTCGCCACTGAGCTGCAGGGGCAGGGTCGTGCCCTTGGCAGCCTCGCGGAAATCGAGGGTTACTTCGGTTTCGACGTCGGCCCCCCGCGACGGCCGAGCTGTGCGGCCAGCACCGCCGCCGCGGTTGAAAATGCCACCGAAGATATCGCCCAGACCGCTGTCCGCAGCTTGTCCTCCAGCGGATCGGAAGAAGTCGGAGAAGTCCGCTCCGCCCGGCGTCGCCGTCGAGCGAAACCCGCCGGGAAACCCGGCGCCTCCGTTCCGTCCGAAGACGCCGCCGGAGCCTAGCATCGCCTTGAACTGGTCGTATTCCTTGCGCTCCGCGTTGTCGCTGAGCACCTCGTACGCCTCCGCGGCGGCCTTGAACTTGTCCGCTGCGGCCGGGTTGTCTGGGTTCTTGTCCGGGTGGTTCTCCCGCGCTATCTGGCGGTAGGCGCGCTTGATCTCCTCCGGGGTCGCGGATGAGGAGACCCCCAGATCCGCGTAATAATCTTTATCTGCCCATTCGGGTTGTGCACTCACTGGGCATCTCCTCCTTTCCGGTTGTTGGTGTTGCAGCAGCGGTGGGCGTGCGATTTATTCGCTTGCTTCGCCGCTTTCTTCGTCTGTAGATGCATCCGCGATGATGACCAGGGCGTTACGCACCACGCGGTCACCGACCTTGAAGCCGCGACGGAGAACGGTTCCTACGGCCTGGGCTCCGCCGGTCGACAGGTCTTGCACGGCCTCGTGAACCTCGGGGTCGAAGGCGTCGCCTTCGGCACCGAAGGGCTGCAACCCCTGGTTGTCCAGGACTGACTGCAGCTTGTCCGAGATGGCTTTCAGCGGCCCCTCGTCCAAGTCGCCATGCTGGCGGGCCAGCTCCAGGTCATCGAGGATGGGCAGCATCTCCGTGAGCACCTTGGCCTTGGCACCGTCCACCACTGCCTGGCGCTCGCGCTCCACGCGGCGTCGGTAGTTGATGTACTCGGCGTTAAGGCGCTGCAGGTCCTCGGTGCGCTCGGCGAGCTGCTCCTCGACGGTGGGGCCTTCTTCGACTACCTCAGCAGCCTCAGCCTCATCGACCTTGGCGTCGGCCTCTGGGTCCGGCTCCGCCAAAGCGGCGTCGACGTCGGCCTCCAGAGTCGGATCCAGTTCCGGCTCGTCGGAGGATTCCTGCGCGGCAGCGGCCTCCTCGGCCGCCTGCTCCGCGGACTCCGCCGAGGTCGCCTCGGGATCCGTGTTCTCCGGGTCCCCGGGGTTGTCCGGCATATCGTCGCGCTCAGTCATTTACTTGTCACCATCCTTCTTGTCGCCGTCCTCGTCCTCGACGACCTCTGCGTCGACGACGTTCGGGTCCTCGGACGCGCCAGCAGCAGCGCCGGCCTCACCCTCAGCGGCCTGCGCCTCGTAGATCTCCTTGCCCATTTCCTGGGACTCGGTGGAGAGCTTCTCGACGGCCGACTTGATGGCCTCCAGGTCATCGCCCTTCAGAGCCTCGTCGACGGCGTCGGCCGCCTCGGTGACCTTGGTCTTGACGTCCTCGGAAACCTTGTCGGAGTTGTCCTCCAGGAACTTGCGGGTCTGGTAAGCAGTGTTCTCCGCGTTGTTGCGGGTCTCCTGCTCCTCACGGCGCTTCTTGTCCTCCTCGGCGTGAGCCTCGGCGTCCTTGACCATGCGCTCGATCTCTTCGTCAGAGAGGCCGGAGCCGTCCTGGATCTTGATGGTGTTTTCCTTGCCGGTGCCCTTGTCCTTAGCGGACACGGAGACGATGCCGTTGGCGTCGATGTCGAAGGTGACCTCGATCTGCGGCACGCCGCGCGGCGCCGGAGCAATGCCGCCGAGCTCGAAGGAGCCGAGCAGCTTGTTGGCCTGCGCCATCTCGCGCTCACCCTGGAAGACCTGAATCTGCACGGAAGGCTGGTTGTCCTCAGCCGTGGTGTAGGTGCGGGTCTTCTTGGTCGGGATGGTGGTGTTGCGCTCGATGATCTTGTCCATCACGCCACCCTTGGTCTCGATACCCAGGGAGAGCGGGGTGACGTCGAGAAGCAGGACGTCCTTGACGTCGCCACGCAGAACGCCTGCCTGGAGGGCAGCGCCCACGGCCACGACCTCATCCGGGTTGACGCCCTTGTTCGGCTCCTTGCCGGTGAGCTCCTTGACCAGCTCGGACACAGCCGGCATACGGGTGGAACCACCGACGAGGACGACGTGGTCCACATCGGAGACGGACAGCTCGGCGTCCTTGATCACCTGGTTGAACGGCGCCTTGGTGCGGTCCAGGAGGTCCTGGGTGATGCGCTGGAACTCGGAGCGGGTCAGGGTCTCGTCCAGGAAGAGCGGGGTCTTATCCTCGCTGACGGTGATGTAAGGCAGGTTGATGCTGGTCTGCTGGGAAGAGGAGAGCTCAATCTTGGCCTTCTCCGCTGCCTCCTGCAGGCGCGGCATCGCCATCTTGTCCTTGGTCAGGTCGATGCCGTTGGCGGCCTTGAACTTCTCCACCAGCCAGTCCACGATGCGCTGATCCCAATCGTCGCCACCCAGCTCGTTGTCGCCGGCGGTGGCCATGACCTCGACGACGCCGTCGCCGATCTCCAGCAAGGAGACGTCGAAGGTGCCGCCACCCAAGTCGAAGACGAGGATGGTCTGCTCCTGCTCGCCCTTCTCCAGGCCGTAGGCCAGCGCGGCCGCGGTCGGCTCGTTGACGATACGCAGGACGTTGAGGCCCGCGATCTGGCCAGCCTCCTTGGTGGCCTGGCGCTGTGCATCCTCGAAGTACGCCGGGACGGTAATGACGGCGTCGGTGACGCCCTCGCCCAGGTAGGACTCAGCGTCGCGCTTGAGCTTCATCAGCGTGCGTGCGGAGATCTCCTGCGGGGTGTACTTCTTGCCGTCGATGTCGATGGTCCAGTCGGTGCCGATGTGGCGCTTGACGGAACGGACGGTGCGGTCAACGTTGGTGACCGCCTGGTTCTTCGCGGACTGACCCACGAGGACCTCGCCATCCTTGGAGAAGGCGACGACGGACGGGGTGGTGCGGGCACCCTCAGAGTTAGTGATAACTGTGGCCTCGCCGCCCTCCAGAACGGAAACGACCGAGTTAGTGGTACCGAGGTCAATGCCTACTGCGCGTCCCATGAATTGTGCTCCTTTGAGGTTGTTGGTCTTTTTCTACGTTGGTTCGCTGTGCCAGCACCTGGGTTCTCACCCTGGTTGACTGCACCGGACTCAACTTACCGCGCCGACTATAGCAAGGAAGTTCGCCGACTGCATCAAACCTGAGTGCCGGTCACTCAACCTACACAACGGGCCAACTCCCAAAGTTGTTCCCAATCTGCTCAACTTTTTCAAATTGCTTCAAAACTGCAGGTCAAAGCACTGAGGGAACTCACCAAAAATTGATCCCCTGCTCGTATTGTGTAGTCGATATTGCTCGGGCTAACATTAGCGTGTCCATTGCAAGGAAAATCACAGTCAAAACAGAAAGTGGTGGTCATTGAACGCCAACTTCGGGAAACGACGGTTCCGCGGTGACCGTCCGCCAGTCTGACTCGGCACACCTTCATCCCCCCCTCAATTTCATCCCTCTTGGTTGCACATAAGGAATCCAAAAGAATGACCACCGCATTTGAGCGCCTCGCAGACTCCAACGACGTCGAGGCTGTAGTAGACAAGGCCATCACTCGCGCGCGCCAGTGGCTGGCCACCTCCGAAGGTAAGACCGATAAGTCGACCGAACAGCTTGCTAACATGCTGCGCGACCCACACGGCGTATCTTTCACCATGGACTTCGTGGACCGCGTCATGCGTCCTGAGGACGACAAAGTCGCCGCCCACGCCATGTCCCAGATCACCGAAAACCCGAAGTTCTTGGGCCCCATCAACGCCACCCTCGTGGGCTTGGGCGCTTTCTTCGGCCCCATCCTGCCGAACCTCGTCATGCCGCTGGCTCGCATGCGCATGAAGCAGATGGTGGGCCACCTCGTGTTGGACGCCGAGTCCGACGCGCTGAACAAGCTGCTGGACAAGGCCGCAGAAAAGGGCGAGCAGCTCAACCTCAACCTGCTGGGTGAGGCCGTGCTGGGCGAGGACGAAGCCCGCTCCCGCACCGAACGCACCCTGGGCCTCATCCGCAACCCGCGCGTGACCTACGTGTCCGTGAAGGCCTCCTCCCTGTGCGCCCAGCTCAACCACTGGGACTTCGAGGGCTCCCTGGTCCGCCTTAAGGACCGCCTGCGCCCCCTCTACCAGGAGGCCGTACGCCGCAACCCACAGGTGTTCATCAACCTGGACATGGAGGAATACCACGACCTCCACCTGACCATCCGCCTGTTCACCGAGCTGCTGGATGAGCCGGAGTTCAAGGACCTCGAGGCCGGCATCGTGCTGCAGGCCTACCTGCCGGACACCTTCGACGCCCTCGTGCACCTGGCCGAATACGCCAAGAACCGCGTGGCGAATGGCGGCGCCAAGATCAAGGTCCGCCTGGTGAAGGGCGCGAATCTGTCCATGGAGCACGTTCAGGGCGAGTCCCACGGCTGGGCCGTGGCACCGTACGAGACCAAGCCGGACGTGGATGCCAACTACTTCCGCCTGCTGGACTACATCATCCGTGAGGAGTACGCCGACTGCGTGCACCTGGGCATCGCCTCCCACAACCTCTACACCGCGGCACTGGCCTACGAGCTTGCCGCTGAGCGCGGCGTGACCCGCCAGCTCGATTCCGAGATGCTGCAGGGCATGTCCCCGGCGCAGCAGCAGGCAGTCCACGACGTCTTCGGCCGCCAGATCCTCTACACCCCGGTGGTGCACATGGATGACTTCGACGTTGCCGTGTCCTACCTGGTACGCCGCCTGGAGGAGAACTCTGCCTCCCAGAACTTCCTCTACGCACTGTTCGCCCCGGACGAGCCGGGCGAGGACCAGCTGACCCCGATCCAGGATCAGGAGCGCCGTTTCCGCGAGGCCGTGGAGAACCGCTGGGACACCTTCTCGGGCGCCAAGCGCACCCAAGACCGCAACGCCGAGGTCGGCTCCGGCCGCCAGGCCCCGCGCCTGGGCCGCTTCTTCAACGAGCCAGACACCGATCCGTCGCTGCTGGCTAACTCCGCCTGGGCCAACGAGATCGTGGCCCACGATCCGGGCGAGCACGGCATCGCCGAGGTCACGGACACCGCAACCGTGGACGCGGCCGTCGCCAAGGCGCGTTCCCTGGCCGCCGACTGGTCCGCCAAGTCCGGCGCCGAGCGCGAGGAAGTCCTGCACACCATCGCCGACAAGCTCGCCGACAACCGCGGCAAGCTCATGAACGTCATGGCGTACGAGGCCAACAAGACCGTCACCCAGTCCGACCCCGAGGTCTCTGAGGCCATCGACTTCTGCGTGTTCTACGGCCAGTCCGCACGACTGCTCGACAGCGCGCGTTCTCAGTTCACCCCGAACCAGGTCACCGTTATTACCCCGCCGTGGAACTTCCCGGTAGCCATCCCGGTCGGCGGCATCGTGTCCTCCCTGGCCGCAGGTTCCGCCGTCATCATCAAGCCGGCGCCGCAAGTCGTGCACTGCGCCAAGGTGGCCGTCGAGGCTATCCACGAGGCGCTCGACGCCCACGGCCTGGACCGCGACCTGGTCCAGCTCGTGCTCACCGACGAGGGCGAAGCAGGCAAGGCGCTCATCTCCCACGATGACGTTGACGCCGTCATCCTCACCGGCGCGTCCGAGACCGGACAGCTCTTCCGCGGCTGGAAGCCGAAGATGAACATCATGGCGGAGACCTCCGGCAAGAACTCGCTCATCATCACCCCGGCCGCCGACCCGGACCTGGCCATCAACGACCTCTACCTGTCCGCCTTCGGCCACTCCGGCCAGAAGTGCTCCGCGGCCTCCCTGGTCATCTTCGTCGGCGCCGCCGGCGAGTCCGCACGTCTGCGCAACCAGCTTCTCGACGCCGTGCGCACCCTCAAGGTAGGCCCGGGCTACGACATCACCACCACGATGAACGGCCTGGCTGAGCCGCCGAGCGAGAAGCTCCTGCGCGGTCTCACCCAGCTCGAGCCGGGCGAGACCTGGCTCCTACAGCCAGAGAAGCTGGACGAGGAAGGCAAGCTGTGGTCGCCGGGCATCCGCGACAACGTGCAGCCGGGTTCCTGGTACCACCTGCACGAGTGCTTTGGCCCGGTCCTGGGCATCATGCACGCCGAGACCCTAGAGCAGGCCATCGAGTGGCAGAACTCCACCGGCTTCGGCCTGACCGGCGGCATCCACTCCCTGGATGACGACGAGGTCGCCTACTGGATGGACAACGTCGAGGTGGGCAACGCCTACGTCAATCGCGGCATCACCGGCGCCATCGTGCAGCGCCAGCCGTTCGGCGGCTGGAAGAAGTCCGTCATGGGCCCGGGCGCCAAGGCAGGCGGACCGAACTACGTGGCACAGATGGGTACCTGGGCAGACGGCGACCTCGGTCCCGTGGACGTCGACTTGGCGCCGAACATCCAGTTCCTGCTCCGCACGCTGGGCGAGGGCCTGTCCGAGGAGGACGCGCGCTGGCTGTGGCGCGCCGCCGAGCTGGATCAGCTGGCATGGCAGGAAGAATTCGGCCGCGAGCACGACCGCACCGGTCTGCTGTCCGAGGCCAACATCTTCCGCTACAAGCCGCTACTGGAAGACCTCCGCGTGCGAGTGGGTGCGGGCTTTAAGCTTCGCGACGTCGCGCGCCAGGTCCTGGCCGCAGAGACCACCGGCGTAGAGATCGACCTCAATGCTCCGGCGGACATCGCCGCGGAACTGCGCGAGGCCGGCTTCGACGTCCGTGAGGCCAGCGCCGAGGACTTCGCTGCCGAACTGTCTAAGGCGGCGTCGGCACGCGTGCGCGCCATTGGCCAGGTGGAGGACACAGTCTACGAGGCGGCCGTGGAGTCCAACTCGGTCATCCTGGACCAGCCGGTGCTGGCCGACGGCCGCCGCGAACTGCTCCCCTACCTGCTGGAGCAGGCCGTATCCGTCACGATGCATCGCTTCGGTATCATCCGCGAGACGGGTCACATCGAGCGTTAATTTTGTGGCATAGTTGAGCGGGTGAGCACTGACAATAAAGCTGAAGCGAATGAGACAGACGCTACGCCCGACTTAACTCCCACCGAGACCCAGCCCGTGGATAAATCGGCGGTGTGGGCACGCGACGGCAAGTCCGTCGCCGCCTGGTCACTCCGGTTCATCCTCACGGTGCTGGGTCTTGCCTTGGCGGGCAAGCTGCTGTCCTATGTCTGGGACGGCGTTCTGCCCGTCATTTTGGCGATCCTGGTCACCACCGTGCTGTGGCCCGTGAACAAATGGCTGTTTCAGCACGGCTTCCCGCGCGCGCTGGCGGCGCTGACCACGCTGCTGGGGTTCTTCGCCATTTTTGGCGGCGTCATCGTGGCGATGGCGCCGGTAGTGAGCAAACAGGTCCCCGTTCTGGTGAACCAAACCGAGGAGGGGCTCCAGAAGCTCCTGGACTACCTGCAGGGCCCGCCACTGAACCTCCAGCTCAGCCAGATGGAGGCCTACACGGAGGACATCACCAAGGTCCTCAAGGAGCAAAGCTCCAACATTGCCTCTGGGGTCTGGACAGGTGTCTCCGCGTTCGGCAGCGTGGTGGTGGCCGTGGTCATCATGTTCATCGTGACGTTCTTCCTGCTGAAGGACGGCGACAGCTTCTTGCCGTGGATGCGCCGCTACACTGGCACCAAGATTGGCTCGCACCTCACTGAGGTCAGCAGCCGAATCTGGAACACCCTGTCCGGGTTTATCCAGGCGCAGGCGACCGTGTCGTTGGTGGACGCGATCCTCATCGGTGGCGGCCTCATGATCCTGAAGGTCCCCCTGGCGCTCGTGCTGGCGGTCATCACGTTCTTCGGCGGGTTCATCCCTATCATTGGTGCGTTCATCGCCGGCGCCCTGGCCGTGATCATCGCGCTCGTCTCCAACGGCCTCACCAACGCGCTGCTCGTGCTCGGCCTGGTCATCCTGGTGCAGCAGTTGGAGGGCAACGTGCTGCAGCCGATGCTGCAGTCCAAGGCAATGGGTCTGCACGCGGCCGTCGTCTTGCTCTCGGTCACCGTGGGCTCTGCGATGGCGGGCATCCTGGGCGCGTTCCTCGCGGTGCCCGTGGCCGCCACCGTGGCCGTCATCATCCGCTACCACGCTGAGACCGTGGCGCTGCGCGCCGGTGAGATCACGGCGGATGAAATGGAGCTGGAGTCCTTAGAAAAGGACGAGATTAGGACAGCCCTAAGTCGCTAATCGACGTCGCGAGCTGGCGTGCGCTGCGCTCCAGGACCTGCGCCCAGGTACCGTAGGACTCCTCGTTGGCGTTGTCACTGACCTGCTTGAGCAGAGTCACCGGCACGCCGAACTCGCGGCAGGCCGCGACGATAGCGTAGCCCTCCATGTCCACCAAGGTGGAGTGCTGGGCCAGCGTGCGACGCAGCGCCTCCTCGCCCACAAACTTATCGCCCGTCGCCAGCGCCGCGGTGGGCAGGCGGCCGGACACCTCGAGTTCGTACGTTTCCGGCAACAAGTAGCGGGAGACGTCGGAAAGCGTCTCTAGGTCGAAGTCATGTTTGGTCACCCGGTCAACCTCGAAGACGCCCGCCAGCCCGTCCACGAGCGCGCCAGCGGTGCCGATGTTGACCACGCGCGCGGGCAGCGCGTCACGGGCGGCCGCCTGCGCCAGAGTCTTAGTGACGGTGATGGCCGCCGGCACCGTGCCGATGCCCGTGATCAGCAACGGCGCGCCCTCGGGCACGTGGGCTGCCTCCGCATCCACCGCCGCGACAAACAGCGTGCGTCCTGCGAAACTTTCCATGGGTTCCTCCCCTTTTTGCTAGCTAGGTGCGACAGTTTTCGAGTAGGGCTGTCGCTTCCGGTAGTTCTTAAATCCCTTGTAGCCTAATGCTATTCCGGCCACCGCGATGATGGCGCGCAGCACCCACGCCACCGCGCCCGAGGCGTACAGCGCCACCGGGAGGTTCAAGAACACAATGAGCGTGCCCACGATGCCGCCCAGAACCACCGGGTTAAACTTCGTGACCAGCCAGGCCGCCAGCGGCGCGGCCACCACACCGCCGGAAAGCAGCGCGGCGATCATGAGCAGGTTGGGGATGAGCTCGTCCCACATGCCGATAACAAAACCGGCCGTCGCGGCCAACGTGACCAGGAACTCCGCCGTAGTCACCGTTCCCACCACGCGGCGCGGCTCAATGCGTCCGGCGGCCAGCAGCGTGGAGCTGGTGATCGGGCCCCACCCGCCGCCGCCCGTGGCGTCCACGAATCCGCCGAAAATTCCCAGGCCGCCCAGAAAGACTTTCGTATGCGGCACGTCCTTGACCACGCGCTCCAACTGGCCGCGGGAAAAACGCCACATCAAGTGCAGCCCGATCGCCGCCAATACCAGCGCGGTCAGCGGTCGGGCGCGGTCCAGCGGCAGGTGAGAGAGGAACGTAGCGCCTACAAACGAGGCCACCGCCCCCGGCAGGGACAGCGGCAGCACCACCGACCAGTCCACGTTGCCAAAGCGCCAGTGGCTGACACCCGAGACGACCGTCGTGCCCAGCTCCGCCGCATGCACTGCCGCGGAGGCCTGCGCCGGGCCGAGCCCGGCGAACATGATGAGCAGGGTCGTCGACGTAATGCCGAAGCCCATTCCCAGCCCGCCGTCCACGAGCTGCGCCACCAGGCCGGCGGCGGCGACCAACACGAGGGAAGCGAGCGGCATAAATCCTTAGCGTAGACGCTTGCCCACAAACCCCGCAGCTAAGGTGTTGCCGGAGGCCTTATCGACGACTAGGAACGCGCCCACCGCGCCCCGCGCCGCGTAGTTTTCCGCGGGCAGCGGGGACTGAGTGAGCAGGCTGACGTGCGCGATGTCGTTGAGGCCAACGCCGGTCGGAGCCGTGTCGTCCGCCACACCGTCCAAGTCCAGCGTGCGGGAGACCTCCTGCACGCGGGCCTTCACCAACGAGGTGCCGTAGCGCACGTGCACCATCGCGCCAGGAGTGATCTCCTTGTCCGTCAGGCCCACCAACGTGGCGTCGAACTCCGTGACCGCCGCCGGACGCTTGAGGGAGGCAATGAGATCGCCGCGCGCCAAGTCGACGTCGTCGGCGATGCGCAGCGTCACCGAGTCGCCGGACTCCGCCTTCTCGACGCCCCCGTCCGGCCCATCGATGCCGACGACCTCCGACTCGCGCCCCTCCGGCAACGACACCCTCTCCCCCACGGCCACCTGGCCCGCCGTCACGCGACCGGCGTAGCCCCGGTAATCCGAGGCGTGCTCGCGGATGACGTACTGGATGGGAAAACGGAAATCGAGCTCGTCGGCACGACCCCGGGACACCGGCACGGACTCGAGCACCTCCAACACCGTCGGCCCTTCGTACCACGGCATGTTCTCAGAACGCTCCACGACGTTGTCACCCAACAGCGCGGAAATCGGCACGACGGTCGTGTTCGCCACACCCAGGCGCTGCGCCATAATCTCAAAGTCCTCGGCGATCACCCGGAACTTATCCTCGGAGAAATCCACCAGGTCAATCTTGTTCACGGCCAACACCACGTGGTTGATCCCCAGCAGCGCCGCGACGTTGAGGTGGCGGCGAGTCTGCTCGACGACGCCGTAGCGGGCGTCGATAAGCAGCACCACCACCTGGGACGTGGACATACCGGTCACCGTGTTGCGGGTGTACTGGACGTGGCCCGGGCAGTCCGCCAGGATAAAGGCGCGCTGGTCGGTGGCGAAGTAGCGGTAAGCCACGTCGATGGTGATGCCCTGCTCGCGCTCGGCACGCAGGCCGTCGACAAGCAAAGAAAGATCCAAGCCGTCGAAGCCACGGTCAGTAGAGGTGCGCTCCACCGAAGCCAGCTGATCCGCCAACACCGACTTCGTATCGTGCAGCAGGCGGCCCACGAAGGTGGACTTACCGTCATCCACGCTGCCCGCGGTGCACAGGCGCAGCGTCTCGCGGTGAGTAATCTGTTCCATCAGAAGTAGCCTTCCTTCTTACGATCCTCCATGGCCGACTCGCTCAGGCGATCGTCGACGCGCGTGGCGCCACGCTCCGTCAGCGTGGACACAGCAATCTCCTCCAGCACCTCGTCCACAGTGGATGCGGTGGACTCCACAGCACCCGTGCAGCTCATGTCACCCACGGTGCGGTAGCGAACCTGCTTGGTCACCAGCTCCTCACCGTCCTTCGGGCCTCCCCACTCGCCAGGGGTAAGCCACATGCCGTCGCGGGCGAACACCTCACGCTCGTGCGCGAAGTAGATGTCCGGGAGCCTCAGGCCGCGGGCGCCGATGTACTCCCACACGTCCGCCTCGGTCCAGTTGGAGATCGGGAAGACGCGGATGTTTTCGCCCGGCAGCTTGCCACCGTTGTACAGATCCCACAGCTCAGGGCGCTGGCGGCGCGGATCCCAGCCGCCGAAAGAATCACGGACGGAGAAGATGCGCTCCTTCGCGCGCGCCCGCTCTTCGTCGCGGCGGGCGCCGCCCAGCACGGCGTCGTAACCGCGGTCGGCAATGGTCTCCACCAAAGGGACCGTCTGCAACGGGTTACGGGTGCCGTCCGGGCGCTCCTGCAACTCGCCGCGGTCAATCCAATCCTGAACCTTCGCCACGTGCAAACGCACGCCGGTCTCAGCTACCAGGTCATCACGGAACTGGAGAACCTCCGGGAAGTTATGCCCGGTGTCCACGTGAACCAGCTCAAAAGGCACCGCCGCCGGGGCAAAAGCCCGGCGCGCCAGCTCGAACACCGTCACCGAGTCCTTGCCGCCGGAAAACAGCAGGGCCACCTTGTCGAACTGGCCCGCCACCTCCCGCAAGATATGGATGGACTCGTTTTCTAAATCGCGCAAGTGAGGGGAAAGAGTCATGAGTGCAACCCGCATTCTGCCGCGTCGCTGGCAAAGACTCGGCCGGCGCGGGCGTCCTCGCCCTCACCCACCGGGAACGTCAACGGCGCGCAGCCAATAGAACGGTAACCTTTCAAAGTCAGGGGATGGATGATGAGAGCTTCGTCGGCGATAAACCGATCCGTGTCTTCCAACGTCCACGTAATCATCGGGGAAATCTTCAACCGCCCCGTGCGGTCCAGGCTCAGTGCAGGGGCCGTGGCGCGGTGCCCCGAGTCCGCTCGGCGCAAACCCGTCACCCAACCCACGTACGGCGACAGTGCCATGTTCAGCGGCTCCACCTTCCGCATGCGGTTATAGGATTCCAGATCCCAGGAATACATGCGCGGGCCGTAAATCTTGTCCTGCTCCTCCGGCGACAAGATCGGCTTGACCCGCACCAACTTCAGGTCCGGGTAGCGCTCCTCCACCTTGTCCGCGGTCTCCAGCGTCTCCGGGAAGTGGAAACCGGTGTCAATAAACAGCAGGTCCGCGTTGTTCAAGTGGCGGTGCGCCAGCTCCGCCAGGACAGTGTTTTCCATCGACATGGTCACCGCCAGCGCACCCGGGGCGTGCTCCTCGGCCCAGGCCATGATGTCGGTCGCGGGGGCGTCGTAAAGCTCATCGGCCCAGCGCTCCACCAACTCCGCGTTCCGCTGCGCAATGTCCGGGGACAAAGATTCCGTATCGTGGGTGCCTTCAGGGCTCAGCGACGCATCCCGCGTCCCCTTGCCCAACAGGCTAAAGCTTTCAGTCATGTCTTCCCACTTTAAGGGAGCAGGGGAACGCGCGCAGCCTTAACATTCAGGGCAACTCCCCACTTTCCGCCCCCACCCTTTAGGCTAAGTACCCGACGACGCAACAACACGACAAGGAGCGTGCATGTTCGGCCCCCTCGCCCTCATCCTCTCGATCCCGGTGTGGCTGTACTTCTTCTACCGGGTATTCCGGCTGGTCGGGTTCATCCGGTCCGGCGGGCCGGTCCGGGACAGCCGCGCTGGCGATATCGGCGCCCGGCTCTGGCGCGTGCTGGTCGAGGTCTTCGGGCACTCTCACTTCAAGGGCAAGCCCCTGGTGAACGCGGCGCACTGGCTGGTGATGGTGGGTTTCCTGTTCGGCGTGGTGGTCTGGTTCGAGTCCTATATCCAGGCGTTCAACCCCGCGTCCGGGTGGCCGGTACTGCGTGACTGGCCGGTCTATCACTTCGTGGAGGAAATCCTGGCGGTGGGCACCGTCGTAGGCATCATGTTCCTCATCGGGGTCCGCCTGCGGCTGGGCGACACCGACCGCGGAAGCCGGTTCTACAACTCACAGACTGGCACGGCACGGCTGGTGGAGGCCATCGTATTCGTTGAGGGACTGGGCATGCTGCTGGTCAAGGCGGCCAAGATTGCCACCTACGGCGGCGGCAGCGCGGTCACGGACTTCGTCTCCGTGCACGTAGCGCGACTGCTGCCGGAATCCCCCGCCCTGGTCAGCGCGCTCGCACTGGTCAAGCTGCTGACCGGCATGGTGTTCATCGTGCTCATCGCTCGCAACTTCACCTGGGGCGTGATGTGGCACCGCTTCATCGCGTTCTTCAACATTTTCTTCCAACGCAACCCGTCCGGGGAGAAAGCACTGGGCAAGGTGCCAACGCCGGACCTGGACGAAGAGCCGGTGCCGGGCAGCTGGAAAATGCTCCTCGACACCACCGCATGCACCGAATGTGGCCGCTGCCAGGAGCTGTGCCCAGCATGGAATACAGGCAAGCCGCTCTCGCCCAAGAAATTCGTCATGGACCTGCGCCAAGGGGCAGTGGACAACTACAACCCGCACGAGGGACTAGACGTGCTGTCCATGGCCGGGGTCATTGACGACGACGTCCTGTGGTCCTGCACCAACTGTGGCGCCTGCGTCGACCAGTGCCCGGTGGACATTGAGCACATCGACCACATCGCCGACCTGCGCCGGTACAAGGTGCTGGCGGAATCCGACTTCCCTTCCGAGCTCGGTGGCATGTTCAAGAACTTGGAAACCAAGGGCAACCCGTGGGGCCGCAACAACTCGGAGCGCCGCAGCTGGATCGACGACGCGCGTGCCGACGGCATCGAGGTCCCCATCGTCGGCGAAGACGACTTCGACTTCGAGTACCTGTTCTGGGTCGGCTGCGCCGGCGCCTACGACGACGCAGGACGCGCCACCACCCGCGCGGTGGTGGACCTGCTGCATACGGCAGGTGTGAAGTTTGGCGTGCTTTCCACCGGGGAAACATGCACGGGCGACCCGGCGCGCCGCGCGGGCAACGAGTACCTGTTCCAGATGATGGCCACCCAAAACGTGGAAACGCTCAACGACGCGTTTGATGGTGTACCGAACGGGCAGCGGAAAATCATCACGACATGCCCGCACTGCTTCAACACCATCCGCAACGAATACCCGGACTTTGACGGGCACTTCGACGTATTCCACCACACACAGCTGCTCAACCGCCTGGTGCGCGACGGCCTTTTGACCCCGGTCCCCCGCGGCCCGGAAAACCGCAAGCCGATCACCTACCACGACCCCTGCTTCCTGGGCCGCCACAACAAGGTCTACGACCCGCCGCGCGAGCTGTTGGAGGCCACGGGCGTCCAGATCAACGAGATGGATAAGAATCGCGACGAGGCGTTTTGCTGTGGCGCGGGCGGCGCGCGGATGTTCCAAGAAGAAAAGATTGGGCGCCGCGTCAACGAGTTCCGGACGGAACAGGCGCTGGAGACCGGCGCGGAAGAAATCGCGACGGGCTGCCCGTTCTGCAACGTCATGATGACCGGCGGTACCAAGGCGCTGGGGTCCGAGGCCCCGGTGACGGACGTCGCGGTGATGTTGCGCAACTCCGTGCTTGTCGACGGCACGCTGCCAGCGCCCCGGACTAAGGCGTTCCTAGCCGAGCCCACGATCCGGCCCACCTCCACCGCGCCGGCGCCGGCCGCGCCTGCTACTCCGACCCCCTCTGCAGCGCCAACTCCGCCGGCCGCCCCCGCAGTGCCGGCCGCACCGCAAGCCCCTGCCGCGCCGCAAGCCCCCGCCGCGCCGACACCACCGTCCGCACCACAGGCTCCCGCTGCGCCAACACCACCTACCCCCGGCGCGCCAACCCCGCCCTCGGACTAAGGAAAACAATGACCGAAACCCTCGTGCTCGCGTCGGAAAGCGCGAATGGCGCAGACGCCCTCGTATCGTTCGCCTGGATCATGGGCGCCGCCCTGTTGGCACCGCTGCTGTCCCACCTCACCGGTTGGCGCATCCCCGCCGTGCCCCTGCTCATCGGCCTCGGCATGATCCTCGGGCCGTCGATTCTGGACCTCGCGCACGCCGGACCGGGCGTCGCCATGCTCTCCGAGATCGGCGTCGGCGCCCTCTTCCTCCTCGCCGGCTTCGAGATCAACGTCTCGTCCCTCCGCAGCGCGCAGGCCGGCCACGCCCTCGCCACCTGGGCTATCTGCCTAGTCATCTGCATCGCCGCCGCCTACTTCATGTTCAACCGCTTCGACTTCGGTCTCGCCGCCGTCCTCGCTATCGCGGTCACCTCCACCGCCCTGGGCACCATCACCCCCATGCTCAAACAAGCCGGGCTCACCGGCACCAAAGTCGGCGACGCCGTCATGATTCACGGCGCAGTCGGCGAGATGGCACCCATCGTCGCCATGGCGCTCTTACTGTCCGCACGGTCGACCTGGGTCACCGGGCTCATCTTGCTCGCATTCTTCGTCATTGCCCTCGTCGTAGCCCTCGCGCCAAAAATCGTGTCTAGGTTGTTCCCCTTCGTCAAAACCGCATTCATCCACGGCGCCGGTTCCACCAATCAGACCATCCTGCGACTCATCATCTTCATGCTCGCGGTCCTCATGGCCGTCGCCGCCGTCTTCGAACTCGACGTCGTCCTCGGCGCCTTCGCCACCGGCATTATCCTTAACCAAATCATCCCCGACGAGCACCACAAGCAGCTCGAACACCGCCTCGACGTCGTGTTCTACTCCATGCTCATCCCCGTCTTCTTCGTCGTGTCCGGCATGCGCATCAACTGGGACGTTATCGCGGACAACCCCTGGAAAGTCCTGGGCGTCGTCCCGCTCATCTTCATCTGCCGCGGCCTCCCAGTGTTCCTCCGCGAACGCTTCACCCCGACCGGCTCTGGGCTTTCCGACGTCCGCGACCAACTCCAGGTCGCGTTCTACGCCGCGGCAGGTCTGCCCATCATCGTGGCCGTCATGTCCATTGCTCAATCCTCCAACATCATCAGCGCCGAACACGCCTCCATCTTCATCGCCGGCGGCGCGCTGACAGTCACGGTATTTCCTATCATCGCGAGCGCGCTAGACTATCGCCATGAGATTTGACCAATCGGACAAGCTTAAAGGCGTAGCCTACGACATCCGCGGCGAAGTATCCGCCGAAGCCGAGCGCATGGAGCTCGATGGCCACAACATCTTGAAGCTCAACACAGGCAACCCAGCCGTGTTCGGCTTCGACGCCCCGGACGTCATCATGCGCGACATGATTGCGGCGCTGCCGACGGCGCAAGGCTACTCGACGTCGAAAGGCATCGTCCCGGCGCGGCGCGCGATTGTCACCCGCTACGAACTCGAGGACTTCCCGGCGTTCGACATCGACGACGTATTCCTGGGCAACGGCGTCTCCGAGCTCATCTCCATGACAACGCAGGCGCTGCTCAACGACGGCGACGAGGTACTCATTCCCGCCCCGGACTACCCGCTGTGGACGGCGGCGACATCGCTTGCCGGCGGCACCCCGGTCCACTACACCTGCGACGAAGAAGACGACTGGAACCCATCGATCGAGGACATCGAGTCCAAGGTTACGGACCGGACTAAGGCGATCGTCGTCATCAACCCGAATAACCCGACGGGTGCGGTCTACCCGCGCGAGGTGTTGCAGCGGATCGTTGATATCGCCCGCCAACACAACCTCCTCATCCTGGCTGACGAGATCTACGACCGGATCCTCTACGACGGCGCGACCCACACCTCCATCGCCTCCCTAGCCCCGGACCTGCTGTGCATCACGTACAACGGCCTGTCCAAGGCGTACCGGATAGCCGGCTACCGGGCGGGCTGGATGGTGCTGACCGGGCCGAAGAAGGACGCGGCGGGTTTCATTGAGGGTCTGGAACTGCTGGCGGGCACCCGACTGTGCCCCAACGTACCGGCCCAGCACGCCATCCAAGTCGCGCTCGGCGGGCGCCAATCCATCTACGAGCTCACCGGCGAAGGCGGGCGCCTGCTCAAGCAGCGCAACATCGCGGTGGAAAAACTCAACCAGATCCCAGGTGTGTCCGTGGTCATGCCCAAGGGCGCGCTGTATTGCTTCCCCAAGCTCGACCCAAACGTCTATGAAATTCACGACGATTCCAAGCTCATGCTGGATATTCTCCGGGCGGAGAAGATCCTCATGGTCCAGGGAACCGGGTTCAACTACCCCACGCCCGACCATTTTAGGGTAGTAACCCTACCATGGGCGTCCCAGTTGGAAAACGCGATCGAGCGCCTGGGCAACTTCCTTGTGAGTTATCGACAGTAAATCGGGAAAGTTATCCACAGGCTGGGTTGAGGTCTGGCGCGGGGTGTGGAATGGGTGCTTGACTCGGGGGCATGAACATCCACGACGCGCTGCGCTACCTCACCAGCCAAGGCCTCGAACTGGCCCGGCTGGCATACGGTGATGCGCTGGGCGGGCTCGAACTGGACCCTGTGGAGGTGCGGACTTACAAGGCGGTGGGGGCTGTCTTGTACGGGCCATGCCGCAACAAGCGGGTGCGGTCAGAGATCCTGCGCCTAGCACAAGGGTTTTCCATCGCGCGGTTGGTGGTCATCCACAAAGCGGCGTCGCAACTGTCGCGACGGGCGCCGATTACGCACTGGGACCTCCGCTTGGAGCTGACGCAGCTCAAGGAACTTACGCTCGAGGAACTTCGCCAGCACGCCCGCGCCCGAGTCCGGGAGCTCAACGCCATAGGCGCCGGGCGGCCCGTGCGCTCACTGGTGATCGGGCGGACGCCGGACGCTACGGGGCGTCGGACAGCGGTTCTCAAGCTCCCCGAGGACGAAATGGCGGCTCTCGAGCGCCAACTGCGCGGGATAAAGAGACCCGGGCCCGAAGACATCGCGATGGGCAACGCCTGCTGGCAGCTGCTGACCTCCGGTACCGGGGTGCGGGTGCGCACGCCGGAGCCGACAGTGCTGCTCATGGCCGACGACCTCCGCGGAGTGGGCGGCAGCATGCTGCAGGCAACCGACGGCACGATGGTCGAGGCGCACGAGTACGTCACCAAGCGTATGGGTGAGCTCGGGTGGGTGCTGCTTTACGACGGCCTGGCCCGCCCCGTCAACATGTGGCGCACGGCTCGGGGTGCGAACGCCACCCAACGCGCCATCATCGCCGCGGACCAGGGACAGTGCGCGTGGCCGGGCTGCGAGCGAATCGCACTGTATGGCGCCGTGCACCACGAGCACGCGTGGTCACAGGGTGGGAACACCAACTTGGACAACCTCATCGGGTTATGCGGGCCCCACAATGCCATGAACGATGACGACCCCAACGCACCGCCCAGAAACGGGCGGATGGCCCGCGACGAACAAGGACACCCAGTGTGGATACCACCCGACGGAGGGCCACCGATAAGAAACCGGGGATATCACACCACCCGGTCGGGGCGGGCCCAGATGCTAGAGGCTGCGGCCAAGCGCCTGTAGGTCCCAGCCTGCCCCGCGCCATGCCGCGACGTCGAGGACGTTACGGCCGTCGATCATGCGCCGCTCGGACACTAGTCCGGCGGCCTTGTGGGGATCCATTTCCCGGAAGTCGGACCATTCGGTGGCGAGGATGACCAGCTCGGCGTCGGTAAGCGCTGTGTCAAGGTCTGGCGCGTAGCTCAAGGTGGGAAAGACCTTCTTGGCGTTTTCCATACCTTGCGGGTCGTAGACGGTGACTGCTGCGCCGGCCAGGGACAGTGAGCCGGCGACAGCGAGGGCTGGCGAGTCCCGGACGTCGTCGGAGTTTGGTTTGAAGGCGCAACCAAGCACGGTGATGCGGTGGCCAAGCAGGTTTCCCTGGAACGCCTCTTTGGCCAGCGTGACTACGCGGTCGCGGCGGCGCATGTTGATGGCGTCGACCTCACGGAGGAACGTCAGTGCTTGGTCAGCGCCCAGCTCGCCGGCGCGGGCCATAAATGCCCGGATATCCTTGGGCAGGCACCCGCCGCCGAACCCTAGTCCGGCGCCTAAAAACTTACGCCCGATGCGTTCGTCATGGCCGATAGCCTCGGCAAGCTTGGTGACATCGCCGCCAACCAGCTCACAAATTTCGGACACCGCGTTGATGAACGAGATCTTGGTGGCCAAAAACGCGTTCGCCGAGACCTTCACCAGCTCCGCGGTGGCCAGGTCCGTGACAATAAACGGGGTGTCGTCCGCCAATGGCGTCGCGTAGACTTCGCGGGCCACGGCCTCTGCTGTGGTCTCGCCGTCGCGTACGCCCAAGACAATACGGTCCGGCGTAATGGTGTCCTTGACCGCGTAGCCTTCGCGCAAGAATTCGGGGTTCCACGCAATCTCGACGCGCGCGCCTTCCTGGACCAGGGAGTCCGCCAGTTCTTGCATTTCGGCGGCAGTACCCACCGGGACCGTCGACTTGCCGAAGATGATGTGCTCACCGCGCAGCTTCGGCACGAGGTCGGTAATCACGGCCCGGACGTAGGTCAGGTCCGCCGCGTAGGAGCCGTGCTTTTGCGGCGTGCCGACGCCCAGGAAATGCACGTTGGCGAATTCCGCGGCCGCGTCGTAGTCGGTTGTAAAACCTAACCGGTCGGCGGCGATGTTGCGCTCTAGAACCTCGGGTAGGCCGGGCTCGTAAAAAGGAACTTTGCCCGCAGATAGTGCGGCAATCTTATGCTCATCGACGTCCACTCCGAGCACGTCATGGCCCAGTTCAGCCATGCATGCCGCGTGTGTCGCCCCTAGGTATCCGGTACCGATGACTGTCATACGCATAGCGAGCCATCCTAAACACCCCAGTTAAACGGAGCGTTAACTTTAGCGGAAGTTCAGGAACGCCTTGGACGGGGTCGGCCCCCGTTGCCCTTGGTACTTTGAGCCCAATGCCCCAGTCCCGTACGGAACCTCCGCCGGGGAGGTCATCTTGAACATTGCCAATTGGCCGACCTTCATGCCTGGCCACAAGGTGATGGGCAGGTTGGCCACGTTAGACAGCTCCAAGGTGATGTGACCGGTAAATCCTGGGTCAATGAAACCGGCCGTGGAGTGGGTCAGCAGACCTAGGCGCCCCAGCGAGGACTTGCCCTCTAGACGGCCTGCGAGATCGTTAGGGAGCGTGAATTTCTCCAGCGTCGCGCCCAAGACGAACTCTCCGGGGTGCAAGACGAAGGCATCGCCGTCTTCCACCTCAACCAGCGAAGTCAGATCTTCCATCTCTTGCTTCGGGTCGATGTGCGTGTACCGGGAGTTGTTGAACACTCGGAAGAACTTATCGAGGCGAACGTCGACGGACGACGGCTGGATAAGCGCGGCGTCGAAAGGCTCGATGCCGAGGTTGCCGGAATCTACTGCTGCGCGGATGTCGTGGTCGGATAAAAGCACAGACCCCAGTGTATGACATGGGCGCGCGGCGGTGTACACTAGCTTCACATTGCCGGCGTAGTTTAGTGGTAGAACATCAGCTTCCCAAGCTGAGAGTGCGGGTTCGATTCCCGTCGCCGGCTCCAATGACAAGCTGCACCAACAGGAAATACTACCCTGTTAGTGCAGCTTTAGTCGATCCACTAGTCGAACCACGCGGGCAGGGTGGAGGTTAGCGCATAATTTTCATCCTGGCGGATGCTCGAGCTTCTTCCAGCCTTGCGGGTAGGCGTCCGGCGACCACACATTGTTGGGGATGGTGGACTCCCAGACGGCACCGTTGTAGAGGACTTTGTCGCCCGCGCTGTATGGGGTCTCGGAGGTAGGCTGTACGAATTGGGCAACGGTGGGCGTTTCCGTCTCACTCTCGCCCGCGCTAGGTGCGTCTGAGGCCTCCGCTTCGTCTTCCACCCAGTAGCGTTCATCAATGCCTGGTGAGCCTGGTTCCCAGACGTTGAGCTTGTCGCCAGTGGGGTCGAGCACGTCACGCCACACCTTGCCGTTGTCGCGGGTGCGCTTCATCTGACTGTTCATCGGTCAAAGATTTGTAATCCATAGTCATGTTCCTTAAGTGATTCCTCGAAGATCTTGTCAAGACTGCTTGAATCACCGGGTTAATGTAGTCACATCCTTCTGTATAACTTCCGTGCCAGAACATAAGAAAAGTCCCATGGGGCTTGGCATAAAAGTCCCCTTCGGCGATTAGGGCAAAGGGGCTTTAAACTATTGACAACTACCAGCTCCGAATATTGATATAGTTCCATCTATGCCACGATTTATCCGACTCAAAGAACAAAAACTCAACCGGGTTGCCCCTGCCCGTCCCACGCCGCTCCAGCTAAAGCGGTCCGATGGAAGCCTCGAGGACACGCAATTCGACATGACTACTGACGGAAACGGCTTCGTAGTCACAGGCGTGGATACCGATCCGGAAAAGCCGTCACTGTTTTTTGTGGGCGGCTCCTTGGTGGAATCTTCATTCTCACATCCTCAAGATCGGTTCGTTTCGAAAGTAGCCAAAAGTGTGGATTGGAACGTTTTTAACGCGGGCTATTCTGGGACAACACTGCTGCAGTCCTGTGTGATGATTATGGTTAAGCTACCCATGCTCGCCAAAGCTGGCGACACGATTATGCTTTTCGTCTCTCAATCGGATGCGAATGCTGCACGCTCTCAAGGTGGGTACTGGACGAACAACTCCACATATTCACCAATTAAGCCGCCTGCAGAGCAGGCTCCAGGAATAGAGTTTTCTTTTAAGCACACAGAAACCTTGCTGGACACAATTTCCGTGTTTCTAAAGGGGATGGGCATCAACTTGGTAGTTGCTTCATCCCCCTACCGCAGAATTGACTGGAGCACAGATAAGTGGATTCGTGGACACTATGGCACCCTTGAGTCTTTCAAGAAAGCTCAAGAACTGCGACGGGGTCTGAATCAAACTGCGAAAGCACACTCCGTTGTTTCAGGTATAGATTTCCTGGACTTAGCTTCCGAAATCGACGGCGACCCCGGGCTTTTCTATGATGAACAGCATTTCAATAAAGCTGGGCATATACGAGCCGCGGAAGCTATTAGCGAGTTTCTTGTCGCGAACGGAGTTCCGTCTCGTGAGACGGTTTCGACGAGCCAGCCGGTAGTGCCTGTACCGGCACAGGATACCGGCAGTTTTCAGGTTATCTAGCCCCGCGATACTCTGCAAGCGTCCGGTAAATGGCCCAAGTGCGTTTGTCGGTACGGTATCCAGACACCCAAAGATCCAACGTCCGGTCTGTACCCGTGCCAGAAACCACAAACCCTGTCTTATACAGCGAATTAATCACGCCGTTATTACGTGGCGTGAGCGGCATGGGAGATACGTCCCAGGTCACGCCATCCGTAGAGCGGGCTAGGAAAATATCGCCATCTACCCCCGTGCTGCCACGCTTGCCGTCACTAATGATGGCCGCCCAGTCATCTGCAGATAGACGTTGAACCTCCGAGTGCCATGGGTCACGACCGGCCGGAATCGCGCCGAGGTCGCAGTCTTTCGCCGCGCCCCAATCGCTAGTTTTAGGTAGCGTTTCCACGCTTGTCTCGTAATACCCCAGCCGGTTAGGTGCGTAATTCGAGCGGATACCGTAGAGACGCCAGCCTGTAGGCATTTTCACCAGAGACTGCGAAACGAACGTAGATTCATTAGTGCCCAGCGGGACTTTCAGCACCTCAACCTTTGGAGTCCAAGACACGCCATTCTTCGAGGTTCGGGCATAAATAATATTTTGCCCACCATTAGGGCGATCAACCGTGCGCCAGGTTAACACCATCGTGTCGCCCCACATGGCAAGGTGCGTATCCGAATTGTGATAATTAGGTCGCCCCTGGCCATCATCAAGCGGATTTGCAACACCATTAGGCACCTGCCAATTAATCCCGTCATCCGAAACAGCGATGTTGGGATCTTCATGATTTTCATTGAAATTAGGATATGGTGTGTGCGCCATCCAGTACTTCCACCCACCCCAAGTGTCGGGGAAGTAAAGAACCGACGGGTGGCAGGTTTGCCCGCTGCCGTCATGAGTAGGCATCTCTAGCTCGGAAGTCGGGGCGGGCGCCCACCATGCCCACACAGGTGATTCCTCACCACTCAAAGCCTGAAGAAGTGAACGGGTGCCTACATACTCGCCCTCCATGCCGTGAGACGCAAGCCCCAAGGTTTCAAAGCTAGTTGCTGGTTCATCTTCATCCCGTGAACCGCTGCCGCCGTAAGCTGCCCATTCGGACCATGCGCCCGTGCTGTCCCTGTGGCGCTCCACGGTTTCCGCGGCCTTGGTAGCAGCCGGTATTGTTGACCAAATTTGCGATATATTTCTACCTGTGACCGCGACTTCAATCTTTGCTCGGTCAATAGCGGAACGGGATAATTGCACCGGGTTATTCACCAGTGAATTGGCCACCGTGTAGCTAGGCGCGTAATACACGCCCGCTTTAGTAATATCGTCCAGGTTTTCGTCCTGAACCAGCGCCCGTTTCTCCCACTTAGCCGCCGAAATCGACTGCATAATGTAAGTTTCTTTAGCCGGGGTGAACGCGTTAATCCGCTCCCATGCTGTCCAGTTGCCGCCGTTGTCGCGTCGCCTGCGCATGACCGGCATATCTGTTTTTGATGCCAGCCCCATAGGATACCACGTTTGCTGTACCGCGACACCGTCACTTTCGATAACCTCAACCGCGCTACGGTCTACGGCGTTAGACACATCGGGCCGGTTAAGTATTGATAATGCGGTGGAATAGTCCCGCGCCGCGTAAAGCCCGGGTGTGACAACCGTGTTCAAGTCCTCGCCCGTGGCAAGGTTGCGCTTGACCCACTTGATATTTTCGGCGGCGGCATCCACATAATTACGCGTCGCAAAATCGCCGGTTACTTGCTGGATGGTTTCTTCTGCCGCGAATTCGGCGCGGGCGGCTGCCTCTTGCGCTAGGCGGGAATCCGCCGCGATTTGTGCGAACCATTGGGAGATTTGCTGCAAATCAGCATCTACACCGGCGAAATCATTAATGCGGAACCAGCGGTCACCGTTCCAGATGATGAGGTCTTTGGTGCTGGTGTTGATCCATGCCTGGCCAGCGTTGGACGGGTTCAACCCAGATGGCAATTCCGAATCGGGCGTGATGATGCCTTGGAATGAAATAGCGGGGCCTGGATCACCTTTGGGGCCTCGGCGTCCGCGTGGGAGTTCGAGGTTTGCCCCGGCGGGGTCTACCTGGATGATGGCGCGCTGGGTTGCCATTACGTCATCGACGTCTACCCATTGGAGCTTGAGTTTGGTTTCTAGCTCTTTGAGTACTGGGTAGTCTGACTCAGCCATGCGTGGTGTCTCCTTGGTGTGTCACAGCGGTTTATTGCCTGCAATCACACCCCACACAGGGCGTTGTCCAGCTCAATCAATATGCGGACTCACACCGTCAATGAGTTCTTTCCACGCATCAGAATCAGGCGGGCTTGGCGGAGCAGTATCGCGTGGCCCGTTCATCCATTCCACAGCGTCACCAATCCAGGACACAGCTTTAGCAAGCGCCCGGCGAAGTTCACCTGCCACGGTCTTTAATGCCCACAGGTCAAGTTTTGTTTTCGCCAAGTCATCCTGGGTTTTGGTTAAGGCTTCACGGGTTTCAGCCAACAGTTTTTCCGTGGTTTCTTGCCGATTCTCCAATGAGTCGATGCGCTTTGCCTGGCCCTGGATTAGCGTGGCAGTCTCAGTGGCTTTCGTTTCCTCTTTGCGCCCAGATAGGCCAATAAACGCGCCGCCAAGCACACCTGCTAGGCCGAATCCGGCGACGATGATTTGCACAAAGTCCATTAACCATCACTCACCTGTTCACTGATTCCGGCGGCAGTGTCTTTGCCGATGGTGAATGAACCTAATAATGCGAGGATGGAGAACATGAGATAGTTTTTTCCGCTCACCCATCCGCGTTGGTCTGCCTGGAAGAATGACCCGGCCCACAGCACCATGAGTCCGCACACAATCGAGATGCCGATGACGCGCATGACACGGGCTACCCGCCGTGACCTCTCCCCCGCCTGTAACGGAACAAGGGCACCAAGAGTGAGCAGCACCCCTGCGATTGCCCACACATGCCACAAACCCACCAAAGGAATGATTTCAGACGCAGGCCGCAACTGCGGAGGGACCTTCTCGCAATAAGCCCACGCGGTTACAAGTGCGAAAATTCCCCACACCAAGGATTTCAACCGAGGAAGCGCATGCGCGATACAGATTTTGAACCGAGTCCAGGACATAGCAACCTCTATTCTGGGTAGATGCCAGGATGGTCACCATCGGCGATGACCGGATCAGACGCGGGTGCTAACGCTTCAGTGATCTGGTCAACCTTGATGAGCAAATCATCCAATGCCATCGGGTCAACCGGGGATTGATTGAGAGCATCGAAATTATCGCCGTTGGTTGCTCGGTCATCGCTTCCACGGTGGGTTTTCGTTGCTGCGACCCCCAAACCGAGTACAGCAAGGTAGCCGGTGACAACACCAAAGGTTTCTACCCAGCCGTCCAACTGTTCCTGTGTCACTAGCCCACTGGTCATGCCGATAAACAGCAGTGCACCAAGTACGATGTAGGCGATTTTGCGGACTGGCCAATCTTCCTTGTTGAAAGCATCCATTACTTTTCCTCCAGTTTCTGCATGATGATGGCCTGGTTCGAGATTGATAGCGCCAGCATTTGTGGCATCGTCAATCCCTTACCCGCGTCGAGTCGTTCACGGGCGAGGTTGGCGAGGTGTTTCATATCCCAACCGTTGTAGGTGGGTTCGCCTTGCTTGTTTTTGCCGGGGCCTGCGAGTTGGTCGAGTACCCATTTGGTGCGGTTGGAGTCGAGGTTTGCCATGAGGGGGTCCTCTTTCTTTGGTTGTGGTTTGAGGGTGGGGCGTTTGCCACTAAAAATTCGTTGTAGCTGTTCGCGGGTGCCCTTAAAGGCGTTGACATCGACGGGGAAATGCCCCGCGACTTGCCCGTTGGAGCCGAATTGCAGAATGTCGGGTTTGCGGTCACCCAACGGGTATGACCATCCGCGATGCTGGTTACCGCCGTCCGCGTTGTAGGTGACACTGGCTGTGCCTTTAGCGTTCCGGCCATAATTCGACACCCACAGGTAACCGAGACCGTCCATGCTTGGTTCCCCGCCTGGCATGTGTTCCCAATACCAAGCGCCGCTGTAGATGCCGGGAACGTGATACCCACGTCGCTCTAGCTCACGCTTTGCTTCCCACACATCCTTTTCCGTGAGCAGCTTTGTGCTCCCACGCACGGATTCAACGTCGATCCACACGCCCAGGTCACGACGGCCTGCCATTTGCTTATCGATGACGTCAACCTGTTGGGCGATGGTTGTTCCCTCACTCGGGGCGCGCAGATACCAATAGGTGCTTACGAGCATTCCGGCGGATTCAGCATCCGCGAGGTGTGACCGGAACGTCTTATCTTGGTAAGTGCCGTCGCACAGTCGGAGAATCGCGAAGTCGAAGCCCTCAGCCTTAGCCTTTTTGAGACTCAACCCGTTTTGGTGCTCGGACACGTCAATGCCGAATATCACCCCGCTAGGGCGCGCACTCTTCCCACGCTTCGCGGGTGCGCTACCTTTCCACCGTGCTCCCTTGAGCACCGTGGCCATCGGGTCAAGACGATTAGGCCCCGGTGGTTCCCACGAATACTTGTGGAACTCCAAGTGCAGGTGCGGGGCTACCCCACCGTTAGTGCCCTTATTCGGATCAATATGGGCGATACGTTGGCCCTCTTTGATGAATTGCCCTACCCGCACTTCGGGGACAACATGCCCATACACGGTGGTGCCGCCGCCCACGTTGGAGGCGTGGTCAAGCACAACCCAGCGCCCAAACCCAGTAGCCGGGCCGGAATGCATAACCGTGCCATCCTTCACCGCGTAAACAGGGTGGCCACCGGAACCGCCGCCCCGCCCAAAGTCGGTGCCGTAGTGTGTTGTCCCCCAACGCGGGCCGAACGGCGACGTGACAAAAAACCCAGCGGGAACAGGCATGGTTGGCATAATGACCTCCTAATCAATGACAACCGTGCACCAATCCCAACGTTGTCCTACAACACACTCATATCCCGCGTAGTGGAATCCACACCATTAAGTTTGTCCACAAACTCTTGATACGGATTAGAAACATTCTTCCGCTTACCCACACGTGGAGCGATCCGCACCCGCTCCCCCACATCATCCGCAATGGTCACACCACTCAAAATATCCTGTACGACCACACCGGACAGATGTTCTTCAAACGTCACCAGGTCACCCACCAGATAGCCGTACCGCAACTTCAGCGTGTCATCGTCGGTGACGATTTCATCAAAGCCCAGGTTCTTAGAAACGCTGTGCCCCATCTCGATTTCTACAGCTTGGCCGCCTTTGTTTTCCTGCAATGCACGCTCAGCCAACGCTTGGGTATCGAACGTGAACGCACCCGCCGTAGACGGCACAAACTGTTCACGTGGATGGAATGGCCCCATGTACGCAGCGCGAGCCACGTCTGTGCGCTCAACAAACGCAAGGAACGCGTCATCGGTTTCAGCCTTGACCCAGTCCGAGATCAGGTTGCCCAGGAAGCCGATAAACGCACCCACGGCGGTGCCCACGACGGAGCCAGCGGGACCGGCGATACTACCAATCGACGCACCGATAGCCGCTGTCGCCGCAGCATTCAACGCTGTAGTTCCGGCCTGCACCACAATGTCGATACCAAGGTTTTTCGCCTCATTGACCCAATCGTCTGCTTTGCCGCCTGTGACTATGCGAGCGGGGCCAGGTGCGGTGCCGGTTAGTCGCATTTGTGTGATTTCCCCGGATTGGGTTGTGAATCGTACGAATTGGCGGCGGCGTGGAGGCAGAATCTCGATGACTAGGCCGGGTTCGTCCCAGAGTCCTTCGTGTTCACCACCGAACGCCTTGTACAGGGCGGCTTCTTGCAGGGCACGTTGGCGTTCTTCCTCCGTCTTAGCGATAAGTGGTGCGGCCACGCCGCGTGGGATTGGTTGGCCCGGCCACCACATTGTGGCCTTGATGTCGTAGTCGTATTGGTTGAGTACACCGCCTAGTAGGTCGCGCATGTTGGTCATGCGGGCGGCTAGGTCAATGATGGGGCTGGTGTCATCATTGGGTGGCAGCATGAGGTAGACAGGTAGGTCTAGTCGTTTGAGGTTTTCTGACAGATACTCATAAGCCACCGTCAATAACCGCCCTTTACGCCGGTCATGCTTGCCTTGCACCCACAGGCCAGCATTGGGGTTCGCGTAGGCCAGCACGTTCAACAGGTGTGACAAGTCATTGACTAATTCAGCGGTCACCGTCTCATTTCCGGGTTTGCCGCTTGCTACGTAGCTTTTGACATGCCCAGTCCAGCGCCACCCGTTCCATTCACACGTGACAGGCACAACATCCATGTGAGCCTGCATGAGACGGCGGGCAAGGCGGTGATCCGCCGCTACGGTAAGTTCACCTGTGCCAACGTTGAAGCCGTGCTCTTCGTTAAACGATGCGTGAATGTAGCCGGATAGGTTCTCGCGACGCTTGTAGTCGTTGGAGTGAATGGTGATGTTAAGCGGGTTCATGCCGGAGACAGCATTAGTTACCTGGTTGACCATGGCATCTCCGTTCTAGGTGTGCCAATGATGCGCACCTTGACTTTTTCATCATCGGTAGTCGGAGACTTTGCCAAATTGGCGTAGAAGTGCATTTTTGATTCCACGCCCGGGCGTATAACCGGAATCGGGTAGCGCCATCGCACGTCCGGCAAATAAGGCGTGAGGTCGATTCCATCGTTAGTGACGATGGTTGGCCACAAGGGGTCAGTGTCGATGTAAATCTTTCGGCCTGTGAGGTCGATGGTTTGTTTTGAGCCTCCGAGGGTGCTGTTAATCGTGGATTCCAACAGCTCGGATAGCTTCGCGGTGTCCACCTCAGTGGTGGTGCCGTCCGGGTTGACTACTGGTTTCGTCTGGTTTTTGTACTGTTCTAGGGCACCGTCGATGTTTTTGCCCACATCGGACATAGACGAAAAGGTCACGTAGCCCTCTAGCTTGTTGTTGATGCGGTGGGTGTCGTAGCCCTCGGTGGAGCCGATGGTGATGTCCAGGTATTCAAAGTTTCCGGTAATCTCCAATTTGGGCCACATCGGCATCGAACCACGATTAAGGATCTGCACTGACCCAGTGAAGTCAACAAGTGTCGTATCTTCGAAAGATTCCCAGAATGACCGCTCAGTAACCAACGTCACCAACTCCCCGGTCTCACCAACCAGGCCGGGTTCTTGGTCGAAGAAATTAACCTCGCTCACCGACTCAACGCGGGCATCAATCCACCAATACCCCGAATCCTTGGTCACGCAATACAGGCGCACATTCTGCTTTCCCCGGCCCAAAGCGACACGCCACCGTGCCTGTTGACGGCGCGCCCAGGCAGACGATTTGGCATCCGCAATCCACACCTGCAATCCAACCGACAGCTGCTTATCCTGCGTGCCCCGGTACACGGCACCATCAAGACCCACCAGTTCCTGAAAATCGTGTTCAATCGGCGCGCCACCAAACCCAGTAGGTGGCCTATTCAAACGCACCGGGGAATCAGGCGCACCGAAATGCCACCGGGACCCATCAACACCCACCATGAAAAACTCCACGACATCCCAGGTCTGCCACGGCTCACGTGTGAAATGTTGAGGGTCACCAAACACATAGCTTTTCGCGTACGGCATTACGGCATCACACTCCTAATTGCGTGTTTTAATTGCCGTTCCGCGTTGTTGAGCTGGCCATGCAAATACTTCTTCGGGTCTTGGATCGTGACCGGGCCGTTGAAAACCGCGCCGACAGCTTGGCCGGCCTGTTGCCCGGCGCGCTGCGCGTGCGGCTCCACCGCTTTACCACCCCGGTATGCGGCAGCATCCATATTTAGGCCAAGTGCAGACAGCGACGTCGAACCACCCGTGTTGAAGTCAAGTTTGCCCTGCATTAACGCCGGGATTCCAGAGCCAATGAAGTTCATCATCGACAGCACATCGACGCCTAGTCGTTTGCCGGTTTCCGCCCAAATATCCAGGCTGCGTGCTTTCTTATCGCTAGACAGTGGGATGTAGGCTTCGGGGCCTGCTTCGGCCCACAGCACAGCACTAGACCCGTCGTTGATGTGTGCTTGGCGTAGGCCTCCGAGGATGCCACCATCGGCCATCGCCTTTACTTTCCGGGTCTTGCCGTTGTACTTATCCAGTAGGGCTTGAGCTTCACCCATGCGGGTGTTGTATCGGTCAGGGAATGCGGATACCTGGACGCGTTGGGCGTGTGCGCCGGGGTCGCCGGTGTTGTAGTCCGCATCGTCGAGTTTGTCGTAGAACATGCCAGCGCTGCGTGCCGGGTCCATTCGATCAGCCACAGTGCCCCACGCCCCGTTGGCGCGTTGCTGGAACAAGCCCACCGAATCATGGTCGCTGCCTACCGCATCGTGCGGATACTTCAAACTAGCCGGGTCGGCATGGTTGGCGTACATCTTCATGTTCGACTCCACCAGGGCGGTAGCCAAAGCAATCTTGATGCCCCGGTCGGTAATACCCCGGCGGCGGCCCTCACGAATAATCGCATCCGCGTAACGGTTACCGGAATTACCATCTACCTTTGGCAGGCTATCCGTCGGTGCGAGCACACCCGCCAAATCATCGTGGCCGCCTGCTTTGAGTTGCTTAGCAACATCACCCAACTGTTTGCTGGACTTCGCGGTTTCCTGCGCAGCCTGTGCCACTTCCGCGACTTGACCATCATCAACCGCCTTAGAATGCAGGCCCACAACCTGGCCCCATGACACGATGTCATCGGCGACGGGCTTACCGGTATGCACCGAATACAGGGAGGCCATGAGTTCCAGGAATGATCCATCTTCCAGTAGGGTGCCTTTACCGCCATTAATCTCACGCTGTTGGACGGCGGCGGTGCCAGCGTCAATAGCGCCCATGGTGGCGTTTTCGGTGGATGTAGCGCGTGGTGGGGTGGGCTTAGGTTTCTTGCCCCCTACAGCCCCGTCGAGGTCTTTGTAATCGTCTAGTCCCTCTTTGCCTAGTTTGGGGGCTGGTGCCGCCAATGGTTGGTGGGCGGCGATGTGTACGTGATTACGGTGCTGGGAATTGGTTGGTTCACCGAAATCAAAATCCTTGCCCTCATCCACGTTCTTCCAACCATTCAGCGGATAGTGGATCAGCTCAGCCAACTGGTTTTTGAAGTTCTTGTAGAACCAGCGCGCCAATGCCTGCATTTCCGGCGTGGTGTCGAACCCGTTGGACACGTCTACGGCTTTGCCCTGGCCGTGCAGGTCATTCGTATTCCGGTAGGTGGAGGTGATCGTCATGCCTGGGAAGTGGCGTTGCACCAAACCAGTAATTGAGTCCACCACACCACCACTGGCAAATGCTTGCACTTGGCCGTTAGCGTCCATGAGTTGGTAGCCGAATTTGTTGGCGACTTGCGCCAAAATCTTTTCGGAGCGTCCACGCTTAGACTCAGCCAATGGGATGTAGGCTTCGCCCCCGGTTTCATTCTCCGCAAACACACGGTATGCACCAGCCGGTGCAATGTGTGCAGTATGAGCTGGTTCAGCCCCACCGCGCATACGGCGCTCCACAGCACGCTGCACACCAGTATCACCGCCATCTGCAAACGCCTGCACCGTTGGATAATAGTTACCGTCGGCATTCTCACGCGTAAAGATGTCCCGAATCTTGCGGGTGATGTTAATAACATGGTCAGAAAACGTATTCGTATTCTCAGCCGACAACGTGGACTTAATATGGCTACGCGTCGCTTCCGCGTTGTCAGAAATGCTAACGTGACCTTTCGCACCGGCTTGGACGTTACCGCGCATGTTGTTTACATTCTCGTTCGTCTTGCCCGTGTTATCAGTGACGTTGGCGTGCCCCTTAGCGCCGTTTTCGACGTTGCCGCGTAGAGCATCCATCCGGCTAGTGCTGTTCTGGATAGACGACCAATCAATCGTGACCTTGCCACTATGGTCTTTCTTTGCCAACCCCAATTGAACCAATCGTTCTAGAACTTCCGGGGCGTTCGTATTAATGGCAAGCGAACCATCTTTAAGCGTCATCGTCTTGAGATTCATTGCATCCAAGTCGGACTTGGCTTTATTGATGTCATCCGAATTGACGCGAATATAGCCGTTCGGGGTCTGTTGCAGCTTGATGCCAATCTGATCCAACAAAGCCGGAATATCAGCCCCCTTTTCCATGGTGATAGATACCCGGCCATTCATCGGCTCAGACACCTTGACACCAAGTTTCTCCATCTTGAGCCGGGTCTCTTCCGTCACTGCATCCGCTGACACAGAGATGGTCTTGTCATCCTCGATTTTGTAGACAGCATCACCGAGCGCATCCATCACGCCTTTGGTTTGCTTGGCAGAAACTTGCAATGCCTCCAGCTTAATTTGCATCTGTTCAGACGACGCGTCAGCCAGTGCATCATTTGCGCCGTTAACCGAATCGATCAGCTCACCGTACTTACCTCGGGTGCCAGCTACAGCATTTTCCAATTCACGGGTTTCTTTGTGCATAAAGCCCGTTACCTCAGTAAGCTGCGCCATCTTTTCCCTATTGCCGCCCATAGCATCAGCCAGATCCAAGGACGTATAGCCCGCCGCTTCCAAGGCCCCGCCAACGCGTTCCCACGCAGACGTGGACTCAATGGCAGACTTCAACGCCCCATCAGTTGCGGCCTTAACACGAGCTTGGGCGTCAGCATTACCCAGCGCCGAATCAATCATCGTTTGAGACGAAAGATTCAGTTCCTTGGCCTTATCCAGCGCGCCACTTTCAGCTAACTGATTTTCGATGAGCGCACCGGTTTGCTCAGTGATAGCGCCAGTGGTCTTATCCAGGGTGTCTTTGAGGTCGCGTTGCAACTTGGCGTGCTTTTCTGCGGCCTCTTTTGCCTCTTGGTTTTTCTGAACAAGGAACCCAATCGCAGCTGACGCGCCCATGATCGCGATTCCCCACGGGCCACCCAACGCCCCCATGAGTCCACCAGCAGCGGCTTTCACACCACCCAACGATGACTTCAGCAGCGACAAACCACCACCAGCAAGGCCCTTAGCCGACGCGCCCATCCGGGCCGTCGTAGCCACAAAACCATGCCCAGCCTGCGCAATAATCCTATCCGCCGCCATAAACCCACTAGAGGTCGCCATGGCCTGCGCACGCGAAGCACGCGCCGCCGCCTGGTGAGACGAAGCCACAACACGCAACCCCGCCGACGAACGCATATACGCCGCACTAGCCTTAGTCATCGCAGCATCCAACGCCACAGACCGCGAACGCATTACAGCCATCGCAGACCCCGCCATGCCCAGATTCTGGCCATACTTCGCCGCCAACGCTTGCTGCACCCGCATCTCTTGGCCAAAGCGCATCACAGACTGCGAACCCGCGTTCATCTTGCCCGTCAACCCGGACATATTCGCAGCCAGGCCTACAATCCCTGCCGCCGCCAACGGTGCCGCCCACCCAGACAGGGCCTCATCTACAGCACCAACAGCCTTACCAGCCTGCCCCATAGCACTAGCCATATCCGTAGCGCCGGGCACCAACGCCCCAGTGGTAGCGTCGCCTGCATCTTTAGCCCCACTAGCCAACAGCTTGACTTGGCCGGCCAGGTTTTCCACCACGGCTGCACCGCCGGTGAATCCCTCACCACTGATCGCGCCACCAACCGCTTCGATACCGGCAGTTACACCGTCTAGGGCTTTAACGATGACACCCTCGGATTTTTCAAAAATCGTGGTCGACGCGGTCTCCCACGCGTTTTCGACACGACCAATCGCACCGGGTAGGCCTTGTGTTTGGGCTGCGGCGACTTCGGCGGCTTGGCCTTGCCGGGTCACTGCGCCGCGTAGTTTGTCGAAGCCTTCCCCGCCTTGTTGCGCTGCGATACCCGCCAGTCGCATAGCGTCGGAGCCGAACAGGGTGGCGGTAGCTGCTTGGTATTGCTCGGCGGTCATGGATTCAGATGCATCTTGCAACTGTTCCATGAGCGATTGCATGCCTACGAATTTGCCGTTGGCGTCATAAATGGACAGGCCAAGTTCGTCGATTGCTGCTTGTGCTGGTTTTCCTTGATCAGTCAACGACAAAAGGGCGGTTTTAAGTAGCGTACCGGCATCGGAGCCTTGGATACCGGCGTTAGCCATCATTGCCAGGGAGGTCGCCGTGTCATCAACGCTCAAGCCGAATTGGTTAGCGACAGTACCAGCTTGCTGCATACCTTGTGCGATGCCGGTCATCTCCGCAGATGATGCGTTAGCCGCACCTGCGAGGATGTCCGACACCCGTGCAGCATTCGACGCATCAAGGCTAAATGCCTGCAATGCTTGGGATTGGATGGTTGCGGCGGTTGCGGCGTCTACTTGCGCGGCGGCTGCAAGCTGCAACGTGCCTTTGGCTGCGCCGATGGCTTGGTCTACTGTGAAGCCACCTTTGGCCAGTTCCGTCATCGCGGCAGCCGCGTCACCGGCGGATGTTGCGGCCAGGTCATTATCATTACCCAGTTGCTTTGCCGCTTGGCTGATCTGGTTCATTTGCTCAGCGGTCGCACCGGATACCGCCGACATCGTGTTCAACTCTTTGCGGTACACCATGCCGGTTTGCAGCATGTCGTTAAACGCTGCACTAACTCCACCAACAGCGGCCCCCAAACCAACCATGCCCGCCACACTCGACATGGAGCCGAGCACGTCACGCAGACTAATGCCCGTCTTGGTCGCCTTATCAAGCTCATTGGCTACCTGTGGGTTAAACTGCACGCCACGCCCGGCGCGCCCCGCCCCCTCCAACGCCGTACCCAGGCTACGGGCTTCACGGGAGGCCTTGCCCACCGCGCCTGTGCCCACAGGGGTGACGTTAAGCTTAGTGCGGCTTACCTGGTCGGCGGATTTCTTGACATCTGTCAGGTCGCGCTTGACCTTGCCCAGGGAGGATGCGACACCCGCCGTATCTACTGTGACGCGGGCGTTGAGTGTACCTACTTCGAGTGCCATATGTGTTCCTACCTTGCGGTTTGTTCAGATGTCAGGTTTAGTGCTGTGCGTAGCCGCGTGGGTTGGTTAATCAGGTCAAAGATTCGAGTGTTGAGCCATCGCCATGTGCGCTGGGTGAGTATCCCGGATTCCACGTCGATGCCGAATAGTTGGTGGAGGTCGCATTCAATCGCGGCCCAATTGTCGAGTAGTTGTGCCCAGGTGACGGATTGCACGCCCACCGGGGTCATTGGCTTATCCGCTGGTGTGGCGTACCAGTCACGGATTCCGGTTTCTGGGTTGTACGGCCCGCCGCCGGGGTCATCATCCCCGTATGCCCCCGGCCTTGGGTCGTATGGCCCATATGCGGAATCTAAGAGGTGGTTTTCTTCCGGGATGTTTTCTTCGCTGCTTGTTGTTTCTCCAGCTCCCACTGCTCCATCGCTTCCGGTAGCAGCGGTAGATGTTCTTTTCCCAAGCGGGTCTCCCACCACATTTCACCGAACTCAGGGGACACACCATAGTGAGCCATCGCGGTGTTGCCGACGTGCAGAATCTCCGTGTACGGCACACCATCGGCGTTAAGCTCATCCCACAGGCCACCGGCCATAGTGTCCGTATCTTCATCGTAAGTTGCGCCCAACAGCTCGGCGATGAACCTAATTTCCTGCGATGGGTCAGAATCCGGGTCAACGGTATGACGCTTGATCCGCAAACCTAGCTCAGCGGTTGGGGCCTTAACGGTGTAGGTCTTGCCGTTGATTGGCAAGTACAGGTGGGGGTCGTAGAAATCGCGTAGGTCACGCATTGTTTGTGTCTCCTAGACGTAGAAATAACCGGGTCACATCGCATGATGTACCCGGTTACTCGTTGTCCGAGGGTTAAGCGCTTCCTGCTTCCAAAGTATCCACTCGTGCAGCCAATTCAGTGATCAGTTTCCGCAGTTCAGTGTCATCGTAAGGTTCAGCATCTTTACCAGCTGGGCCGGTAGCACCTCTAGGGCCAGTATCGCCTTTCGGACCCGCTGGGCCTTCTGGGCCTTCTGGGCCTTCTGGGCCTTGCTGAGCTTTCGCTTCAATCGCATTCTCCATGCGATTCAGCTCAGCAGCCGTAATCGGAGTGCCGCCCTCTTTTCCATCTTTCCAAACCTTCGCAGCCATGCTCTATTCCTTTCTAGGCTCCTGGGTATGTGTCCGCACCTGGAACTGTTCCAGCCCCCGGTGCGGTTACGCTAAAGGGTCAGTGCCATCCATAGTGGTGCCGTCAAGGTCTACATCGTCATCCGGGACGGAAGCCCCGTCAGCGGTCTCAACTGGCTTAATGCGCAGCGGCTTACCACGGGACATCATCGTGAACTGGAACGTATCCAGATCCTCGTTGCCACCGGCCTGATCCTCCCACTCAACGGAGAAATAGGATTCGTAGCCTTCTTGCACGCCATCGGTGCGCCAGCAGCGTGCCTGCACCACGTTTTCCAGACCCATCTTGCGGCCCTTTTCGCGCAGGAATGCCTGGCCTGGGTCTTGGGTGAACGTACCGGCGGACTTTTCGCCCTTGCGCTTGCCCTCACCCTTGAAGCTCATCTCAAGTGCGGTGGCAATCTGGGACTTGTAGCCCTCATTGTCGATGTCGGTGTCGTCTTGCATGGTGGGGGTGGACTGTGGTGCGAACTGGGACAGGCCGCGTACGAAAGTCCACTTGGGGGCCTCGATGGTGCCCTGGTTTACCTGCAAGGCCCAGTCGCGGGCCAGGGTGGAATTAAGGTCAAAGGAAGATGGTGCCTTAGCTACCATGATGTGAGTCTCCTAGCTAGGGTTGACTGTGAATGCGTATGAATCAACCCGGTGCCAGACCAGGTTGGGGTCGCGTTCCTCGTGTGTGAGGACACGCTGCGAAAGTAGAACGCGGGTGCCGTTGTCCAGCTCATAGTCTGTTTGCTCGTGCAAAGCTGTGTAGATGTCGTTGCCTACCCATTGGGCTAGGCGGGGGTCGCGGCTTCCTTTGATGCGGATCTGTACCCGGATTTCAGGGGTGCCTGTGTCCCTCCCGTTCGTGGTGGAGTGGTGGTAGATGTTAAGCGCGATTGATGGGCCGGCTTCATCGGGGATGATGCCTAGGTAGATGGCCGGGGGTGCGAATGATTTGTAAATGCCGTTGGGGTTCCATTGGCCGAATCCGAGGTTTGCTAGGTGTTCCGCTAGGTCGGTGGTGAGGTTCCCGTAGGCGGGGGCGGTCATAGTGCTTTCCTCATTTCATCTGCGATAAGGCGCTTCACATCGCCTTGTTTATCCAACAGTGCGGTCTCTAGGTATTTGGCTTGGCCGTCTTGGTGCTGCCAGCCGACTTCCTCGTGTTGGCGGCGTGCGTAGGCTTTGGAGGGGCCTAGGCCGAATGCGACGGCGGCCTGTGTGCCGTCAACAGTCACTTTGGAGTCGCCGCGCAATGTTCCGGTTTCCACGGGGGCACGCTGCCTTGCTTCATCGAGTACGAGTTCAGCCCCGGCGCGTGCGGCCATTTCCGCTGCTTTCTCAATGTTGCGAATGACTCGCTGGCCCCGCCAATCTAAATCAGCCATACGGGCTAGTCACCCCCGGCCCCGCACTGGAATCAGCGGGGATCGTCAACATAAGGCGCTGGTGGTCTGGTGTTTGATTCCCGGCCCCGTCGTGGGCGGTGCGCTCGGTGACTTCCCACGGCCCTGTTTCAAACGGGGCGGGTAGTTCTACTTGGTCGCCGCGTTCGACTTCCAACCCAAGCGGGCAATACACAATGGTGTCCGTGGTGGTTTGTTCACCCTCGGTGCCCATGATGCGGTTGACTTTCTGCCTTACGAATCCTTTAAACGGCACGGGCGTGCCCTCCGAATGCCCGTAAGGTGACGCACCCACGCCCCGCCGCAAAACACATTCATGTTTGAACCAAGTATCCTGCATATCCTCTACTGCGCCCACGGGTAACCCCCAATCAACCCAGCGTTATCCAAAATTAGCCACGCCGCGTCACACAACCTGTTCGCCGCCTCATCTTTCGCTTGAGCCGCCGACGCACCACTAGACGTGTCATAGTTAACATTCGCATCACCAATCGACGATGACTCAACCACAGGCCTAGTAGTGGCGATCTCCCACGGGTTAATACCGTTTTCTTGCCACGTCACTACTTGCTCGCACGTCGCTTCACGCAAAGCATCCATCACCCCATCATCGGCAGGTAAACCCGCCGGGGTGATCGCAAACCGCGCCGCCCGCACCGCGTGCTGCACCCACGCACTAGCACGCCGAATCAACAGAACCGTCTGGGCTTCATCGTCCAACGGGACACCAGCCCACGCTTCAACATCCGCAGGCTGCGCAAAAATAAGCATCTTTTTCTCCTAGAAACGATGAAAGCGGGGCGGGGACTATATCCCACACCCCGCTCTCAACTAGACACCAGGGAACGTATCGTCACCCGGCACGGTGTCCTCACCCGGCGCTACTGGCCTAAAGGGGTATCAGCACCAGCAGGTGCAGAACCAAGCGTGCCCGGCTTCACATCAGCTTCCAGAGTCACCACAGACTCTGGGTAAGCCAGTGTGGAACCCCACGCTTGCAGGCCACGGAAAGCATCAGCAAAGTGATCCGGGTGACGGAACGCCTCAGCAGTCTGAAGCTGGGACGCAAAATCCAGAGCATTCGGCGCGCCGCCAATAGTCGTCTCACGTCCAGCGGTCAACGGAACCTGATTAGAGGTGTACACGGTAAAGCCCAGAGTCGGGATAGAACCAATCTGACCGTTACGCAGAATAACGTCAGTACCAGCCTTGTCAGCCTCAGTGAAACGACGGTCTGCAAGCAGCGCAGCAGCCATATTCGGGCCGACAACAACCCAACGGTCAAGGGACGGGGCAGAGTTCTTATTCAGCTGCTTAGAGAACTCACGCAGCACATCCCACGCGGTCATCTGCCCCTCAGCAGGGCGGAAGAAATCCGCACCATCAAACACAGCCTTGGTGCCCAGCTTGGTCTTCGCACCATCCTTAAGGACACTGGCGGTGTGGGCCTCTACCTTTGCCGCCATGGCGTAAGCATGCTGGCGGGTGGACTCGTTCTGGAAGTCACCAGCAGCCTGAGCACGGTCAATATCCTCAACGAGGAAGGCGTAGTACTCTTGCTGGTCCATGACCATCTCGGTGGATTCGGTAGACAGGGTGTCGTAGGTGATTGCCTCACCCTGGACGTACTTTCGGGTCTGGACTGCGCCAAGGCGGTTAATCTTGACAGACTTGCCGGAGTTTTCCAGTACCGGCTGGAAACGGGCGTTTGCCACACCAGTCTGAGAGTAGACGAGCGCATCCTGAAACGGTGCGTCAAGGGCTGCGGCCCAAAGGATCGGCTTAAAGGATTCGACAGACATAGGGTCTCCTAATTGGTGTAGAGGTGGTTAAGCTTCCCGGCTTTTTGCGCTTCGTAGATTTCCTTTGAGGTCATCTTCTGCAAATCGGCCATGGTGATTGCTTGGTTTCCTCGGTTGGTGTTGGATGTGTCCACGCCGGATGCCTTGTGAATCGCCTGGATTAGGTTCGGGTGGGCTTCGAGTTTCTGGGTGACGATTTGCGCCACCTGGGCATCAAAATCATCTGCATTTACATCTAGCGCGGCGTAGGCGTTGTCCGAATTAAGGACGGCGGTAAGCAGGTCTGCATCAACCTTGCCGTCAACGTTTCCGATCACGCCCCGCACGGCTGCGTCACGGCGATACGACGCGAGCTGTTGAGCCATCTTGTCGCGCTCTTCGGCCGCTGCCTTGGCTTGTTCCTGCGCGGCGGTGAGTAGCTTTTCGGGGTCTGAGGTGTCATCCTCCACCAATCCCAGTTGCTTGCCGATCTGTTGAATGAGTTGGTCGCGCTCAGCTTGCGCCTTATTCTGCACTTCTTCGGCTGCGCTCTTAGCCTTAGTGCGGTATTTTGCGGCTTCTTCGCGGGCTTTGCGGATTTCCTGTTGTGCCCAGTCCGGGAGTTGGTCTACGGATTCTGCCTGTACTGGCTCAGCCTGGTTGGTTGGTTCTGGCTGGGTTGGCGCGATGTCGTTGGGGGTTGGGGTTGGCTCCTGGCCTGCCTGGGTTTGCTCCTGGCTTTGTTCCTGGCTGGTGTCTTGCACCTGTTGCTCCTAGTGTTGGGGGTTGGTTTTACCCCTGTAGGTTGAGCATTGTGGTGCGTTGTCCAGCGCGGTAAGTGTTGGCGGACTAGATTCTTACTTATGAGAAAACAGGTTTTTGCCAGCATATGCGCAGCAACAGTCATGGTATCCGGCTGTGGCACCACGGACACCGCGACAAACCAAGCATCCCCCGCCACCCCGGAAACAGTCGAGTTCAACACAACCACCGAACTAGGCATTGATGTTTCCGAGCAACTACCACCCGATAATGCCTGGACATGTGAAGAACGCATCATCCAAACATCCAGTGGGGCCATGACGGTCAAGAACTTCAACATTGAGGGCCGCGAGGCCACATTCTGGGTAGCTCCTAGTTCAAATGCGGATAATTCCTACTCCTACAAGCTGGAATTTGAGAATGGCCACGTCATCATGGAGAGCAACGCGGCCGGGTCGTTTAACACCTATATTCAGGTGTTCCCGTCCACCGAGGAAGAGGAAGTGCCTATCGGGTTGGGTAGTGACTATTTAACGGCGTCGTTTGAGGTTCCGACGGAATATGTGGGTCGGTTGGGCAAGCTAGAGTCAGCGCGGGCGGCGATCAATGGTGAACTAGCGGGCACATGCTATCCGTAGGCTGCCGCTTACGTTAAGGTGACCCGTTCTTCCTTGTCATCGGCGTACCACTGTGGCCAATCAAATGGAGACGAACCCAGGTGTCGAACCGCCTGGGTATCCACATTGATTAAATACTTCATGGGGTCAAGCCAACCGTCATCCGATATTTTCTCCGTCACTATTATTTCGTCCCCATAACCCACTGCCTCGTGCTCAATCTGCACGTCATCAAGCGATTCAACAAGGCGCTGCGCTTCACCGAAAGTAATCATCACTACCTCTACGTATTGTCAATATCGATGACTTTCAGAACGTCATCTGTGGGCACTAGATCGTCAACTCGAACCATCCTCAGCGTACCCGCCGATGCAAATGGCAGATAGTCATCATTGTCAATGAAGCCTCGACGCGTCTGTGCTTCAAAGAATCGAATTTTGCCATCTTGTTTTTCCCAGTTCCAAATGTGCCCAGCGTTATCTTTCTTCCATTTACATACTGCGAATCCGCTGGCACCATCCGGCATTTCATCCTCAAACATTTTGACGGTCGCTCCGTTTTTCCCGTATCGAATTCCCTTTTTAGCCTCGGGTGCTCCCACCAAGATTCGACGTTGGCCGTCTTTGGTTTTCCATGCACCAATGGCAATATCGGCTGTCGTAGGACGAGCAGGGTTTCGTTCTAGGTCGCGGCGAGCCTTGTGAGTTGATGCCACCAGGTCTTGATTGGCGCGTGAGTCAGGGCGGAACGTGGAATTTCCTGCCGTGACATCGTAGCCACGGCGGCGCATTTCCACGGCGCTAGCTACGCGAATGCAGTTGTACCGGGCTTCGCCGTTGGCTTGCTTGGTAATGGCGTTCCATGATTTGTCGGCTGTTTTTGGCAATGAAGCCAATGTTTTCGTGGTGGTTTCTTTGAGCCGTGGCGCTGGAAGATCTGGAATGTTGGCACATTCACTGACAGATGCTTTCGATGCAACCACATTCGCTACTGGGGCATCATTCTGCTTCATAATGTCGGCGACGGATAGACCGCCTTGCCCGGCGCGTCTGCCACGACGGCGTGGTTCCACCGGGGTTGGTGCGACTGGCGTGGCCGGTGTTGGGATGGTCACGGGGTCTAATCGTTGGGTAAGTGATGTACCTCCACCTCGTGGTGTTGGATGCTTAGGAGTGCGCATTTGTTCGCGGTGACGGCGGCGTGGCAGGTCGTGTTCTGCGATGTGGTCCCGCAGCTTCGCCTGATAGGTGCGGGTACGTTGGCGTGCTGCCTTGATGTCCTTGTCGTTGATTGCGGCGGCTTCCATGCGTTTGGAGGCGCGGATTTGGCGTTCGTAGTAGCGCTGTTTCTGCGTCGCCTTGTAGCCTGCGTGGTCATCATCGGGTGGGGTGACGGGTTGCAGGTTGGTGTAGCCGGGAATGTACGCAGAATGATGGTGTCGGCAATTGGGGTGGTGTAGGCCGCTGGCTTCCGCGTCACGCATGGTGGCTTTGACGTCTACGATGTTGTCGCCGATGCGGTGGGTTCCGGCGGGGAATTTTCCCGTCAGGCTAATCACTTTGCGCTCGTAGGGCGCGCATTGTGGGGCCGGGTTCTTATGGGAACTGATCACCACCAGGTCGATACCGTGTTGGAGGTAGGTTTCAGTGTGTCCTACTCGCATGGCCTGGTTCGTGGCATGACGGATGGCCATTTCCGCGTAGGTGTCCAGTCCCCATTTGCGGCCTGCTGCGTCACGATAAAACCCCATGCCGTCCCTAGCCATCCGGGTGAATGCGCGCTGTGCGGCATCAAACGTGGTCATTGTTCCAGTGAGTGCCATTCCGGTTGCTTCTGCTGTGATTGCCCGCCAAATGTCATCCGTGCGGCGCAGGATGCTCTTATGCACCTCGGACATGATGCCCACTTGTTCACCAGCTATGGCATACACGGCAGTGTCGTTGATTAGGCTGTTGGCTGATTCGATTGTGGGGAGGGTCAGTATTTCTTTTTCTGCTTCAATCTGGCCGCGTAGAAACGCCCTTGCCACCACATCCTGGTATAGCGCAGGGGCTTGCTTCTGCAATGTTGCTGCCAGGCCTTGGATGCGCCCTTGTTGCTGTCTAATAGCTAATAGTTGGGCCTCAGCCCAGGTTGGTGATTCCCCTGCGGCTATGAGCGCGTCACGGATAATTTGAATGAGGTACAGCTCAGCGCGGGCGTAGATGTCCACAATTGTGGTTTCTAGCCCGCTAACTTTCGCCGCGTCGAATACCAAGGGTTAGTCCATTTCGAATGGTTCGTCTGGGTCAAGATTACCGAGGGGGTCAAGTACACCAGCCTGTTCTGCTTTGATGCGCTGCACCTCGGTGTCTTGGTCTGCTTGCGACATATCCGGGTACAGTGACGCCACCTTACGTTCAGTGGAGATGGCCCGTGCAGCATCCAACGCCTGGATGGTTTGTGCCTTGTCCAGCATCGTTTCTTGCACCGGGGGTTCCATTGTGATCGTGACCTTATCCGCGGGGGCGGGGTGGCCGTTGAGCCACGCATCAACTTCCAGCGCGGCAACAGCCAGTTGGGATAATCCGGCGCGCACGTAGCGGCTTTTCGCTTTCCAAGTTTGCAGGCTGGCTTTGTACTCGGAGTCGATTTCCCTTGCGGTCTTTTGCGCACCCTGGTTGGTGATACCGAACGTTGCCGGTGAGTAGTTGGCGCGGCGTAGGATTTCCAGGACGGTCGCATCCGCAAGTTGCAGGTACTTATCAAAACGCAGCGACGGTTGAAACAGATGAGCCTGCGCTGAACCATCAGTCGGTGGGATGTTCATACCGTCGTAGAATTCACGATCCACATCAAACGTTTTACCCTGGCCCAGGCCGTTGGTTTTCAACCAAGACTCGGGGACGGTGGCGCGGGCTTTACCGAGCTTCATTTCACGGCGGATGTCTGACCAGGTTTCGTCGAGTAGGTCGAATAGGCCGTACAGGTCTGGTGAGAGGTCTGGGCGGCCGATGTGGCGTAGTTGGCCATATTTGCGGAATTCGACTACGGGGCGGACGTTGGGGATGTAGACGGCTGCGATGCCGGAGGTGTGGGATTCCACCCCACTGTTACTATCGACGATGTTTGCTAAGGCTTGGGTGGCCGGGTGGTCGGTGAGAGGCTTAGGTTTACCCACGTTATCTACGGTGCCCTCGTATAGGCCGTATTCGATTCGACCGGCGGTGTAGCGCGACAACAGTCGCCACGTGTGTTTATCATCCAGGGCTGCGAGTTCTTCATGGAATGTAACGGCTACTAGGCGGCCGTAGCTAAATTCCGGGAACGCGGAATCAGCATCAACAAACTCAATCCATGGCTCATCAGCAATTTCCGTATCCCACATGACGCGCCCGAACGCACCGCCCAACGCGGATAGAGATTCTCCCATGACTAGCAGGTCAGCGGGGAACATGTCGTTATTGAACAAGGCATCGAGACGGCCGGCCTGGTGCTCATCTTCACACGAGAACGTTGGCGGGGTCTCGAACAACAACGTCGCCGCCGTCGCCGCAATATCTGCCGCGATCGGTAAGTGAACCTTACGATTCGTTTGTCCTTGCGGCACTGGCGAACCCCAAAAGAATCGGGAGGCCGCACCTACTACCCCACCCATGTATTGGGATGGGCGATTAGTCACCCCGGTGTAGCGCGAGTCCAGATGTTTCGCGTCACCCTCCCACCACACGGCGGCATCGTTAATCATGCGCGTGACCGGCTCCCATTGGGTTGGGGGCCACGTGCTGCCAGGTGCCGGG